>CAHJXH010000031.1 GCA_903644075.1 Sphingobacteriaceae bacterium | reverse complement strand
AATGGCAATGGCTTATAGCGGTTTTTGCCCTTTGCGGTTAGTAAATAATATAAAAATCCCGGTACTGCTAAGATGAGTACCAGGATTAAAACCTTTTTAACGGTTGTATTTTTGTTCATTACGCCCTCAGATCGATCCAGTGGTGGCTTTCGTTAGTAAGTACCAGGATCAAACCGATGATGAACAGAACAGGCACAACTACTGCATATATTAAACCTACCTTCTCGAACTTTAAGTGCATAAAGTAAGCGATAATGTAGAATGCTTTAAACAGCGTTAATACAATATAAATAGGGTTAGCAGCTCTAAGTGGGATAATACCATGAGGTACCAGGTAAAGCGCTATAATAAATTCGATTGTAGTGATGCCTAAAAGAATCCAGAATACGTGCCAGATTTTCTTTTTGGTCATTGATTCGTGCTCTTCTCCTTCGTGATGAGCTGCGTGTGTGTTTTCTGCTGACATATAATTGATCAGTTAATGTTTTATACTAAATAGAAGAAAGTAAATACGAATACCCAAACAAGGTCTACAAAGTGCCAGTAAAGGCCAACTTTTTCAACCATCAGGTAGCTGCCGCGTTTTTCGTAAGTACCCATCAGCACGTTAACCAGGATGATGATGTTAATAATAACACCAGTAAATACGTGGAAACCGTGGAAACCGGTTATGGTGAAAAATAAATTTGCAAATTGTTGTGTGTATGTTGCTGATACCGGAGCACCTTTATGGAAAAATTCGCTAAGGTCTGTAGGGATATGTCCCCATCCAAAACCTTCAGAAAATAAGTGTCTCCACTCCAATGCCTGGCAACCCAGGAACATAAACCCACCAATTACGGTAAGTATAAGCCAGGTAGCAACTTCTTTTTTAGCACCGCGGTGGCCGGCTTCTACGCCTAATACCATGGTTACAGAGCTCATGATGAGGATAAACGTCATCAAACCTACAAATACCAATGGTGCACCATGCTCAATAGACGTGCCCGGTACTGATTGGAAAATAAGGTCGGCTGCCGGCCAGCTGTTTGAGCTGAAACGTAGGGCACCGTAAGCAATTAATAATGACGAGAAAGTGAAGGCATCTGATAACAGAAAAAACCACATCATTATTTTACCATATTCAACCGAGAATGGCGAGCGGCCGCCAGACCATGGTGTGGTTTTAACTTCGTCAATTGGTGATACTGCTGTACTCATGTGTACTTAAATAGAATTGTTTAACGTTGGTTCAAAAGTAAAAAAACATAGAGATAAATCCATATAATATCAAGAAAATGCCAAAATATTGATGACATGTCCATATTATACAAGTTCATTACCTGTGGTGTGTTGCGGTAAGCTTTCACCAGGGTATTTATTAGTAACAACAAACCCGCCAAAATGTGTAGCAAATGCATGCCGGTAAACACATAAACGAAGGATTGTGAGGCATTAGGGTTGGTAAAATAGATACCACCCTTAATTAAAAGGCTCCAGGCATATACCTGTAACACAAAAAATATAACGCCAAGTGCTATTGTAGCCCATAAAAACAGGCGCTGCTTCTGAAACTGCAGGCGTTTAGCCGCGTTCGAAGACAGAAATATGGTCAAGCTGCTTAGTACAATTACACCTGTACTGTAAGCAAATATGTTAGGCATGTTAAAACCAAGGCCATGCCCCTTACCACCGCTATAAACTATAAAGCCGCTGGTAAGCGCCATAAAAAACATAAACGATGTGAATAGGAAAATCCACATATTAAATTTTTTAGGTGCCAGGTTAAGCCTGTCTTTGTCTTGCTGTATCTGAGCCATCATTATCGCTTCCCTATAAAATCAAATAAAAACATTAACTGCACTACAGGCAGGTATAAAAACGAACCGAACATTAACGTACGTGCGGCTTTAATTTCTAAAGTGCGCATCAGGTTAAATGCCTGGTATAAAAATATTAAGCTGCACACTAATGATACCCCGCCTACGTAATAACCGCCGTAACCAAAATAAGTAGGTAACAGGCTCACAGGCAATAAGATTAGTGCGGTAACAAAGGTAACTATTGCACTTGTTAAATCACGCTTTCCGGTAGGTAAAAGTCTGAAACCTCCTAATTTATAATCATCATCCAGTACCCATGCCAAAGCATAAAAGTGGGTAAACTGCCACATAAACTGGATGCCGAAAAGTATCAGGGCTATTTCATCAATTGTTGGGTGTGCTGCCACGTAGCCAATAAGCGGCGGTAATGCACCCGGTATAGCCCCCACAAATACCGCAATTGGCGATTTACGTTTTAGCGGCGTATAAGCAAACGCGTAAAGGATGATTGAAAATACGGATAGAAACCCAGTCAGCAGATTCAATTTACCTAATAAATAAGTACCGGCTAAGGCCATAAACAAACCGATAACCAGGGCTTGTCCGGTCGTCATACGTTCAGACGGCAGTGGTCGATCCGAGGTACGGGTCATTAACTTGTCCAAGTCTTTCTCTATAATTTCGTTAAAGCAATTAGCCGCACCTGTAACCAGGAAACCACCTACTATTAACATCACCCAGTTCATCCAGTTAATATGGCTCCAGCCGATATAACCGTGCGCCTCATTATCAACCTTGCTCCCAATTAAAAATGAGATAGAGGCCGAGAACACCACCAAAAGAGTAAGTCTGAGTTTAACTAGGTTCTTAAAATCTTTAAAACTCATATCTTTCCTCCCTTCACCCCTGCAGCTTTATATAAATTAAGCAACAGGTAAAATTGTGCACCAAAAACTAAGCTGGCCAGTAAAATGTGTGCTGCCTGCGCAAACGGCGGCAACATCCAGTACGATAAAACAACTCCGGTAACAATCTGCAGCAATATCATCAGGAACGTAAAGCTCATCATTTGCTGCGGTACCGAATGCCGGTTATAATTTCTACGGATCAAGCCGTATAAGATCACGTTGATCACCAAAACACCAATAGCCAGTGTGCGGTGGTTGGCAAATACAGCGCCAACACTGTTAATCCAATCCTCGCGGTAGCCTTGTAAATGGTTCGATACCGCATCAATCTCTTCACGTACATCCGTACCGATCACAATCTGTACAATGCTGATGATTAACGAGATGATAGCAATCGTTATCACCAATCCATTCACTTTACTGCTTTGCTTATTATAAGTAAGCGCTAAATGATAAGTATAAATGCTGATAGCCAAAATAGCCAGGGCTAAAAGCATGTGCACGGTAACTATCCAGCTGGTTAAATTGGTTGATACCACAATAGAACCTAACCAACCCTGAAAACCTACCAGTATCAGGTTGATGATACTTAGTATGGGGATCAGCTTTACATCATTACCATAGCTGAAAGAATATACCAAAGTAAATATCATTGCAAAACCTGCAATTACACCAACTAAACGGTTTGCGTATTCTGTCCAGGTGTTGGCCGCATTAAAATCTTCGGGCACCAGAATCGATTTATCTTCGCGGATGCGTTTGGCCAGGTTACTGTATCCAAATACATCCAGTGTTCTGGCAAATCGAAGGTTTTTTTTAACCCTGCCGGCTACATAAGCCTGCTTGTAATCTTTAGGTAGTTGAGAAACGTCAGTAGGCGGTACGTACCGTCCAAAACATTTAGGCCAGTCGGGGCAACCCATTCCCGAACCACTACTGCGCACAACACCACCAGCCAGAATCACAGCAAAAAGCGAAACAATTGCGATCAGATTGACCCTCTTAAATTTTGTCCGCTGCGATGATTTACTCATTTATTATCTAATTCCTCAAAAAAATTAGGGTATCCGGTCCGGTAAATGTAACGGCGCAGATACCCTAATATATATTCAGATCAAAGATCCGATTATTTTACTTCTTCGTTTACTGTTTGTGTTTTCAACCACTCGTTGTACTGGGTTAAACCAATAGGGTTATCTTCAAAATCATGCGGCAAGTTCGACGTCATGGTTTGAGAATAAGGAGTAGTTTGCGGAATAAAGTCTTCCTCAGCACCAGGCTTGCTGTAGTCGTACGGCCAACGGTAAACAGTTGGCAATTCGCCTGGCCAGTTACCGTGGATACGCTCAACCGGGGTAGTCCACTCTAAAGTTGTAGAACCCCAAGGGTTTTGAGTAGCTTTTTTACCGAAGAATATTGAATAGAAGAAATTGAACAAGAAGGCAACCTGTGCCACAGCCGACATGATAGCCGCCCATGTGATAAATGTATTAACAGATAACCATTGTTTTAATGATTCAATTTCAGTGAATGCATAGTAACGGCGAGGTACACCATCCAAGCCCATAAAGTGCATTGGGAAGAATACCAGGTAAGCACCGATGAAAGTTAACCAGAAGTGCAGGTAACCTAACTTCTCGTCCATCATACGGCCGAACATTTTAGGGAACCAGTGGTAAACACCGGCAAGCATACCAAATATAGCCGCAGAACCCATTACCAGGTGGAAGTGGGCAACTACGAAATAAGTATCGTGTAAGTTGATATCTAACGCTGCGTTACCTAAGAAGATACCAGTGATACCACCTGAGATAAAGAACGATACCAGACCGATAGCAAACAACATAGCCGGAGTAAAGCGGATATTACCGCGCCACAGCGTAGCCAGCCAGTTAAAGGTTTTTACTGCCGATGGTACAGCGATAATCAACGTTGTGATCATGAACACACCGCCCAGGAACGGATTCATACCCGTTACAAACATGTGGTGCCCCCATACGATGAATGACAATACAGTAATACCGATCAATGAGTAAACCATTGCATGGTAACCGAAGATTGGTTTGCGTGCATTTACCGACATAACCTCTGATGAGATACCCATCGCAGGCATAATTACAATATATACTTCCGGGTGACCAAGGAACCAGAATAAGTGCTGGAACAGGATTGGGCTACCACCTTCGAAGTTCATAACCTGGCCTTGTACAACAATTTCTGATAAGTAGAAACTGGTACCGAAGCTACGGTCAAATACTAATAATACAACACCCGCAACCAGTACAGGGAATGCAAGGATACCTAAGATAGCAGTTAAAAAGAACGCCCAGATAGTTAAAGGCATTTTCCAAAGGTCCATACCTTTAGTACGCATGTTTAATACAGTACTTACGTAGTTGATACCACCCATTAACTGAGAAGCAACAAACAGCACCATACTGATTAACCACAAGGTCATACCTTCGGCCGAACCCGGCATCGCTTTAGGTAAGGCAGATAATGGAGGATAAATTGTCCAACCACCACCGGCAGGCCCCTTTTGTACAAAGAATGATGCTAACATGATGATACTGGCGGTAAAGAACATACAGTAAGAAAGCATATTCATAAATGGTGAAGCCATATCACGGGCACCTAACTGAAACGGGATAAGCAGGTTACTGAAAGTACCGCTCAAGCCTGCAGTTAACACGAAGAATACCATGATAGTACCGTGTATGGTTACAAGCGAAAGGTAAAAGTTTGGATCTAAACGTCCGCCTGGTGCAAAACGGCCTAAAAGAGTTTCCAATAAAGGAAAGCTTTTATCCGGGTATGCTAACTGAATACGGAACAGGATAGATAGGAGCATCGCGATAACCGCCATAATAATACCTGTGATCAGGAATTGCTTGGCGATCATTTTGTGATCCTGGCTAAATATGTATTTAGTTATAAAAGTTTCTTTATGGTGATGTCCATGATCGTGATCATGATGTTCAACTCCGTGATGATCGTGAACTGCTAATGTTGACATAATAGCTACTCCTGAATATTAATTATTAAATGCTAACCTGTTTTGTACTCCACTCTGTTTCGGCTGACTTGCATCGGCCATTTTCAGCTCTTTTCTAAGCTGATCGTTCAGATATGGTTTTTGGTGCGAAAGCCAATCCTGGTATTCTGCCTCAGTTACAACCCTTACAATTTTTTGCATATTGTAGTGACCGCCACCGCAAATTTTGTTGCAATACAGGTGATACTCAAAATCTGACTTATCAAGCCTGTTGCGCATATCTGCAGTAGTAATGGTTGGTGTAAATTTAAAGAAGGTTGGTAAACCCGGTACAGCGTTCATTTGCAAACGGAAGTTTGGCATGTAAACACTGTGGATCACATCCTGTGCAATGATGTTTAACCTTACAGATTTGTTAACCGGCAATACAATAGTATCAGCGTTTAAATCATCCAGGCTGTTACGGTCTTTAAAGTCAACACCAACTTTGTTGCTGCCGCTTACCAGTTTGTAGTTTTTCATACCCAGTTTACCATCTTTTCCAGGGTAGCGTACTTCCCATGCAAACTGGTGACCGGTTAAGTCGATGTTAATTGAAGCTGGCTCGCCTTTGGCATCAACCGTGTTAGTGATCGATCTCCAGGTAAAGAAACCAAATATTACCAATACTGTTAAAACAATAGCCGGTGCAACAGTCCATATTTTCTCAATGGTGTTGTTATGCGGCAGGTAATAAGCTCTGCGTTTATCAGAACCACGATAAATAAAGGCAAACGAGAAAAGTAAGATCTGCGTACCGATAAATACCACAACGGTAATACCGAAGGTGGTCCAAAACATGGTATCGATAGTTTTACCGTGCAGTGAAGCTGCCTCAGGCAAAATCATGCTGCCTTGTACAGTAAACGACCAGTATACACCAACCAAACCTGCAATAAGGAATGCAAGGCATATTACCCCCATTACATTATTCCATTTAATACCTGATTTACGTTGCAGCTTTAGCGTTAAATCATACACATGCAGTATTTTACCAATAATGCCTACAGCAAAGCATACTACTAACAATAGTAGCACGTAGTAAGATACGCCTATCCATACAGACGGGGCAGCATCGCTACCTGGGGCTGCTGCAGTAGTTGCATCAGCGGCCATCACCATACTGGTTCCGGATAACATCAGAACGCCGAACAGCGATAGTATTTTATTATTTATCAGTTTCTTGAATGCCATTTTAATAGATCGTGTTTGGTATTCTCAGTGAATTACAAAGTTAGCAAATATTATATTTGATGATGAAGGCTCTCTTCAACAAATGGGTGTTTAGATGGCACCAGCGATTTAAATTTGCTTAAAGCGTTTAATACCAGGAAGGTAAATAAGCCGGCAAAGCCAATAAATATCGTGATCTCTTCTACACCAAAAGGAAATGCAGTCTCATGTGGAGGTAAAGTACCAGGGAAAATCATCAGGTAGTAATCTAACCAGTGCCCGATAATTAATATGATACATACCATTACCATACGTGAATAATAACGTTTAGCATCGCGAGACATTAATAAGAACAACGGCGCACAAAAGTTTAACACAATGTTTAACCAGAACCACCATTTGTACTCAGGCTCCCATCTTTTGTAAAAATATACACTCTCCTCAGGCATGTTGGCATACCAGGTTAAGAAGAATTGTGCAAACCATACATAAGTCCAGAAGATAGAGAAACCGAACATCAGTTTACCTAAGCTATGGATATGATTTTGAGTTACCCATGGGAAATAACCACTTTGATGAGCCAATATCAAAATTAGCGTTATAACAGATAACCCTGCTACGTGTAAAGCTGCTAAGTTATACCAGCCAAACATGGTAGAGAACCAGTGTGCCTCTAATGACATGATGCCATCAAACGCAAATACCGGGTAAGTAAAGCCAAATACTACTAAGAATATCAATGATATTTTAAAGCTTTTGCTGTAGTTGCTCATGCCGCCCAGCTCATCTTCACTTTCAGAATACTTAACAAGCATCCATCCGAAGAAAGTATATGCAGCTAAGAAAATAATGATAGCACCTAAAAATGATGGGATACTTAACACTGCAGATTTACCGGCAATAATTGCATCGTAATTTTCGCTACCCGGGGTGGTTACGCCATGCGTGGCCCAGTTGGCATACAAATAAGGAGTAACAAACGTTTTACCGTTCTCTACAACATTGTGTGTTGTAAATAAACCGGCAACTACAATAAGTACTAATACAATTGCGGCAATAGGTAATACCCTTGCAAACGCCTGTGGTATTCTTAAAAAGGCAACAGACCAGCCCGCTTGTGCAGCATATTGATAAGCCAGAAAAAATACACCGGCAATACATACACAGGCAAAATAGTAACCCATTAACAACAGGTTAGAGAATGTACGTTGTACACCCAGTTCACCGTGGTCAAGAAAAAAGCCGTACAAAATTCCAAGTACACCTATAACAATGCCTATTAAGCTCCAGGTTTTTGCCTTACCTGCAAACTCAAATCGTTCATTAAAACTATATTCAGTCTTCATCAATCTAATACTTATAAGGTTTGTAAATGGTGAACATACATAACTACTTTCCAGCGCTCCTCTGGCGATAATTGCGATGCGTAAGAACCCATTGCGTTTACTCCATAAGTAATTGTATGATAAATTTTACCGTCGGTAAGGTCTTTCATAGCGCCACCGCGAGATGATTGCCCTTTTGAATATGACGGAGGAGCAGGGAAGCCGTGTGCCACAACTGTACCATCACCCTGCCCGGTTGCACCGTGGCATGGCGAGCAAAAGTGTGAAAACAATACTTCACCTTCCTGAAAGTTAGCCGGCACGTTTTTAAGCGGGTTTTGTACTTCGCCACTGGCCTTCTCATAGCCATCACGTGTGTTCGGATAATCAAAACGTGTAAAGCCCAATGGTATAGTACCCGCAGGCGGAACCTGAGCTGTTTTACCGTCCTTAAAATTCGGATTCTTCTGATCCGGATCATAAGCGATATGTTCGTACATATTGGGGGCATACTCCCATCCGGTACTCTTCTTGTCTTTACAAGATGTAACCAAAATGGTAGCAGCAATAGTAATAGCTGTTAAACCCAATATTCTAAATTTATTCATAGCTAACATATTTTCTATCGTTATGCTTTACTTCAACTGCACCAGCCTCCTGTAAGATTTTGGTGATATCATCATGTGGTATATTTCCTTTGGCGTCAATGGCAATCACAAACATATCGTCGGTTGCACGCAGATCCATTACACGTGGTGCGCGGCCCGGGAAAAGGTGTGTTGCAAAGAAGAAGCTAAACACCATACCAAAGGCGGTCCATAAAATAGTCCACTCAAATGTGAAGGGAACAAAGTTTGGCATTGCAAAGTGTGGTTTACCACCAATATTCATCGGCCAGTCATGTACCAGCGTGTAATATAGGATGGAGAAAATTATACTACCACCCAGGCAACCGAAACAAAATGCTGCATAACCCAGGCGAGATTCTTTGATACCTAATTTATCCTCAATACCGTGAATTGGCATCGGGGTGTATACATCATAGATCGGAACACTGTTTTTCTGCAATTTGTCGATCCCATGCATCATTTCATCTGGATCTGCGAACAGACCCAATATCATTTTAGTGTTGCTCATGGTTATACTTTATCGTAGTCCGCCAGCTCAACGCTGTCGAATTTTTGTAATGATTCTTTATAATACTCTACTTGTTCCGGATCAAGGTGTCCTTCTTTAATCAGTTTCAGTTTAGCCTGCTCACTCGAAGTTTTCAGTAACAGTTTCACCTCGGCAATTGCCACAGAAGGTAATACGCGAATAAACAACAGGAACATGGTAAAGAATAAACCGATCGATCCAACGAAGATACCAACGTCAACCCATGTAGGGTAAAACATTACCCAACTTGATGGAAGGTAATCACGGTGTAGTGAGGTTACAATAATTACGAAACGCTCGAACCACATACCGATGTTTACTATGATTGAAAGAACCCATGATGCAGGAATGCTTAAACGGATCTTTCTGAACCAGAATAACTGCGGGGTAATAACGTTACAAGTCATCATGCTCCAGTATGCCCACCAGTATGGACCGGTTGAACGGTTAATGAAAGCATATTGCTCGTATTCAACACCAGAGTACCATGCAATGAAGAACTCAGTGATATAAGCCACACCCACAATTGAACCTGTTAAGATGATGATCTTATTCATTGATTCGATGTGGAACATGGTGATGTAGTTTTCCAGACCCAGTACTTTACGGGCAACTAATAACAGCGTTTGCACCATAGCGAAACCTGAGAAAATTGCACCCGCAACGAAATAAGGCGGGAATATGGTAGTGTGCCATCCTGGTTCAAGTGACGTAGCAAAGTCAAAAGATACGATGGTGTGTACCGAAAGTACAAGTGGAGTTGAAATACCCGCCAGGATTAATGATATGGTCTCGAAACGTTGCCAGGTTTTTACCGAACCGGTCCATCCGAATGAGCATATTGAATAAATACGGCGGCGAAGTCCTGTAGCACGGTCGCGGATGGCTGCGATATCTGGCAATAAACCGGTGTACCAGAATATTAACGATACAGAGAAGTATGTAGAGATCGCGAACACGTCCATCATCAGTGCCGAGTTCCAGTTCACCCATAGTGATCCGTATTGGTTTGGCAGTGGTAAAGTCCAGTATGCTAACCAGGTACGGCCCATGTGACCGAAGATGTAAGTTGCCGCACAGATAACCGCAAAGATGGTCATCGCCTCGGCAGAACGGTTGATGGAGTTACGCCAGTTTTGACGGAAGATCAACAATACCGCCGAGATCAGGGTTCCGGCGTGACCGATACCTACCCACCACACGAAACCGGTGATGTCCCAGGCCCAGCCCACTGTTTTATTTAAACCCCACTCGCCTACACCGTACCAAAATGTCCAGCTGATGGAAAATAACCAAACCATTGCACCAATGGAGGCTACAGTAAAGCCTATCCACCATGCTTTGTTCGGTTTGTTTTCAACCGGAAACAGTACATCATTGGTAATCTGGGCATACGTGATGTTTTTACCCGTAATTAACGGTTCCCTGATTATTGATTCACTATGAGATGACATATATTAAAATCTCTTTTGTAAAAATTAAACGCCTAATTCAGTTGTATTTCTAATTTTTGCCTGGTAACCTATACCCGGTTGAACGTTAAGCTCTTCCAGTACATAATAAGTTCTTTCGCTCTTCAGTGCTTTTGATACTTCTGAGTTAGGATCATTTGCGTTACCAAATACAATGGCATTGGTTGGGCATGATTGCTGACAAGCCATTTTGATCTCGCCATCTTTCAATGAGCGTTTCTCTAATTTAGACTTCAGTTTACCTGCTTGTATACGTTGTACACACATGCTGCATTTTTCCATTACCCCACGGAAACGTGTAGTAACATCCGGGTTTAATACCAGCTCGGTGTATTCGTTTTGTACATAGTTCTCGAAACGTGAATCGTTCCAGTAGTTAAACCAGTTAAAACGGCGCACTTTGTACGGGCAGTTGTTTGCGCAATAACGGGTACCTACGCAACGGTTGTAAGTCATTTGGTTTAAACCTTCGCTTGAGTGCGTGGTGGCCAATACCGGACAAACTGTTTCGCAAGGTGCGTGATCGCAATGCTGGCAAAGCATTGGTTGGTAAGTTACCGATACGTGATCAAGGTCATCAAGCTTGTTGATTTCTTTCTCTTTGGTAACTGTTTTACCATTATCGTTAAAGCTATAGTAACGGTCGATACGGATCCAGTGCATTTCGCGGCGCTTGCGTACTTCTTCGCGGCCTACAACCGGAACGTTATTTTCTGCAGTACAAGCCACAACACAGGCACCGCAACCGGTACAAGCATTAAGGTCGATAGCCATTACCCAGTTGTAGGTTGGTTTCTCGTAATCGTACCATAAGTCGTAAGTTTCTTTGCTTTCAGATTTACCAACTACAGAAGCCGGGTCTTTAACGTATTGCGCTAAAGTAGCCTCTTTAATTACACTGCTACGGCCTTCATATGAGTGGTGGGTTTGAGTTTGTGCGAACACATATTTCAAAGCACCTGTCTTTTTGATCTCGGCAGCAGCAGTAGTTTGGAAAGTACCATTACGGAAGGTATGGAACGGATAAGCGTTTTGACCAACACCGTCGCCTACTTTACCTGCTTTGGTACGGCCGTAACCAACGGCTACAGATATGGTACCTTGCGCCTGGCCTGGTTGTAATAACACAGGTAGGTCAATTGAGTAACCGTTAGCCGTAATAGTGATATAATCACCTTCTTCGATGCCTAATTTCTCAGCAGTTTTAATTGCCATGGCAGCAAAGTTATCCCAGGTTACTTTCGAAACCGGATCTGGCAACTCTTGTAACCAAGGGTTGTTTGCTTTTTTACCATCGCCAATGTTAGGGCTTTCAAATATCTGAAGCTCTAAACCATTACCACCTGCAACTTGTGAGCTGTGGGTTAAAATGGTTTGGGCTATAGCATTCAGGTCGCGGTTAAAGCTGTAAGTACCTGCTGGTTTAGCAGTAGCTTTAACAAAACCTGTTTGCAACAATGTTTCCCAACCGCTTTGGCCAGATAAGCCTGCGATAGGTAATATTGTTTTTTCCCAGTTATTGCGGATGTATGTGTAATATTCTTTAACCGGGTTATCAGACCAGGTCATTAAGCTTTGCTCTGCCTGGCGGGTATTGTAAACCGGGTTAATGGTTGGCTGTACAATGGTGTAGTAACCAGTTACAGCGTTTTCATCACCCCATGATTCAAGGTAATGGCTGTTAGGGGCAACTACATTACATAATGCAGCAGTTTCATCATTATATGGTGCAAATGATACTTTCAATTTCACTTTAGATAGTGAAGCAGCAAAGTCTTTCGCATTATAGAAATCGTAAGCAGGGTTAGCATTCAGGAAGAATACCGCATCAACTTCGCCGCGTTTTACTTCGTTTGCAAATTCAACAAACTCAGCATCGTTACCGCTGTATTGTAATGATGGGTTATCTAAATCGATAGTAGTACCGTAGCTGCCTAATAAAGAGTTAATAGCGTTTACCAATACTTGTGTAGCAACATCATTGCTGCCGGCTACTACTAAAGCACGGCCTTTGTTTGCTAATAATTCTTTAGCTGCAAGGGTAATAGCTTTATCGGTATTAGCATCACTTACTTTTTTAGATCCTGGTAAGGTTGTAGCAGATAATGCATTGTACAAGCTCATGATAGCCAAACCTTCTTCAGAAGGTTTAAGTGGCATGCGCACATCAGCATTACTACCGGTTAAGCTCATACCGCTTTCGAACTGGATGTGGCGCGACATTTTTTTCGCTTCCAGTGCTTTAGCCGTACGGCCTGTTGCATACTGGCGGTTAAACTCAGTATGAGAGATCCAGCTGCCTAAAAAGTCAGCTCCAAAGCTTACAATGATATCGGCTTTATCAAAGTTGTAGTGCGGCAATACTGCTTTACCAAAACTATTTTGATTGGCCTGGATGATACCGGTATAAGATACCGCATCATAAGTAACATGTTTAGCTGTTGGGTATTGAGCAATAAAATCTGCAACAACAGCCAGTGTAGATGGGCTGTTAACTGTAGATGATACTAAACGTATTTTTTTACCACCTGCTTTAATGCCGGCTAATTGTCCTTTTACAAAGGTATCAACCTGATTCCAGCCGCTTTCGCTGCCGTCTTGCAGTGGGTTTTTTAAGCGGCTCGAATCGTAAAGATCTAACACCGAAGCTTGTGCGCTTGCAGATGTACCACCTTTACCAAAAAGATCGTTAGGGTTACCTTCTATTTTAATAGGGCGGCCTTCGCGGGTTTTAACCAGGATGGCGTTTCCTTCGTAACTTGATACGTAGAAGTTGGCGATACCCGGGGTCACTTCCTCTGGTTTAATCAGGTAAGGGATTGATTTGTGAACCGGCACTTTCTGACATGCAGCCAATGATACAGCTCCAACACCAAAGCCCAGCGCCTTTAAAAAGTCGCGACGAGGGGTTTTAGATTTTAGTCCGTCACCACTCAATATTTCTTCGATAGGAATAGGCTCAGCAAACTCGTGTTTATTTTTTTCAACAAACTCCGGCGTTCTGTTCAGCTCCTCTATACCCTTCCAGTATTTTTTATTGCTTTCCATTTAAGCTATATAAACTGTAATTGCTAAGTTTTAATTTATTAATAGTGACACTTACCGCACTCTAAACCACCCATTTCGGCTTCAGTAACTTTGTCGCCTTTCTTAATGCGGTCGTGAATTTTAACCATGTTCTCATAGTAAGCATTACCCTTACCATTAACACCGGTACGTTTGTGACACTGGATACACCATTTCATAGTAAGTGGCGAGTATTGGTAAACTTGTTTCATGGTTTGGATAGGGCCATGGCAACGTTGACACTCAATACCTGCAACTTTAGTATGTTGTGAGTGGTTAAAGTAAGCGAAATCTGGCAGGTTGTGGATACGTACCCACTGGATTGGCTTAGCTTTAGTGCTATCATATTTCTGAGTAGCCGGATCGTAACCCAATGCATCATAAATTTTATGAATTTCTGGCGATTCGGTTTTAACTACCTTGTGGCAGTTCATACACACGTTAAGTGATGGGATTGAAGCATTCTTGCTCTTGTATGCACCGCTGTGGCAGTACTGGCAATTGATCTTCATTACACCGGCGTGCAACTCGTGCGAGTATTTAATAGGTTGCTCTGGCTGATAACCCTGGTGAACGTTAGTGTTCCACATGGTAACCCAGCTCCAGCTGCCCATTGCAATTGTACCGCAAAGGATGATAAAGAATACCAGCTTTTTGTTCTTAGCGATCTTTTTAACAGTTGCTAAACGATCAACCTTAACAGCTTCTTCTTCCTCCTCTTCCTCTACAGGCAGGTTTTGTTTTTTAAGTAACAGTTTTTCCAGTGTACCGATAACCCTGTTTAATACCAGGATAACGATAAAGGCAATAACGATAACGCCAATTAAACCGAAAATAACCATGTCGCTTGGTCCGCTATCAGTAGCACCACCTGGATTGGTACCCGGAGGAGGAGTTTTCTGTAAGTTTTTCCAGTCGTCGCGTACATAGGCTAAGATGTTTGCAACATCGCCGTCAGACAAGCTGGTGAACACGTTCATACCGGCTTGATTGTACTCGTTGTAGATCTTAAGTGCTTTAGGATCTTTAGCAGCGATTAAAGCCTGGTTGTTCTGAATCCAGTGGGTTAACCATTTGTCATCAGTTTCTGATGTAATAGTTGGCCCCAAAGCCGGACCGGTCATGCGCACATCTATCTTATGGCACGCGGTACAATTGGCCTTAAATAAAGCTTCACCTTTAGCTACATCACCTTGAGCATGAGCCGTAAAACCCATAGCAGCAAAGCCAGCAACCAGTAAAACCGCCCTGGAAAATTGTTTAAAAATCAATGAGATATTTCTCATACAGTGTATTTGTGCTTAATAATTCTATTTTATATTAATGCAATAGCTTGCAGATGTACGCTGATAAGCATTTTTTGCAGTCCACAAAAGTATAACTTATTACATTATCGCTGACAAAGTAATGACACATAATTCCAATTTATAATCTTTCTAAATAAATTGCAAAAACCCCTTTAACATAATGCTAAAGGGGTTTTGCTATATTATACGAGTATGTTAATACTCAAGCATAAATTGTAACAATTTGCATTTTTAAAGCTTACTGCTTAAGCACCCATGCAAAAATAAGTGGTGCAACAATTGTTGCGTCAGACTCAACAATAAACTTTGGCGTGTTGATATCCAGCTTACCCCAGGTAATTTTCTCGTTCGGCACAGCGCCCGAATACGAACCATAAGAGGTAGTTGAATCAGAGATCTGGCAGAAATAGCTCCAGAATGGAATTTCCGGCATTTCCATATCCTGATAAAGCATAGGCACCACGCAAATCGGGAAATCACCCGCAATACCACCACCAATCTGAAAGAAACCGATACCCTTACCACCCGAGTTTTCAGGATACCAACCAGCTAACCAAGCCATGTATTCGATACCGCTTTTCATAGTGGTAGCTTTAACTTCACCTTTAATTACATAAGAAGCAAAGATGTTACCCATTGTAGAGTCTTCCCAACCCGGTACCACAATCGGCAAATTCTTTTCGGCAGCAGCCAGCATCCACGAGTTTTTAGGGTCAATCTCGTAGTATTGCTCCAACTCGCCGCTCAATAATATTTTGTACATGTACTCATGCGGGAAATAACGCTCGCCTGCAGTATCAGCATCTTTCCATATTTTGTAAATATGTTTCTGCAAACGGCGAAAAGCTTCTTCTTCCGGGATACAAGTATCAGTAACACGGTTATAGTGGTTCTCTAATAAATCCCACTCATCCTGCGGGCTCAGGTCGCGGTAGTTAGGCACGCGTTTGTAGTGCGAGTGCGCAACCAGGGTCATAATGTCCTCTTCCAAGTTGGCGCCGGTACACGAAATAATGTCAACCTTACCCTGGCGGATCATTTCGGCCAGCGAAATACCCAACTCAGCAGTGCTCATTGCACCACCCAAAGTAATCATCATTTTACCGCCTTCTAACAGGTGGGTTTCGTATCCTTTGGCTGCATCAACCAAAGCCGCTGCATTAAAATGCAGGTAATTGCGCTCAATAAATTGAGATATAGGGCCTCTTGTAGTACTCATTATCAATTAAATAAATGGAGTGCAAAGGTAGCACCTCTATTTAAGATTCAACAACTGTATTTTAATAATTAATAAATGCTTAACTATAAGTACATGGAATTGATGGGATTGGTGAGGTTTGTTGAAGCTGTCTGAACCCGAATTTCTCGTTTTTTTTAGTTTGTTCTTAATCGGCGCTCAAGAAGGCGTTGTCGTTTTAAGAATTAGGAATTCAACATTATGGTTGAATGTTGACCTTCTTGTCATCTCAAACGATTTGAGAGATCTTATCCCGTTGGCAGTTCTGTTGTAGAAGATTCTGCTTCGATGAGGTGACAGTGGGGATAGTGAAGAGGTTTTATTATTCTATCATTCACTCCTTCTATCATTCTCTCATTAGTTTTGGTAAAGCAAAGCCAGTACTCATAGGTTCCGGCAGTCCCGCTTTCCGCTTATACTGCACAAGGCATTAGGCGCATGGCCGGTATTCGCTGCAATCGGGTTTAGGGGTGTTTCTCCGGTGTTGTCATATTGAGCGGTAGCGAAATATCTTCTTCGCCTGTATTGCCAACTTATATTACGCAGAAGATTCTTCATTACATTCAGAATGACAAAAGAAAAACAGAACGCCAAAATACTGCTCCCACAAACCTTAAATAACCTAACAATTGTGGCCTCTTGATTTTCGGTTAGCACCGTTCCTGCTACACCACTAACTTTAATAGAAAATCGAGCAGCCACGAGCTTTGTTATGGTACTTTTCTTTGGCGGTCAAAGAAAAGTACATCCACTGAAGTTTCATACCTTCCTTCACCCTTCCTAATGGAAAACGGATTGTGCGGCATATAAGCAACGTCTCTGTAGGTCGGGGATTGCTTCGTTTTCGCAATGACGCACATGGGAAAGCCTAACGAAAAATAGTTTCTGCTATATTCAAGTTAGCGCTTCGTTGGTCTGAGATTGCTTCGTTCCTCGCAATGACGCGCATAGAAAGAGGCATGCGATTTCTCAAAACTTTTTACTATTAAGCTTGTCTTGATTCCTGGCTCTAGATTCTTGGTTCTGTTCCTCGAACTATTTTCCTTTTCTTTGCACATTCAACCATCTAAATGAAACGAATACTTACACTCCTTATATTCTTTGCTACCCTTACCCCTGCCATTGCCCAAAAGAAACTATTACCTGGTTTTGTACGCCGCATGCTTTTTGAAAAAGACAGCACCCGTAAAAGCAGCTTCTTTCTGCTGCCTGTATTAAGTACAGCACCCGAGACCGGTGTAGAACTTGGAGGATCGGCCTTATATTCTTTTTATACCGACACAAGCCGTAGCAATGGCACACGGGTATCTAACATATTCGGCTACGCCACCATCACCACTAAAGGGCAGGAACGTACCAGCCTGAGCACCAGCTACTGGGCACCCAAAAACACCTGGCACTACATCGGCGCGGTAAGCTTTATCAATTTCCCGTCGGACTTTTACGGCATTGGTGATAACACCCTAAAATCGAATCAGGACCATATGGGTCAGAAGCGCTTTAAGGTAAACTTTGAGGCCGACAAGAATTTGGGAAGTGGTATATATTTAGGCGTAGTTGCAGGCGGCTTTAACTACAGTTTTAACGATAAAGACCCCGGCGGCATATTTGATACCGACCCGCGTGTGGAATTTAAGAATGGCGGCGCCACCGCATTTATTGGCCCAAGCTTAATTTACGATACCCGGAACAATAACACCTATACTACCAAGGGAATGGTGATTACCAGTTACTTCAACCTAATGAAGGGCATGTTTGGCAATAACAATTACCAGGGTGGCTTTTTAAACATCGAATATGCGCAGTTCTTTAAACTAAGCAAACACTTTGTACTGGGCCTCGATATGCAGGACCAGAACCTCACCGGCGCACAATCACCGTTTTACTTGATGCCTGCCCTCGGCAGCGACGAAATGATGCGCGGCTACTACAACGGCCGTTACCGCGACCGCAACCTTGTAGCAGGCCAAACCGAACTACGCTACCGCCTGAGCGATCGCATTGGTATGGTTGGCTTTGTGGGTACGGGCACGGTATTCAATAAATCATTCAGCTTTGATAATCTTAAGCCTAACTATGGTGGTGGTTTACGCTATTTCTTCGATGTGGAGAAAGGCTTATCTGTACGTGTAGATTACGGCTTCGGCGAAAAACCTACCGGCGAGCAAAGGCAGAGCGGATTGTATGTAGGATTGGGGGAATCTTTTTAGATGTGCAAATATGCAGGTGTGTGGATGTGCAGATGAGTAGCTAAATCATTTGCACATCTGCATATTTACACATCCGCACATCAGAATTTAATCTTAAAATCCTCCTTCGGTTTTCCTTTTCTAAAAAACACCAATCCTATCCAGAACAAATCAACGGTAATGGTCACATCAGGGTGGGCTTTAATTTCGGCCCAGGCTTGTTTCATACCTTCGCTCCAGTAAATATCGTCGAAGATAAGCATGGTGCCTTCGTGCACTTTGGGTAGCGCCCAATGGAAGTAATCTAAGGTTGCTTGCTTTTGGTGGTTGCCGTCGATGAATACAAAATCCAGCTTGGGAAGTTTGTTGATTAAGCCGGGCAGGATATCGTTAAAATTACCAACCATCAGCGTAATATCTTTGGCTCCGGCATTGTTAAACCCTTGCTGGGCTATTCCCGCGGTTTCGGGGCAGCCTTCGAGCGTATAAATTTTAGCCTGCGGGGCTGCGTATTGCAGGTAGAGCGAAGTAATGCCTAAGCAAGTACCCAGCTCAATAATGTTTTCCGGTTTAGCATCTGCGGCTAAACAGTAAAGGAGTTGCGCCAGTTTGGGTGGCTTCAGTGCGTTTTTGGCAATCTGGGCTACCTGCTTTTGCTTATTATTATTAACGTGCGAACCTGCGCCTAAATCGGTTACGGTGATGCTTCTATCGTCATTTAAAAGTTGTTTTCTGAAATTTTCGATTTCAGAGTATACTTTTTTAGACTGAAAATCGTAAATTACTTCATCAACCAAACGGTATACAAAGGGCGAATGCAGGCCGTGCCTGGTTTTAGCTCTGATGCGGTGCAGCAGGTAATCTTTCGCGAATTGCCATCTAAACATGGTGGTAAAATTATATAAAGGATTAATATTTTATGTCATCAATGATTAAGCCTTCAGAAATTAACTCACTCATAAAATTACTGGACGATCCGGATAACGGAATCTTTAACCACGTACACGATAAATTGTTTGAATACGGCGATGTAGCAGTTACGTACCTCGAATCGGCCTGGGAAGAGGCGTTTGACCCGATTTTGCAGGAACGTATTGCCAACCTGGTGCACGAAATTCAATTCAGCAACGTAAAAACCGACCTGATGCTGTGGTACCAAAGCGGTAGTTTCGACCTATTGCAAGGTGCACTTATTATCAATAAATACCAGTATCCTGACCTTGACGAGCAAAAGATAATTAACCAGATCGAGGCTATTAAGCGGGATATATGGATGCAATTACATAATGAAGCCAGCCCGGTTGAGCAGATAAAGCTAATGAACCATGTTTTTTACAACATTCATGGTTTCGGCGGCAATACCACCAGTCACCAGGACCCGCAGAATAGTTATCTGAGCCAGGTGCTCGAGTCGCACAAAGGGAACCAAATTTCGCTGGCCATTATCTATTCAATAGTTGCCCAGAAGTTAGACATCCCGGTTTATGGCGTAAACCTACCTCAACATTTTATTCTTGCCTACGTGGACGAAAGCAAGGTGACAGAATTTGAAAGCGGCATTCTTTTTTACATCAATGCCTTTAACAAAGGCTTCGTCTTCGGCCGCCGCGATGTAGATATGTTTTTAAAACAGTTAGGTGTAAAACCCGATAAACAGTTCTACGAACCTTGTAGCAATGCCGATATTGCTCGGCGCATATTGCGCAACCTCATCAGTGCCTATGAAACTTTAGGGTCAACCGATAAAGTGAATGAGTTGACAGCGTTGCTGGAAATAGTGTTGGAATAATCTAAGGGGTGAATAGCCCTTTCATTGATCATAAATTTTTTGTCATTTCGACGAAGGAGAATCTTATACTACGTAAAAACATGGAGCAAAATTTCTCGTGCCTCGAAATGACAAAATGTAAAATATTTCCTAAGCGATAAGTTCGGTAATTAAACCTATTTTACTATCAATATAATTGATCACCTTAACCGTTGAAACTTCTGTATTTTTAAAGCCGAAAATATCATTGCGGCAACCTTCACAATAATAACTCTCCTCCCCTACATCATTTGACTTACCACATTCGCAGATCCAAATTTCTTTTTCCTTAGAAGAAAGCATCTGTTTTTTAGTCGACCGTGTACCACGTTCTCTAAAGTTATTCTGGATATAACTTTTTATGCTTTCGAATGATGCAATATCTTCTTTATTATAAAAATCCTTATCATACATTAAAATTTGCAGCCCTCTCTTTTGTTTGGCAAACTCGGGGTGCCTTACCAGTTGATTAGCATAATTAACATCAAAAAGGCGAAGCTCACTTACCATATTAATTAGTTGTATGGCAACTCTATCATTTTCTTCGTTAAGAATAGCACTATACAACAAGTCTGTCTTTTTAGGTTCTACAAAGGCATCTATATACCCCGATACTTTTTCAAAAAACAGTTTCGTTTCTTCTGCCGGGACCTGGTATTGTGTGATGTTAGCGCGGTACTTATTCAAAATAAACGGAAACAGTTCTTCGATCTGATTAGTAGTTATATATTCCCAAAGTTCGTCATCAAAAACCAATCTGCCTTCTTCAGCCTTTTTAATAATTTCTTTCTTTTTATATAAATCCCGGATCTTGTCTGCACTAACATTTTCAAATTTTTCAACTGGATTTATCTGGGTATTTTTTTCTTTATAGCCATCAATTACTACTGCAGTGCCAACGGCGGTTAACATAAACATAGCTTTTCCCTTACCAGATATTTCGTCCATATCTATACTCAAACCTACAACGCAATTGGCCCCAAGTTCAAACGCAGCTATTTTAATTCTATCGATAGCTTCGTTATATAGAGAATTAAGTTGTTTTTGATAAGCACTGGAACGGCCTCCAAAAAAATCGGTGAACGAAGCGGCTAAATCACTAAATACATTTGTACCCGCTACTACATGTGCAGATACGGGTTTAATGTATTTCTGAATATTTATGTTTTGTAAGTTTGAGGTTGTAACAACAAGTACCTCTTTAGGATTAATCATATTGGAACGAATAAAGTTTAGCGTTCACAATATATAATAATTCTTTTATTTGGGTGGAGTAGAAATCCTAAATCTCACTAAAGCATAGAGCAAACTCCCACTTGTCATTCTGAACATATGTGAAGAATCTTCTTCGATTCATATTACATTACAGGGTGAAGAAGATTCTTCGCTATCGCTCTGAATGACAAAAAAGAGGAAGAAATAACTTGAGGTTTTGTCTCGATTCCTGACTCCCGATTTTTGACTCTTGATTCCTGATCCCCCTACTTAGCTAATCCTTTCGCCTGCAACCACCCGGTTAAATCAACAAACCAATCTTCATGCGAGCGTGGGTTATGCAGACCGAAGCCATGGCCCCCGCTTTGGTAAATATGCATTTCTGCTTTAACACCCGCTTTTTGCAGGGCATCATAAAACATTAATGTGTTTTGCACTGGCACCACGTCATCGTCTTCTGCATGGATAATGAAGGTTGCCGGGGTATATTTGTTTACTTGCTTTTCGTTTGAGTATAGGTCAACCAGTTCTTGTGTTGGTGTTTTGCCTAACAAATTATCGTGCGAGCCCTGGTGAGTAAGCGGCCCCATTGTAATTACTGGGTATATCAGCATCGCAAAATCGGGACGGAGATTAATTTTATCGGGATTGTCAATTACTGCTTTAGTGTAATGTGTTGCTTCGGTAGCGGCCAGGTGCCCACCTGCCGAGAAACCCATGATGCCAACTTTGGTAACGTCAATACCCCATTTTGCTGCATTTTGCCTTACCATTTGTATAGCGCGTTGGGCATCCTGAAGCGGACCGATGGTTTTATCAACCATAATATAATCGCTCGGTAAACGGTATTTGAGTACGAAGGCTGTTATACCCAGCTCGTTTAACTTTTCGGCAATTTTGTAACCTTCCTTATCCATCGACAAATGAAGATACCCACCGCCCGGACAAATTACCACCGCCGTACCATTGGCTTTATCTTTAGCCGGAAAAAAAGGTGTTAACTGCGGATCTGTTATTAAACTTACACCACCATTATTATCAGGTGATTTTTCGCGATACACTCCAGGTGCCGGTTTGCTGTTCGGCACACCGTTGGGGTATAAAGCAATTGGCTCGCTTTGCTGAGCGTAGGTGAATGTTGCGGTGGTGCTTAATAACATGAATGCGATTAATAATTTTTTCATAGTATTATTTTGAGATCTGTGATAGGAGTTCAGAGGTCGGTTACAGGGATCAGACCGCTGAAAACCGACCTCTGACATCAAATAATTACTTTCCTCTACCTCCGCCAAACTCCATCAGGTAAGCTTTCAGGAACTCATCCAGATCACCATCCAGTACGGCAGCGGCGTTTGATGTTTCGTAGTCGGTACGTAAATCCTTTACCAATTTATATGGATGCAATACGTAATTACGGATCTGCGAACCCCACTCAATCTTTTTCTTGGCGCCCTCTATCGCATTACTGCTTTCCTGGCGCTTGCGCATCTCGATCTCGTACAATTGCGATTTCAGTAAACGGATGGCGTTTTCCTTATTCTGCAATTGCGAGCGCGACTCCTGGTTTTTAATGATAATGCCAGATGGTTTGTGATATAAACGTACGGCAGTTTCTACCTTGTTCACATTCTGCCCACCTGCACCACCCGAACGGAAGGTCTCGAATTCAATATCAGATGGGTTAATATCAATCTCAATGGTATCATCAACCAATGGGTACACATATACCGAAGCAAATGAGGTATGGCGTTTAGCATTGGCATCGAACGGAGAAACACGCACCAAACGGTGTACACCATTCTCGCCTTTGAGGTAGCCGTAAGCAAACTCGCCTTCCAACTGTAGCGTTACGGTTTTTATACCGGCCACATCACCTTCCTGCGAATCCTGCTCAGTTACTTTGTAGCCGTTTTTTTCGCCCCACATAATGTACATCCGCATTAGCATGGCAGCCCAGTCGCAGCTTTCGGTACCACCAGCACCGGCTGTGATCTGCAATACGGCGTTAAGCTGGTCTTCTTCAGATGAGAGCATGTTTTTAAACTCCAGCTCTTCCATAGCCTTAGTAGCCAGGGCAAACTGTTCGTTTAATTCGGACTCGGTAGCATCGCCACTCTGGTAAAACTCAAACATTACGCCTGTATCTTCCACAACAGAAACCACTTTAGCAAAAGCGTCTGTCCATACCTTTTTTACTTTGATTGAAGCGAGTACTTTCTCTGCTTCTTTAGGATGATCCCAAAAATGCGGGCCAATGGTTATTTCCTGCTCTGCTTCGAGCTCGGTTAGTTTTTTATCGATGTCAAAGATGCCTCCTCAGGGAAGCTGTTCTATCCCTCAGATCTTGAATCTGTTCTTTTGTCATAATAGCAAATATATAAAATGTAAACGCAGCATTAACAAAAAAGGCCTGCCTTAGTTGGCAAGCCCTTTTCAATATTATGTTGCGGGTAGCTTACGCGGCCAGGTAGTTGTTTACTAACAGGCTTAAATCGGCGCCACCGCTTAATTTGGATACAAAGTTTTGTACAGCAAACTCGCCATTCTGGCCATCGTTTGATTGATCTACCATTTGCTGCATTACCGGCATAATTAAGCTGGTTGCAGTAGCAAAAGCCACTTTAGGATCGATGCTGTAAAACTTATTAAGCTTATTGGCAAACCTGTTGATAATGCTGGTTACCAATGCGCTGTTTTTAATATCCGGGAACTGGAACATTTTTACAAGGTCTTTAAGCTTGCCGTTTTCCAGCTGGCCTTTAAGTACCTCGATGATTGAACTTGAAGCTTCGTTAATAACTGCTTCGCTTTTGCCGGCTGGTATAACCGGGTTGTTGATAACGGCTGTGCCGGCGTTACTTTTTACAAGTAAGAATAATTTTTCGAACATAATATTAAGTGTTAACTAGTTACAAAAGCGTAATCGGTAAAAGTAAATGTCGACACTTTTTAGCGGCATTAACAGGGTTAAAAACAGCCTGTTATAAATAATTGCATTGAAATGAATTTTCAGGCCGCACAAGTGGCGCAAATCAGTGTTCTTTGTGTAAAACAGTAATTTTATTTAAACACTGTTTTAAACATTTACTTCTATTTTTGATAAAAATTATTCAAATATGTTGCCAAACGTAAATTTCACCGAAACCAACGCTTACAAATACTTAGCAGATCATTACATTGATGTTACTGCTACGCATTTAAAAGATTTATTTAAATCTGATAATCAAAGATTTGAGAATTTTTCGATCAGGTTTAACGATATTTTGTTCGACTACTCGAAGAACCGTGTAGACGAGAAAACCATCGCTTTACTGATTCAATTAGCAAACGAGTGTAGCCTAAACAAGGCAATTGAAGCCATGTTTGCAGGCGAAAAAATTAACGTTACCGAAGACCGTTCGGTACTGCACACTGCCCTGCGCAATGTAAGCAACACACCTGTTTACTCGGAAGGTAAAGATGTAATGCCCGAAGTTAACGCGGTGCTTGATCACATGAAAACCTTTAGCGAGGCAGTAATCAGCGGCGAATGGAAAGGCTATACAGGCAAAGAAATTACCGACGTAGTTAACATCGGTATCGGCGGCTCTGACTTAGGGCCGGTGATGGTTACCGAAGCGTTAAAAGCTTACAAAACCCGCCTGAATGCACACTTCGTTTCTAACGTAGACGGTACACATATTGTTGAAACTTTAAAACACCTCGATCCGGAAACTACCCTGTTCCTGATTGCTTCTAAAACCTTCACCACCCAGGAAACTATGGCGAACGCTCACAGCGCCCGCGACTGGTTCATTAAATCGGGTGCTAAGGATGCTGATGTGGCTAAACACTTTGCAGCCTTATCAACCAACTCGAAGGGCGTATCAGAATTTGGTATCGATACAGCTAACATGTTTGAATTTTGGGACTGGGTTGGCGGCCGCTACTCTTTATGGAGCGCCATCGGTTTATCAATCGTTTTAAACATCGGTTTTGATAACTTTAAAGCTTTATTAACCGGTGCGCATAAAATGGACGAGCATTTCCGCACCACGCCATTCGAGCAAAACATCCCGGTTATTATGGGCTTGATCGGCGTTTGGTATAACAACTTCTTCGAGGCCGAAACCAACGTTATTTTACCTTACGACCAATACATGAGCCGTTTTGCCGCCTATTTCCAACAGGGAGATATGGAAAGCAACGGTAAATCGGTTGATCGCAATGGTAACGCTATTGACTACTCAACCGGTCCTATCATCTGGGGCGAGCCGGGTACTAATGGTCAGCATGCGTTTTATCAATTGATTCACCAGGGCACTAAAATGATCCCTGCTGATTTTATTGCGCCGGCTATTTCACACAACCCACTTGGCGAGCATCACCAAATGTTGCTGTCGAACTTTTTTGCACAAACCCAGGCTTTAATGAACGGTAAAACGTTAGAAGAAGCTACTGCCGAACTGAAAAAAGCAGGCAAAACCGATGAAGAGATTGCTAAAATTGCACCGTTTAAAGTTTTTGAAGGCAACCGCCCTACCAACTCTTTCCTGCTTAAAGAAATTACACCAGAAAGCCTGGGTTCATTAATTGCAGCTTACGAGCACAAAATATTTACCCAGGGCATTATCTGGAACATCTACAGCTTCGACCAATGGGGTGTTGAGCTGGGCAAACAACTGGCCGGCCAGATTTTACCAGAACTTAGAAACGACGATAAAATTACTTCACACGATTCATCAACCAACGGTTTGATCAATCAGTATAAAGAGTGGAAATAAAGCCCCCCAACCCCCTAAAGGGGGAATAAGAGAATCAAGACTGTCAAACAAGAAAGGCGATTGCATTAGCAGTCGCCTTTCTTGTTTTACCACGCACGTAATTGGGTTATACGATTCTCTTTTAAGAAGCTTCCAGATCAGAAATGATTCCCTTTAACTCCTTCAAATACTTCCCATATAATAATTTTACCTGGGCCTCTATCAGTACAAAAGCAACCGCAAAACTGATAAACAATATCAGCAGTATCATTAATAGATGCCTTGTGCCATCCGGGCCTGCAGACAAGCCTGTTTGGATAAATACTGATGCTTCCTTGCCGCAAATAATGGCAATTGCAACCATAATAGCCAGCGGAGTAATACAGAAATTGTAAGTTTTATATACTTCGGTATTGAGTTCGAGCTCATATGCAAC
This sequence comes from Sphingobacteriaceae bacterium, assembly GCA_903644075.1. GTDB lineage: Bacteria > Bacteroidota > Bacteroidia > Sphingobacteriales > Sphingobacteriaceae > Mucilaginibacter. The sequence goes on along the minus strand of CAHJXH010000031.1, from coordinate 2,186 downwards.
CTTACTGATGCTCGATTTTAAACTGGTATCATATTGCCCTATAGACCTGTAGAAAATATAAAATTTAAAAAAGTAGTATCCATTTAATAAAATCATGGTGAAGAACAGGATGCAGGTAATGTTAAACAAAAAAGGGTCGTTGCTTCTTAATAAAACTCCCAATAATATTAAGTAGGATACGATGGTGGCAATAAATTCGTTCCGCATCCTGCTACGTATTTTAGTTACTGCCGATGACGTACGCCCCTGTATAGCCGCGCTTAATGACGTATGTGAAAATTCCCGATCATCCCCCTTCCAGGCGTCTTTTAAATCATCTATATTCATAATTCATGCTTTTAATAATGTCCTTTAATTTGTTTTTTGTGCGATTGAGACGCACCCGCACATTCACTTCACTGATACCGAGGTTAAGTGCAATATCCTCGTAAGGTTGATCTTCCATATAAAGAAATATCAGCGCCTTCTCCACTTTGTTCAATTGCTTCAAAGCTTTGTAAAAAAGGGCTAACTGCTCGTCCTTTTCGCCATCAAACTCCTGAGCTTCGAGGTGGTCGAGCTGTTCTGGCAATTGCTCACTATCCGGTCTGCGTTTTTGTTTTTTAAAGAACAGGATCGCCGTATTTAAAGCTACCCTGTACATCCAGGAGCTGAATTTGCTTTTCCCCTGAAACGAATCGAAAGCCAGCCATAGTTGTAAAATCATTTCCTGCATCAGGTCGTCGCGGTCGGCATCATCGTCCTGGTAAATACGGCAAATCTTAAAGAGCATACCTTTGTGCTCTTCAATCAACTGCATAAACCGGGTTTGTTTATTTTCCAATCGCTTAGTGGTTATTACATTCAGTTAGTATCAAGAATAAGAGTTGTTACAAGGGAAGTTAGGAAATAATTGCGGGGTAAAAAGCGGCTGTCATGTTGAGGCACTCGAAACATGCGGGCGAGGCCTATGCGCGCGGCACTTTGAGTGTGACAGCCCTTTCTTAAAACAAAAGAAGCCGACGCATAAATGCGTCGACTTCTTTTGTTTTCTTTTTTGTCATTCTGAATGTAATGAAGAATCTTCTTCGATTGCAAAGTCCATTATGCACGGCGTAGAAGATTCTTCACTGCGTTCTGAATGACAAAGAATTCTTACTTAATCGGAACAAACTTCACCTGGAACAATTTATCCCATTTTTTACCGGTAACAAACAAGCGTTTACCTTCTGCGTCCCAGGCAATCCCGTTTAAGACATCAGCGTTTGGATTGTGGTCTTTTCTATCGGGATAAAGGTTTTTTAAATCAATGCTTTGCTGTACCGCACCGGTTTTAGGATCAATTACCACAATGGTGTCCTTCATCCAGATGTTAGCGTAAAATTTGCCGTTAATTAACTCAAGCTCGTTAAGGTTAGTTACCGGGCCTTTATCATCATAAACATTAATCTCACCCACTTTCTGAAAATTATCTTTATTGAGTATCAATATCTGGTTAGTACCTTCACCCGAGCCTACAGTAGCATATAATTTCTTACCATCATTACAAAGGCCCCAACCCTCGGGCGCTGCATTAAATGGTGAGGTTGATAAAAGCTTAAAAGTATTCATATCATAAACATGTACAACTTTTTCCTTATATGTTAATTGTATTATTTTATTGTCTATCAATGTAATACCTTCGGCAAAAGTTTTAGGGTCGATATCGATCTTTTTCACGAGTTTACCTGTTGCAATATCAACTTTGCGCAAACTCGATTGGCCTTCCTCTCCTACATAACCACCATCACTTTCATACAGATAACCGTTATGGTATTCCAATCCTTCTGTAAATGAAGTAGTGTCATGCGGAAATACCTTCTCAACCTTAAATGTCAAAGCCTCTGGTTCTTTCGGCGCAAGCACCACAATATTAGTAGCTGCATCCTCGTCCTTGCCACCCTGATAAACTTTCACGGTAATGGTTTTGATCCCCATTGTAAGGGTATCTGTTTTTAGGGTCACTACTGATGAATCTTTCTTTACCGCCAGGCGCATAGCATCCAGCAGGTAAACCACCGAATCGGGTTTCACATCGGCATTGTAGCTTACCTTAATAGGTACATCGGTACCTGCTTTGTAGCTGGTTCCGGCTTCGGGGCTAACCGATACGTTAAAGCCGCTTTGGGCAGTTTTATTTTTACAGCCAAACACTACGGAAACAGCTG
>CAHJXH010000030.1 GCA_903644075.1 Sphingobacteriaceae bacterium | reverse complement strand
AAAATTACACCTTATGCAGAAAAAGTAAAGGTCGGTGCTTTGAAAAGAAGCCTGCACAAATTGTTTCTGATAAGGCCTGCGCAAGGCCGTGTTTACTTTATTTGTGAGATATGGCCATTGCTTGTTAATTTTTGCTGCGTTTAGTTTAAATGGCGCATCGATACCTTTGGCCAATAACTCTTGTTTATACAAGTAGCTCAGGGCGGGCAAACTTAACTTAGATTGGCTAAAAATTACCTCTAAACTATCGCCAAGCCTTTGGGTGTAATAATATACAATACCTTTCTTTAAATCATCCCTCAGTATTACATCACTCATGTGATTTATAAATACTTTTTCTGCATAAGGTGTAATTTTGTTTAAACTTTCACTAAATGCTGTAATACCCAGGCTTGTACCTTTTTCACTCCCTTTATAAGGGTGTGTATCTACCATGTGAAACTGGGTGTTCTTGTGCCTGTTTAAATTATCGCAGGTAATTTGTATAAATGAAGTATCGGCGAGCCATGTTTTAAATTTGTCGATAATTTTTCGGTGCCTTTGATCTATCTCTTTATCAACAGCCTTATTTAAAGCGTCATTAATATCATGCTTAAAGGTTTCTACTTTGTTTTTGTAATTCTGGTAGTTCCAGTAAAGTTGCAAACCTGTAATACCTGCAACGCATACAGACATTAATATTAAAACTAAAATGATGCGTTGCTTCATGGCTATAAAAGTAATGCGGCTTTAGCTTTTAATGAAGCAGTTAACACTAATTAACTTTACTTAACCCCCGTTAACTTTTATGTGGCAATTATTAGCCGTTGTTTGAGAAAACAAACAACATGAAAAAAACTATTTTATTATTGCTGCTTTTTATTACTGCAAATAGCTATGCGCAGGTAAAAAACGGAGATGCCATTACCAAACTTAACTTTAGCCCGATACTTAATGCCCCGGTTAAACAGGCCAACCTTGCTGGGTTGAAAGGCAAAGTTGTTCTGATTGAATTTTGGGCTACCTGGTGTGGCTCATGCCTGGAAGCAATGCCTCATTTAAAAGCACTCCAAAAAAAATATGGGAACAAGTTACAAGTAATAACCGTTACCGATGAGACACCTAAACGCACAGCGCAGTACTTAACCGCCAAACCATCTAACTTATGGTTTGCTGTTGATACCGGCCGGGCCATCGCAACGCTTTTCCCACACCAACTGATACCCCACACCGTACTAATTTCGCCTGAAGGAACGCTGCTTGCCAATACCTTACCCGAAGCCGTTACCCCGCTTGTAATTGACAGTATACTGCATAGAAAGAAAGTGCACCTTCCGAAAAAAAAGGATGTGCTAGTAGACGGGGAAAGCATTCTTAAAACTGTTTTTTTTGCAGCCGATACGGTGAAGAGCAAGCTTAACATACAAGAGGCAATTAAAGGTGCACCCGGTATGAGTACCCTTTATCCAGGGAACCCTGTTTTTAGTGGTCGTAGGTTTACCGGGCTCAACCTACCCCTCGTTACACTTTATATGATTGCTTATGGCAACTTCCCCTATAAACGCATGATTAACCAAACAGGCTCAGACCCGGATAAAGAACCGGCTTATTGTATAGACCTTATTGTAGAGAACAAACAAGACCTGCTTCCTACACTGCAAAGCGAACTGTTAAAAAGATTTGATCTGCAGGCTAAAGTGATTCCTCAAGTTAAAGAAGTATATGTTTTGACAGTGACTGATCCGGACAAATTCAGTAAGATTTCCATCAATACATCGGGACAACGAACTTATACTTCAGGCCATGGTTATATAGACCAGCAATCTATCAATATGAATGATTTTGCAGATTATATTGAAAGCTATGGTGCAGGGCTTGGACGACTGCTTGTTGTGGACGAGACCCACGATACCAAAAAGTATGATATTAAATTTTCCTTTCGGCCAGAAACTCCATCCACGTTTACTACAGTATTAAGCGATATGGGCCTCAACTTACAGAAAGCCAAGCGAAAAGTTGATATGCTTTTAGTTTACAAATGAAGTGTAAAGTATAGTGACTAAACCATTGATGTAAGCAAAAAGGGTTCGGCTATATATGGCCAAACCCTTTTTTATGGAATTTATTTTTGATTTATAATTAATCTATCAGCACTACTTCATCCTCATCATCCGTTAAGCTCAATTGGATATTATCACTGCCCGCAATACCTTCTATCGAGCCTTTAATATGTGCTGCACTTAGTAACACTTTTTCCAGTTGCTTTTCGCGGCTTTTCCAGAGTTTTTCCATGGCTTCACGTTCTTTGAGGATCGACATACGCATACTCATGAAACCTTCGCGAATGGCTTTCCATTGTTCGGAGAACTCATTACTGGTGAGGAAGTCATACAACAAATGCATTTTATCCCCCTTATTTTCCTGCGAACGCATAATGGCCGAAGCCTTGATCACGGTATCGCGCAGGATGTACGCAACCGGTTTCACTTCATCGAACGAGCAGATCCACACGCCGTCCTTTTCGCCGAAGCAATCCATATCCTTCGGGTAGCATTGGGTAACAATCACGGCAACATCGGCGCCGGTGTTGCGCATATCTTTTTTCAGTTTCTCAATCCAGTCGCCGCCAAACTCTTTGGTCCGTTTGCTCTCGTAAATAATGCGGCCGCACTCCTGCCCAAACTGGTTACGCACGGTTTGGATACAATCTGCACCACGTACGCCTTTACCTACCTCACCAATCATATCAAAAGGGAAATGGGTACGCAATAGTTCTTCCAGTACCAACTCTTGTGCTTCGCCTTGTAATTGCATAGAGCCTTGTTCGGCCTTACGCTTCATTTCTTCGGCCAGCTTTTTTTGTTGCTCCAGCTGCATTTCCAATTCCTTCATACGCAACTGGGTTTCGGTATCTTTAAGGGTATGTTTGTCGGTTTCCTGCTTGCGGATCTGCTCAACCAGGTCATTACGTTGCTCGGCTAATTTGCGCTGCATTTCAACCTGCATCTCTTCTTCTTTTTGCTTCAGCACCTGTTCCTTCTGCAAAAACTCCAGTTCTTTCAGGCGGCTTGCTTTCAGCTTTTCTTCAGTTTCTTTGGCACTACTGTGCAGCATCTGCATCTGGTTTTCAAAATCTTCGGCAATTGTTTTGCGCAGGTTTTCTTCCAGGGTTAACTGCAATTGCTTTTTCTCGTCCAGCAAACGCTGGTCGAATTTCAATTGCTGCTCTTGCTGGCGGGTATTAAAATCGTCTTCCTTTTTACGGTACTCATCTTCCTTTTGCCGGGTATACTCCTGCATTTTAACACGAAGCTGCTTTCTATACTCCTCGGTCATCACTTCCTCAATCGGGAAGCCATGACCACAACTCGGACACTTTACTTCTGTTGCCATGATTTAAAAACTAAGCTTGGATACTGATATTTTTTACAGGTTTAAAGATAGCGGTTTTGTTAATATTTTTAGCAATTTTCATTTTGTGCAGTGTCGAATGGCTGTCAAAATAGTCTATAAAAAGTTTTATCTTACATTAATTACATTGACGTGTAAAGGGTTAAAAACCAAGTGGCCATCATCAATAAAATAATTAGTTTCGGGGACTGGGTTCTGATTTTTATTTTAGACGTTTAAAATCTTTCACGGCCTCAGTCGTCATTACCAATAAAGTAATACCACATGCAAACAAGTACCCCTAAGCCAGCCACCAAACCACCCGGCGTCTTTAGTATCCTGAAACCTTATATGGGCCTGGTTGTGCTGCTCTTACTGTTTGCCTTGCTAAGTAATGGCATTAACCTTTGGCTGCCTAAAATTATTGCCGGCGGTATTGATGATTATACGAAAAAGGTATTTGTATTTGATACGCTAATTAAGAAGTTTTCGATTGCGGTACTGTTGATCTTCATTTTCGGTTACCTGCAAACGGTGATCCAAACCTATGCATCAGAACGTGTGGCACGCGATTTAAGACAACGGCTCTCTGACAAAATATCGAGGCAGAGCCATGCTTTTATTGAGCAGGTTAACCCATCAAAATTGCTTACCAATTTAACTGCCGACGTAGATTCGATCAAGCTTTTCGTATCGCAGGCATTGGTATCCCTTGTATCTTCTTTCTTTATTATCATAGGTGGTAGTATTCTGTTGCTAACTATTAACTGGAAACTGGGGCTGGCGGTTATTGCCATTATCCCAATTATAGGCGGTACATTTTTTTACGTATTGAAAAATGTGCGTGCCCTGTTTATCAAAAGCCGCGGCGTTATAGACCAGTTGAACAAGGTAATTAACGAAAGCATTTTAGGTGCGGCACTAATCCGTGTAATCAACTCGCAACAGTTAGAGTATCATAAATTTCTGGAAGCCAATACTGAAGCCAAAGACTATGGTTTGAGGATTTTAGGCTTCTTTGCCGGGCTAATCCCCATTGTAACTTTTACCGCTAACATGGCCGCTTTAACTATACTGGTGATGGGCGGACACTTTGTAATTAATGGCAGCATGACGCTCGGCAGCTTTGCGGCCTTTAACAGTTATTTATCGCTCATCATCTTCCCTATTTTTGTGATTGGATTTATGAGCAATATTATTGCGCAGGCTACCGCTTCTTTCCAACGGATCAACGTGGTTTTAAACGCGCCTGATGTTGCAGAAGGAGGCAGTTTAAAAGAAACCCTGCGCGGCGATGTTGAACTGCAAAATGTATCGGTTAGCTACGGACAAAAACCAGCGCTGAAAGATGTATCGTTAAAAGTATCAGCAGGTTCAAAAATTGCCATAATTGGCCCAACCGCGGCCGGAAAAACACAATTACTTTATTTATTAACCGGATTGATTAACCCGGCAAGCGGCTCCATATTGTTCGACGGGCAACCGATTAATACTTACGATAGCGAAAGCTTCCATAGCCAGGTTGGTTTTGTATTTCAGGATAGCATTATCTTCAATATGAGTATCCGCGAAAACATCGCTTTTAATGATAAGGTAACGGATGAATCATTAGAAAAAGCCATTGATACCGCGGAGCTGCGAGACTTTATTACCAACCTGTCTGATGGATTGAACACGATTGTATCTGAAAGAGGTTCTAGCCTTTCTGGCGGACAAAAGCAGCGAATTATGCTTGCCCGCGCCCTTGCGGTTAATCCTAAAGTTTTGTTGCTTGACGATTTTACCGCCCGGGTTGATAATAACACAGAGAAAAAGATCCTCACTAATATTCAGCAAAATTATCCGGGATTAACGTTGATATCGGTTACCCAGAAGATTGCCTCCGTTGAGCATTACGACCAGATCATTCTGTTAATGCAGGGCGAAATTGTAGCCCGCGGCCATCACGAAGACCTGATGAAAACCAGTACCGATTACGTGCAGATCTTCAACTCGCAACAAAGTACCAGCAATTACGAAACCGGTGTTAACCAATAATTTACTGCTCAACACAAAATGAATTACGATTTAAACAAACTCAGCAAAGAGCAGCAAAAAACATCAACGTTTGCCGGGCTTAAAAAGCTGTTTCAACTGATAGCACACGAGAAGCGCACGCTATGGATTGCCTTAGGTGCCATATTAACCAACTCTACTCTCAACCTATTAGGACCGCTGATTATTGGCCGTACCATTGATAAATACGTGCAGCATAAAGATTATACCGGCGTGCTGCACAACGCCATTATATTGCTTTGCATGTACCTGGTAGCCTTATTTACCAGCTACAAGCAAACTACATTGATGGGTGGCGTAGGCCAGCGCATGTTGTTCACCCTGCGCAATTCGATATTTAATAAACTGCAGCAGTTACCGGTAGGTTTTTTCAACCAGAACAAGGCAGGCGATTTAATTTCCCGTGTAAACAACGATACGGATAAGCTGAACCAGTTTTTCTCACAATCGCTGATGCAGTTTATCGGCAATATTTCTACCATGATTGGTGCAGGGATCTTTTTGTTGCTCATTAATATTAAACTAGGTGCTGCAGCACTTTGCCCAGCACTTGTGATCCTTTTCCTGACACTGATTTTATCACCATGGATTAAACGAACCAACGCCCTCAACTTAAAAAGCGTGGGTGGCATGAGTGCCGAGATACAGGAAAGCCTCAACAACTTTAAGGTGATCATTGCCTTTAACCGCCGCGATTATTTCCGCAAACGTTTCGACATTGCTAACCGCGAGAACTACAAAACCGCCATTGGTGCCGGTTTAGCCAATAACGTGTTTGTTCCGGTTTATGGCTTGTTTGCCAGTATTGCGCAGTTGATCGTATTGTCGTTCGGTATTTACCTGATCTCGGTAGGCCAGTTTTCTATCGGCTTACTGGTAAGTTATTTATCGTACGCCACCAACTTTTACAACCCGCTACGCCAGTTAGCAGCCTTGTGGACTAACTTCCAGGTGGCTATGGCAGGCTGGGACAGGATCTCGCAGATCTTATCACTCGAAACAGATCTGCCTTTAATTGGGCAAGGCATCACAGAACCATCTGCCGCTTTATTAGAATTCAGGAATGTACACTTCGGATACGATGAAAGTCGCGAGATATTACACAACATTAGCTTTAAACTGGAGCAAGGCAAAACTTATGCACTGGTTGGCCCTACAGGTGGTGGTAAAACTACTACAGCTTCGCTAATTGCCCGCCTCTACGATCCATCAAAAGGATTGGTATTGTTGGATGGCAAAGACATCCGCACGTATACGCCCGAAGAACGCAGCCAGAAGATCGGCTTTATTTTGCAGGAACCCTTCCTGTTCACCGGTACGGTAAAGGAGAATATTTTGTACGGCAACGACCTGTATAAAGACTACACCAACGAGCAGTTAGAAACTGTGATTAAAGATGCCAACCTCGGTAGCCTGCTGGCCATTTTTGAGAGCGGCCTCGAAACCCCGATCGTCTCGGGAGGCGATAGCATTAGTCTGGGTCAGAAACAGTTGATTGCCTTTATGCGTGCCGTACTACGCAACCCACAGATATTGATTTTAGACGAAGCCACCGCCAACATAGATACCATTACCGAAAAGCTGTTAAGCGACATTCTGAACAACTTACCGGCCACCACAACACGGGTAATCATAGCCCACCGTTTGAATACGATTGAAAACGCTGATGAGATTTACTTTGTGAACTCGGGCGAGGTGATTAGAGCGGGATCATTGAATGATGCGATGGATATGCTTTTGCAGGGGAAGAGGGCGAGTTAATTCTGTAGTCTGAAGACTACTTGTATATTAGTCCGTAGTCAAAGACTACGGACAGCTTAGCTCGCTTGCGGTTCGTTTAGCAAAAGTCTTATATTAGCACACATAATATTACGTCCTATACCTTAATACGCATTACTGTGAAACGCGCACTTACTCTCATTATATCCCTTGTTACCTATTTACACCTTAATGCGCAAACTAAAGACTCTATAACTATAGCGTCAATGGCTAAGAAAGATGCTAAACAGTTTCAAATGAATGACAACGACCATGAAAAGTTTAGAAGAGATCGCAAAGCCTTTACAGATCAGTACAGAATAGATCCAATGCTACCTACGGGGTTAAACCAACCCTTCCCAAATCCAATGGCTGATCTTAATCATAGAAAGGATATCAAGGCAAAGTTGAACAAAATTGACTACTATTCTGGTTATTTCGAACCAACCAAAAGCACAACAAAAGACACCGCTTTGCTTAAAGACTCCGTATACGTTAAAGTGTTTCGAGACGTGGCATATAGAAGAACAGTTAATGAAAGAACTGTAACCACTGTAGCAATTGCAGTAGTGGGCGGAGCTATAGTATTGATTGGGGCTATAGCGTTTTTGATTGCACACACTGGTTAGAACTTGCGGCAGCAAAGAAACAACCATACCTTACTTAGATTTATCGTTCGGCAGATTTTCTTCCATCAGTTTAATCTCCGTCTTTTCTTTTGAGATATCTTGCCGGATAAGTCCGAACAGGCTCATATAAACGTTGGCTATCCAAACCAGTGCGAAGCCGGCAATAACGTAGCCGCGCCAGTCAACCATCAACAGCTTGTAACCGGTGAGGATCAAAAACACAACAGTAACATAATGGCTAAAACAATATTCGCAGGTAAACAGGTAGAAAAACTTTCTTTCGGGCAGGGTTTTCCCTGTCTTACATCGGCGCACGCAATATTCTCTTGGCTCCCTGAATACTTCCTCGTGCGTAACCGTCCATGCCACGCAGGCAATTGGCAACGCCAGGAGAAAAAGCCATATAATTTGCAGATAGATGGTCATGTCTATTATTAAATAAGTGTTACATCCTCTAACGCAGAAAGCGGCTTTGTGTTCGTGATGGCTTTCATTTGCTGTCGCAAGTTTAGCGCAGCGTAAATGTGACTGTACTTGTGGAAGCTTTCAGCTTCCGATAAGGTGAAACCTTATGACTGTTTTACCACAAGTTGAAAACTTGCGGCAGCGAAAAGTCATTGTATCTAAATCCGAAATCGAACATCCGAATTCCGAAATCCTTACACAAACACATTCAACACCAACACCCCTACTAACCCAATCACAGCTACCAATGTTTCCATCATGGTCCATGAACGAAGGGTGTCTTTGATGCTGAGGTTAAAATACTCTTTATAAAGCCAGAAACCGGAGTCGTTTACGTGAGAGAGTACCAGGCTGCCTGCGCCAATGGATAATACCATGAGGTTGGGATTGATATGATATTTCGAGATCATGGGGGCAACAATAGCAGCTGCGGTTAACCCGGCTACGGTGCTGGAGCCTAAGCTGATGCGGATGATGGCGGCAATGAGCCAGCCCATAATCAGCGGCGGGATGTTAAGGGTTTGGATCTGATCGGCAATGATGCTGCTTACGCCGCTGTCGATCAGCACCTGTTTAAAGGCACCGGAGGCTGCGATGATGAGCAGGATCACTGCAATATCTTTCAGGGCATCCACATATACATCGCTTAGGGCACTCATCTTTTTACCCCTGGCGATACCCAATGAGAATGTGCCAAAGATTAAAGAAATCAGCATTACAATGGCAGGATCACCCAGAAAAGCTACCAATTTATTAGTGAACTCATCCTTCACATTTAAATGCGGATAAGCCGCTGCCAGCATCAGCAAAATTACCGGGAGCAATGCCGTGAAAAAGCTATTGAAGGCATTAGGCATTTCGGCATCAGACAATTCGGCGGCGCGGAAAGTGGCTAAGGGTTCTGATTTGATGTTCTTCAAAGTTCGCGCATACAGCGGGCCGGCCAGTATGATAGTTGGGATGGCGATGATGATGCCGTAAAACAGCGTCATCCCCATATCGGCATGAAACAGTTTTACCAGTGCTGTTGGCGAAGGGTGAGGCGGCAAAAAGCCGTGCGTAACCGATAGTGCTGCCAGCATAGGCAAACCGATATACACCGCGTTAATTTTGTATTTATAAGAGATAGAAAATATCAATGGAACCACCAATACAAAGCCAATCCCGTAAAACAACGGGATACCTACCACAAAGCCTGCCAGTACCAACGCCCATTGGATATTTTTTTCGCCGCCGGTTTTAACCAGTACATCGGCAATTTTTTGCGCGGCGCCGCTGCTGGCAATCAGCTTGCCTAACATTGCGCCGAGGCAAATAATAATAAGCAGCGAACCCATGGTATCGCCCATTCCCTTTTGTACCGAAGCACTCACCTTATCCAGCGGAATACCCAAAGCCAGGCCTGCAATTACCGACACCAGCAGCAAAGCCAGGAAGGGGTTAACTTTAGCCCAGCTTACTAAAAGCACAAGCAGGATGATACAGATCAGGATGGTCAGTAAGGCCATGGGGATAATAAAAGGTTAAAATGGTATCACAGGCAGCACTTTTCATCTGCGCAATGGCTAAAGTAGCAAAATCCCTGTAATTAGTGCTGTTGTAACACCTTCGTTTCGTTTATGATTAGTATTATTGGTGAAACCAAATAAGGACTGTATGAAACCTGAAATCGTCTCCCTACGCACGTTTATCGGCTCTAAAGACTTCGCCGTTTCCAAAGCATTTTATACCGCACTGGGCTTTCAGGAAATCCCACTTTCCGAAAACTTGTCTTTACTTCGGTTCAATGAATTGAGTTTCTATTTGCAGGATGCTTATGTGGAAGACTGGCTCAACAACACCATGTTGTTTATCGAAGTTAAAAATGTGGAAGAATGCTTCGAATGGCTTACACAGTTGCAACTCCCTAAAAAATATCCCGGCGCAAAATTACACCCCATTAAAAGAAATGATTGGCGCGATGAGTGTTTTGTTATTGATCCCGCTGGTGCGTTATTGCACTTTGGGCAGTTTCATAAAATTTAGAGCCTCTACTTAACTTAAGCAAATCTACCCCTTATTAACGTTAGTATAATAGCAATGCCACTGCCTTCCCCTTTTCAACGGGAAACTACTGTTAGTGCTCCTTGCAGAAACTTAAATAAGGGGTAAACTTATGAGGATGAAACTTATGGGTATAATAATTTTTACTCCTTCACCGCCGTTACCCTCGAACCATCTTTATCCAAGGTTTCAAAAGTGATCTGTTTATCACTAAGTGAGGAAACAAAGAAAGGGAAATCTCGGCTTTTACCATCGGGCAATATCTCGTGTACATTGAGATTTTTCCCTGCAATTTTATAGGTACCGTGCGATAATAGTTTGCCTCCCCAATAAATGTTGAGATTGCCGTCGGGCTTAATTTCGATATAAGGCTTATTCTCCTGCAGATCGGCAGTGGTTACAGTATCGGGTGGGCTGCTGTTGGGTACACCTACTTTAACATACTTCCATTTGCCGTACAGTTTTTGGCTATCTAAACCGCCTGTGCACGCGGCAGTAAATAAAGCAGTGATAACAGTTATAATAAGCAATGCCTTTTTCATGGGTGTGAAAATAGGAAAATATCATTTAAACATACAAGCCGTGCATCTTATGCAAATACACGGCTTGTAAATTAAATAATGTTACTTTTTCAATTTTTCAACCAGTACACTAAAATCAACCCCGGCTACAGGCGTGTGCTTCCAGGCATCGTTTTCATAATTCCATGTGCCTCCGTTAAACAAACCGATATGGAAAGATGGTTCAGTAAATTGCTTGGTACTTAACCATTCGATAGATACCAGGATATCGCCATTTACCTCAATATCATAAGGCGATAGGTCTACAATAATGCGATTATTTCCCTTCGGAATCCCGCCTATAATGGTTTGTTTAACCAGGTTGTCGTCGGGCACTGTTCCGTTAAATCCGTAAACATTTACTTTAAACTTCAAGGTATCAGTACTGTGATTTTCCACGCCGAAATTTAGTTTAAGCAGCTTAACCATTTTACTGCCTGCTTTCATTTTAACGCCTACCTGCTGCCCCTTTATTACCGCAAAAGTGCTATTGCTAGAACCTGTACGTGGTGTATTGCCAATAGTGGTAGTATGCTGTGCCTGTGCCGAAAGTACAGCCAGTAAGATGATAGCAGTAAGCGTAAGCTTCAATTTTAAGGTTGATAATTTTTTGATCATAACAAGGGTAAAGTTTAATATATAAGCAAGATGCTTAATCTGCCAAATTGGTTGCATCAACAATTAATTCTTATTCAAATTGCAATAAATCTTCCTGACCATTAATATGTTAATAAATCTGTTAATAATTATTTCGTATAAAGCAAAACATAAACAAACAAGAAACCGTATTAATCCTTATTAAAGCCGTTCGTCTACCTATTATATGCAGTCGTTGCTCTACCATAGAATGCAGGAAGAACAACTGATTTCGAAGATCAGAAACCAGGAAGCTTCGCTGCGCAGAAAAAAGGAGTACCATGAAACTACAGCTGTTTTGGATAACATCAAAAAGCTGCAGATGGATTTGGCCGCTAAACAGCTGGAGATTGAACGTATACTAAACGCTGAGTTGAAAAAGTTAGTGGATGCATTGAAAAACAGATCATAGTTTAATTGAATAAGAAATGACACAGTTAAAGAAGGATAAAGCGAAACTGGACAGTATTAAAAAAGCTGTTGAGTATTTATTAGATCAAAAAAACAATCTGCAGGTAGGCAAAAGCAAAATAATGCGCACACTGGCCATACTACAGGAAGAAGAGCTGAAAACCGAGCAAAGCTTGATGAACAGGCGAGTCGCTAATTAAATTACCGGCTATGCCGGTAATTCATACAAATAATACGGGCATTGGTACCCCGCCTTTACCAGTATAGGTTTGGCTACATTGTATACCTTAATACTGCCGTTAATATCTCCCTCTAATGTGCCCGCGTGCGCATGGCCGTGGAAACAAGCCCTAACCCCTTTACGGATCATGGGTTCTACTAAACGCGATGAGCCCAGGAATGGATAAATAGCCTCCGGCTCCCCCACTACAGTTGCCTTAATGGGCGCATAATGCAATATCGCAATTTTATGATGCACCATTGGGTCTGCTTCTAATTTGCTTAGGGCACGTTCCAGGTGCAGGGCTTCATCAACGGCTTCCTGTACAAAAGCTTTCATGGCATTTTCGCCAAACATAGTCAGCATGTGGTTATCAAAACCACCACCAAAACCTTTTATACCGGCAAAACCAACGTTACCAATGGTAATGGCTTCGCCATCCAACACATGCACATTTTGGCTTTGTATGGTTTGTCGAATCAGTTTCTGCCTGCCCTTTTCGTAATCGTGGTTACCCAGTACACACACAACAGGTATGGTGCAGGCGCGCAGTTCTTCGGCTAGTATAGCAGCTTCATCTTCGTCGCCGGTATCGGTTAAATCGCCGCAGATTAGTAATACATCTGCTTTTGATGATACTTCTTTAAAATAATCGGTCCATTTGCCTTTATCGGCTTCACGTACATGCACATCGGCAACGGCAGCTATCCGGGTTACTTTGGTATCTTCCATAAAATTTAAACAGTAATTATTGTGTACGATTTATAATCCCATTCCTTAATGTCAACCGCGTATTGGGTTTGGTCAATCATCGGTCCGCGGCAAACGCGCACCACAGGTTCGGGTAAATCATATTGTTCATTAGCTTTTCGTATCAGTTCGTCAAATATCCATTTGGGTATAATTTCCCGGTAGTCGGCCGGGTACACAAACTGAAATTGCAGTATCTGTGCCAGCAACAAATGCCAGTGCTGCTCTACCCGGTTAAACAGTCGGTTCCAGTCGAAATCTTTACCCGCTTTTAATAACAGATGGTTCATATCGGCGCCATCGTAGCGCTCACGGTTCTGTACATATATTTTGCACCAGAACAATTCTTCAGCAGGGATTATCTTTACATCACAGTCAAAAAAATGAGCATTGGTTGCGTGATCGAACCAGCTGTCATCAACCTTGCAAATGTTGTTTACCGTATCGAATATCACATCGATAAAGTAATCTCCCTTAAAAATCTTGGCCAGCCAGCGCACATCGGTGTATTCAACGGTGTAGCCTTTATCAGCAAAAAACTTTAAAATTTTGGTACAATCGGCATATCGGCAGTATACATCCAGGTCTTTAGTATCACGAAACAGGCCGGTGTAATGGAACACGGCAAAAGCGCCGCCCAGCATATAATCTATGCCGCTTTCTGTAAGCGTAGTAAGGGCTTCGGCATAAAAGGCATGCGCTTGTTTATCGTCGTTAATGGTCATATTTCGGTTTATCAGCGTATACAGTTTGGCCTGTAAACTTATTACTGATACAACCAAAACTTATAGGTTTGTGTTTGCTGATTGGTTATAAAACAAAAAGCGTGTGCGGCTGTCTCTCTCGGATAAGATATAGAGATAAGGCACATGGAGGAAAATTATGAACCGATAGAAAATTACGGGGTGATCGGCAACCTCAACACTGTTGCGCTGGTATCAAACCGGGGTTCTATTGATTATATGTGCCTGCCCAATTACGATTCGCCAACGGTTTTTGGGGCATTGCTGGATGCTGATAAGGGTGGTTACTTTTGTATCCGCCCGCAGCTCAGTAACCCACGAAGCAAGCAACTTTATCTTACAGATTCGGCCATACTGGTGACCCGCTTTTTCTCTGAAGACGGCATTGCCGAGCTAACCGATTTTATGGCGATTGATAAAGAGCATAACCGCCTTACCCTGGTGCGCAAACTCAAAACCATTCGCGGTAAAATCAAATATACCATACAGTGCCATCCACGTTTTGATTACGCCCGGATTGGCCATAAGGCCGAACAGGCTGAAAATAACCGTGTGGATTTTACAAGTGAAGACGGGCAGCAGTTCCACCTCTTTTCCGAAATCCCGCTTACAATTAAGGATAACGACATCGATCATAACTTCGAACTGAATCAGGATGAAATGTTGTGTTTTGTAATACAGGATAACATCGAGAACAGCAGCTTTTTAAATGAGTTGCACCCCTACTGCATTACTTGTTATGGGCAGACTTACGACTACTGGAAAAACTGGATTAACCAATGTAACTTCAACGGCCGATGGATTGAGATTGTGCGCCGGTCATGCATCACCCTAAAGCTACTTACTTCTATAAAGCATGGCTCGGTAATAGCTGCGGCAACTTTTGGCCTGCCCGAAACCATTGGTGGCAAACGCAACTGGGATTATCGTTACACCTGGATTCGCGATACTGCATTTACCATGTTTGCCTTTCTGCGTTTAGGGTTTATGGACGATGCCGCCGCTTTTATGCATTGGGTACTGGAAAACTGCATCCCTAAGGATATGGGGGTAATGTATACAATGGAAGGCAAACGCTCGCCCGACGAACAGGAACTGAAACACCTGTCGGGCTATAGAAATTCTAAACCCGTACTTATTGGCAACGGTGCTGTTAACCAGCAGCAAATGGATATTTATGGCGAACTAATGGATACCATTTACCTGTACAACAAATACGGTGGTGAAATCACCTACGAGTTTTGGCAGATGTTGATTATCCAAATTGAATATGTTTGTACTCATTGGCACGAACCCGACCATGGCATGTGGGAAATTCGCGGGGCAAAACGGGAGTTTTTGCATTCGAGACTAATGTGCTGGGTAGCTATTGACAGGGCTATTAAAATAGGTAATACACGTTCATTCCCCTTCCCGCATGAGCGTTGGATTGCTATACGGGATGAGATTTACGAAGACATTTATACTAATTTCTGGAACGAAAAGAAAGAGGCCTTTGTGCAATTTAAAGGATCGGACGAGTTGGATGCTTCTGTTCTGCTGATGCCAATGCTTCGGTTTATTAGTCCGCACGAACCACGCTGGCTGAAGACCCTTGCCGCTGTAGAGCGCGACCTGAAACTTGACGTACTGATATATCGCTACCGCAATACCGAACTTAACGTTGATGGCTTGGGCAGCGAAGAAGGTACTTTTACCATGTGCTCATTCTGGTATGCCGAATGCCTGGCCAAAAGCGGCGAAATGGATAAAGCCAATGAGGTATTTGCAAAAATACTGGGTTATGCTAACCCACTGAGACTATTCTCCGAGCAATTGAGTAAAAGCGGCGAGCAAACGGGCAATTTCCCGCAAGCTTTCACACATTTAGCTTTAATAAGCGCAGCCATAGAAATTAACCGATTAAGCGAAAAAAAGAAACCGGATGTAGTTTAAAAAGTAAAACGTTCCACTCCAACAAGTCATTGTTAATAGAAATTTTTTGATCTGTTTTGTAACATCGGCAGCCCTGTTGAGTTAAAATATAAAAACGTTTTATGATAAGGAACGACGAAATAGACTATCGCATTATTGGGGAAGAAATGCAATATGTGGAGATAGAACTTGATCCGGGTGAAAGCGCAGTGGCCGAGGCAGGCGCTTTTATGATGATGGACGATGCTATACAGATGCAAACCATTTTTGGTGACGGCAGTACCCAACAAGGCGGCGGCCTGATGGGTAAACTATTTAGCGCGGGCAAACGCTTGTTAGTTGGCGAAAGCTTGTTTATGACGGCCTTTACCAATGTTGGCTCAGGCAAAAGGCGGGTAAGTTTTGCTTCGCCTTACCCAGGCAAAATTATTCCGCTCGATTTGGCCCGTTTAGGTAACGCTGTAATTTGCCAGAAGGATGCTTTCCTGGCAGCGGCCAAAGGCGTATCCATCAATATAGAATTTCAGCGTAAACTTGGTACCGGCCTGTTTGGCGGTGAAGGTTTTATTATGGAACGCTTAGAAGGCGACGGCATGGCATTTATGCACGCCGGCGGCCACGTTTTTGAGCGCGAATTACAACCCGGCGAAATCATCAAGATTGATACCGGTTGTTTGGTAGGCTATACACTGGGTGTTGATTTTGATATTCAGTTTATCGGTGGCATCCGTAATAAATTATTCGGCGGCGAAGGTTTCTTCTTCGCAACCCTGCAAGGCCCGGGTAAAGTGTGGATCCAAACCCTGCCCGTTAGCCGTTTAGCCAGCCGTATCCTCAACTTCGCCACCGGGCCACGCCGCGAAGAAGGCAGCATTTTAGGTGGCCTCGGCAATTTGTTGGATGGAGACGGATATTAGTTTTAGACGAAGGACGAAAGGATCAAGGACAAAGACAAAAAACCACGTCATTAAGAGGTACAATTCAATCGCGACCTTTATATAGCCGCTCTGTATATTGGGGATTGCTTCGTACCTCTCAATGTCGCGCTTTTTCTCTTGTCTCTTGTTTCCGGTCTCTTGGCTCTCAAATCATTTGTACCCGTAATGGTAAAGGCGCTGGATCTCCTACACTCCCCCGTAGAATTTATTCGTTGTTTTAGAGCGACATTTATGGTAGCCAAAAGCCAGTTTGATTATCTAATCAAAGTCATCCCTTCATTAAATATTCATTAAATTAAAGTATGGCCTAATACTTGCAAGTATCAACTTGTAATAAGAAACAAACTATGAAAAAGATAATTTTTTGCTTTAGCTTAATATTTAGTGTACTGGCATTTAGTAATCCAAGCCAGGCACAGCATAAAAAACTGAGCGATCAGGGTCGCGGGGCTATTATTGGTGGTGCCGGTGGTGCAGTTGCCGGTGGCTTAATTGGCCACGGAGTGGGCGGTGCCCTTATTGGTGGCGCTATAGGTGCCGGCGGCGGCTATGTTATTGGTAATGAACACCGTAAAAATGTAGAGAGAAAACACCGTGCAAATTGGAGAGCGCACCATACGCTTGTACGCAGGGCCAAATATCGTTACCATAATTAATTTATTTCAGCTTTTTTGATAAGCCTTTGACCAATGGTCAAAGGCTTTCTTTTTTTAATACCTTCCCACTGGCAAAAACACATTAAAAGTTAGGTGAGTACCTTTAGGGGCCGAAAACATCACAATCGTCAGTTCAAATAAAAATACCCTTTCCCTACAACTTTCTACTCCAAATTAGCGTTAAAATTTAGTATAATATTTTTTGACATTTGGCTGACTTTTTGCAATAAGTTGCTAAATTACAATTCCAACTAACGCTTAAATGAAGATACTTGTATCATTGCTTTTCTTTGTGCTGCTTCCGGGTTTGCTGCTTGCACAAAGCAGCGACTCATTTGGCTCTGCACAGAAAGGACTTGATACCGTTGGACAAAAAGATATTATCGGTGTTTTTAAAAATGTATTCAAAATAAACACCGGCCCGAGTACCAGCCTCGAGGATGCCCCTAGAAAATCTGTTTACTTCTCTATCTTGCCTATATCATCGGCCGTACCGGGTGGTGGCAGGGCACTAATAACCTCTACAACAGCAGGTTTCTATGTGGGCGACAGGCAAACAACTAATATTTCAAACGTAACTTTTACCCCTTATTTTAACTTTACCGGCCGTTTTGGGTTGCCCCTGCGATCTAACATCTGGCTTAATAACAATAACTGGTTTATACAGGGTGATACCCGTTTTCTAATATACCCACAAGATACCTGGGGCCTTGGTGGTGCAACCCAGCAAAACAATAAAATAAGCGTTGATTATAAATACATCCGTTTCTATCAAAGTGCCTTGAAACGTATTACATCATACTTTTTTGCCGGTATTGGCTATGATCTGGACTATCACGTAGAAATTAATGCCCAGCACGAAAATATGCAGAACCTGCAGCAATTTACAGGTTATCAATATGGTACAAGTAACACAAATTCGCTGTCATCGGGTGTAACCCTTAATTTACTTTACGATACGCGAAATAACTCTCTTAACCCATTACCGGGTTGTTATTCAAACCTGGTTTACAGATATAACACACCAATGCTGGGTAGTAATGCAGCATGGCAATCATTATATGTTGATCTGCGTAAGTACATCCATTTTACCCAAACACGCCAACAAAACATGCTGGCCTTGTGGACTTATTACTGGACAACCCTGGACAAAGGTGTACCATATCTTGATCTGCCAAGTATCGGCTGGGATTTTTATAACCGATCGGGCCGGGGCATTCAGCAAAATCGTTATCGCGGCCAAAGCCTTGCTTATATGGAAGCTGAGTATCGCCGCGATATTTTACCAAGCGGTTTGCTGGGCTTCGTATTATTCGCCAACAGCACATCGGTTTCAGAACCTAATACCCATCAGTTTAAATACATTCACCCGGCAGGCGGTGGTGGCATGCGGATTAAATTCAATAAAGGCTCAAATACCAATATTGCACTGGATTATGGCTTCAGCAAAGGCTACTCGGGCTTTGTGCTGGCTTTGGGTGAGGCGTTTTAGATTATCAAATTTTACCGTCATTGCTGTAAGGTACAGCTTGTCCCGGATTTATTTCGGGAAAGCAATCGTGAACTATGTAGAGCGACTCTATAAGTCGGGAATTGCTTCGTTCCTCGCAATGACGTGCAGGGAGGAAGAAAAGAACCGAAAATTTAAATAAAACTTTATAAAAATTAACCAAAGGATAAATTCAGGCACGCACTTTGTTATAATACCAGTATTGAGGGGATGTAAGTGAGTGCAGATGCGCCACACTTTTTTAGAAAGTGTGGCGCTATTTTTTTATATCGCTTTCGGCAACCTGAAGTAAAAGGTTGATCGCCGGCCTTGTTCGCTCTTTAAATCCATCTCGCCATCATGCAGGAGCATAATTTCTGCTGAGAGATATAAGCCGATACCAAAACCAAAGACACCACGGGTTTTCTCATACTGCACGCTGTAAATCAATGCATTTGTCGATTTTTCAAAGATGCCTGGAACAGATTGTCTGACAGTGTCTTAGTTGACACAGGGGTAATTAGTATTTCACAAATTTAAAACAATAAAGCTGTATCTAATATTAGCCATTAATATATATCTTTACTTATTAATTGATTAAATCTGATACGGTTTTATTAGCCCAAACGTTTCACTAAGTGTAACTATTCTGCTCATTACCCCGTACTTTATTGTATCGTATCATAGCGCCCTCAATTAAACTTTATTATGGCAAAAAGAATTTTGATAATTGATGACAATCAGGACATTCTTGATATTGTGCAGGAGACCTTGGCTTACGAAAATTTCGAAGTGATGGCTAAATCTGATACCAACAATTATATTGCCGTAGTTAACGAATTTAAGCCCGATCTTATTATTCTCGATTATCGCCTGGGCAATATTAGCGGAGGCGAAATATGCCAGCAAATTAAAGCCATCCCCTCTCTTAGCGCACTACCCATCATAATTTTTTCGGCCTATGTTAACCATAGCAATGACTTATTTGCTTATGGTTGTGATGCCATTATCGACAAACCCTTTGACCTTGTTGAGTTGATTGAAAAGGTGAATAACCTGGTTGATGTTGACTGAGATTGCCTGAATCAAAATTTACTGAATTAGACGATTACAAAATTATTCGCTCTAAATCATAAAAGCTTCATTGATCAGTTTAGGCGAACTAATGTCTTCAAATTTAAACATATAGCCTTCGGGGACAAGCTAGTTTCACAAATTTTTTTCCCTGATTAAAAAAAGGCTTATTGTTAATATCAACAATTTCTTTTCGTTTTTACACTGATAATTTTTTGGCTGGCTTATAACTGATGTGTAAATTAAGCCCCAAAATGCATAAAAATGCAGTAATTTTTTTCATAATAATACAACATGTACGGTATCATACCGGCAAAAAATATCAACATAAAATACCTGTGGATTAATTGATAGGTGCATTTTACAACTATTTAAATATATGGTACAGTAATTGCACATTTGTGTATAACTTACGCAATGCATTAAATGTCTATAAGAGTAGACGAAAGCTGATACTAACTGACCAAATCTAAATATATAAGCAAAGATTTGAACGCAAACAGAAACGACAAATGACAAGGATTTTAGCGGTTGACGACGATAAAGATATCTTAGACATATTACAATTTATACTAGAAGATTCGGGCTACGAAGTTGATACTTTGGCTGATGGCCGTTTAATCTTCGACAGGATAAAAGAGCACGAGCCCGACTTGATATTAATGGACATTATGCTCGGCACTTCAGATGGCCGCGACCTATGCCGTACTATTAAATCGCAGGATCAGACACGTACCATACCAGTAATTATGATCTCGGCCAGCCACAACATTGCCGACGTATTAAAGCAAGATTGTGCCCCCGATGACTTTTTAGCTAAACCATTTGATATTAACGTACTGCTGCAAAAAATACAAAGACAGTTGCCAAATGCTGCGGCTTAATTTTAAAAGCCACTCAGCTCTTTATCAATAAATTCATTCCATCTTTCTTGTGCAGATGTGTTCGCGCCATGCTGGGTTTCGCTATCGTATTGCTTTTGCATGTGGTCCATTTCGCGTAGTTCATCAAAATAAGCCACATTAATACTTCCGTCATAGTTTAATACAGGTAGTGTTTCAGCAAGCATTTGCCTTTTAAATTTCTCGCTTACCAGTTTTACAATATCAAAATGCCGCTGCTCGTGGTTAAGGTTATAAGCGTTTTCGGCACCGCTTTTTACCCAGCTTGCACTTTTAGGCAGGTAAACCTTCATGGCCATGTGAATAATGATCACACCTTTATTAATTGACGTTTGTTCGGTAAAACCGAGACCGGGCATAATCGCTGCAGAATAACTACTTTTTACATTGCGTTTATCCTTAAAATCATCCCAGGTAACCGGCCGTTTAGGCGAGTAATAAATGGTATCAGTTTCGGGCTGATCTTCGTGATAATCGCTAAATACCAGCTTTACACTTTTAGCCAGCACGGGATTAACATCTGCCTGCTTCTCCATCCAGGTATTAAAATACACAATTGCATTTTCAATGGCAGTTCTCAAAGCAGGTTCGGCTATATCACTCTGCGAATTTGAACGGATGTAGTGCGCCCTGCCAGTATAATTTACAAGGTGTGCATCCATATCCTCGCCAGTTTTCAGATCGAATGATAGCGATACATCTATCTTACCATCCACTCGCCCATCCGGTAAAGCATTTTCTGTAATCAATAGCTTTTTTACCTTAATAATAACCGGCTTATAATTCTCCTGGTAAGGCAGGCTATGCTTCAAATATGTTTCAATTACGGCTAAACCACCTCCTTGTAAACTTAATGGTTGGGCTATATTTTTACCGGGAATCGCAGAAACCGGGATTAAACGGCCAATTATTTTTTTATCAACACGCTCGTCAACAATATTAGTAATGTAAAAGCCCGCTACCTTTATTTTTAGAGGCACATCCCGCCATATCAATACACCTTCATCTTGCTTCTGAGGCAATTTAAACGCGCTGATAATCAACAATACAACAACAGTTAATAAATTAACTATGCTTATAAACTTTCCATTTCTCACACTCATCTCCCTTATCACTTCTTATAAACGTGTGCCGTTTTTACATATTTCATCACCATATATTTTCATATTTATCGCTTTTTTTCTAAAAAGCTATACCATCATTTTTTTACCTTCGTTATAGAAAAGTATTTTACCACCTTTGTGGCAATTTACCATGAAACGCATTTTATAGCTGCTTGCAGCGCCGTTATTATCAATTATGATTAAACCCAAATACATTGCTTTACTGGCCCCGTTATGTTTTACACTTACTGCAACGCATGCCCAGCAAAATCCATCGTTCCAGGTTTACCGCACATACCATACCGCTACCGAACTGCTTGACAAAGGCGAATATGTAGCTGCCGCCGAGCAATTTAGACAGGTAGAAAAACTGGGTTATAAAACCACTAATCAATCTAAATTCGAATCTCAGTTATCACTAGTTCAGGAGAACGCCCAATATTACGAAGCCCTTTGTGCCCTCGAGTTAGGTAATGATGATGCAGAAAGCATGTTTCTGCGCTTTATTAAAGAGCATCCCGAAAACCCGTTCACCAAACTGGCTTACTTCCAGATGGGTCGCTCGTACTTTAAACGCGCCAGCTATGCCGATGCCTTACGTTGGTTTGATAAAGTAAAAGCAAGCGACCTGAGCGGCAAAGAAAACACCGAATATAAGTTCCGCAAAGGATACTCCTACTTCGCCATCGGCGATTTAAAAAATGCCCAGCAATTATTTGGCGATGTACGTAACACCCACTCGCCTTATACCGAAGATGCTACTTACTACTTCGCCTATATCGCTTACTTAAACAAAGACTACCACGTTGCGCTGGTTAACTTCGAGAAACTTAAGAACTCTAAAAAATACGAGAGCAGCTATCCTTATTATATTACCGCCGTTTACTTTTTAGATAAACGTTACGATGATGTTTTAAGTTACGCTATCCCGATCATTAACAATACCCACCAGCAGCACGAAACCGAGATGTTGCGTATCATCGCCGCATCTTACTTCGCTAAAGCCGACTATCCTAACTCGGTTAAATACTATACCCGCTTTAAAAGCCAGGATCAGGGCAAAACTCAGAATACACAGGATAGCTACCAAATGGGCTATGCTTACTATGAGGTAAAAGATTACCCTAAAGCTTCTGTAGAACTAGAGAAACTAGTTGACGGCGGCGACATCTATAGCCAGAATGGTAACTATACTTTAGGTGATGTTTTCTTAAAACTCAACAATAAACAAAGTGCACGCAATGCCTACTTTGTAGCTTCGAAATTAACGTTTGATAAGCAATTGCAGGAAGATGCGCTTTTTCAATATGCCAAACTATCATACGAGCTCGATTTTAATACCCAGGCATTAGATGCAACGCGCTTATATCTGAAAAACTATCCGCGAAGCACCCGTACCGACGATGTAAAGATTTTATTAGGTGAAGAATTACTGAACTCGCGCAACTATCGCGAAGCCGTTGAAATTCTGGAACCAATTGCCAACAACTCAGAATCGGCCAAGGTAGCCTACCAAAAAGTTACCTATTACCGCGGATTGGAGTTTATTAACGAACGTGCTTTTGAAAACGCCATCGGTATTTTTATCCGCTCGTTACGTTACCCAGAGGACGATAAGATCACCGCACTAACTACCTATTGGGAAGCAGAGGCGATGTATGAAGTTCGTAAATATCCTGAATCAGTAGCTAAGTTTGAGGCATTTTTGGATATGCCTGCGTCTCGTGAGACTGATGTATATAACTTCGCCAACTATGCGCTGGCTTATTCTGCCTTCAATGCCGAAGCTTATAGCAAAGCGGCCAACTATTTCGAGAAATTTTTAAACGGCCCGGGTAAAGATACCAATACCGAAAATGATGCCATTGCCCGCTTAGGCGACAGTTATTTTGTATTGAAAAGCTACAGCCGTGCATTAGAATATTATAACCGCATCATCGAACAACAAAGCAAGGGACAGGATTATGCCTTGTTTCAACGCGGTATGATCCAGGGTTTAACCGGGTCGCCGGATGCCAAAATCGCTACGCTGAATGATGTGTTGGCCCGTTTCCCTAACTCGGATTTTGCGGATGATGCTGATTTCGAGATCGCCTATACCAACTTCGTAAAAAACAACGGGGACCTGGCTAAAACACAAATGCAGGCCATGATCCAGAAATACCCGCAAAGCAGCTATGTGCCGCGCGCACTGGTTTCTATCGGTTTGATAGATTATAATGCCAACCGCGATGATGAAGCTGTTACCTCATTTAAACAGGTAGTACAACAATACCCGCAAACAGATGAAGGTAAACAGGCGCTGAAGCAGATCGAAAAGATCTATACAGATAAAGGCGATGCACAAACCTTTATCAGCTATGCAACCACTACACCTATCGGTAACTATACCACTTCGCAGCAGGAGGACATTATGTCGACCGCGGCTAACAACCTTTATTTAAAAGGCGACTGGCAGGGTACAGTATCAGCCGTAAATGCTTATTACGATAAGTTCCCTAAGCCAATCTACGAAAAGCAAATGCGCTTTATCCGCGCACAATCACTGGTTAACTTAAACCGTGGTGATGAGGCGGTGATGGATTACAACGTGATTTTGAACGACTGGACGAGTCCTTATACGGAGAAGTCGCTCATCAGCATGTCTAACTACTACCTGAAACAGAAAAAGTATAACGAAGCCGTAGTGTTCCTGAAACGTTTAGAAACTAACTCAGAATACAAAGCCGATTATACCTACGCCATCAACAACCTGGTGATGTGTTACTCGCAGATGGAAATGTCGGACGACGTGTTGAAATACGTGAAGCTGATCCGTGAGAACGAAAAATCATCAGATGAGGATAAATTTAAAACAGGTTTATTCGCCGGTAAAGCTTACTTAGATAAGGCAGATACCACAGCAGCTTTAAAAGAATTGAACTACACCGTAACCAACACCAAAACGATAAGTGCTGCCGAAGCTAAGTACAATATTGCTTTGGTTGAGTATAATAAAGGCAAGTACAAAGAATCGCAGAAAACCTGTTTCGACCTGGTGAATAAAATGCCTAACTACGATTACTGGCTGGCTAAATCGTTCATTTTATTAGCCGATAACTATGTGAAGCTAAAGGATAACTTCCAGGCCAAAGCCACGCTGCAAAGTGTGCTAGATAACTACAAGGCTGATGATGATATTATCCCTACGGCTACAGAAAAGCTGCAAAGACTTTCGCCTGCTATACCAGAGGCTAAAACAGATACCACAGCTACCAAACCTGCGGCAACAAATAAGAAAAACAAAAATAACTAAGGAGAAGAGAACGACTAATGATGAACTCAAGATATATATTCAGCTTGCTTGTTTTAGGATCAGTTGCTTGCTTTTCCGCTGCTAACGCACAAACAACCACACAGAAGCCAAAGGCAAAAACTGTAGCTAAAAAACCGGCTGCAAAGAAACCTGTTGCTATTGTGCCTGCTAAAAATACCAACGTTAGAAAATTAGGTGATGTGGCTGCAAAATCTGCCGCAAGAGATACATCTAAAAAAGGCGGCGCTAATAACCCCAATACCGATCCGAATAAGAATAACAGCTTGTCGGAAGAAATTGTGATCACCACAACTTACAAACCAGTACTGGCCGATGCGGTAAAAATTCGCCGTAACCCCGATCTGGAAGAGAAAATCCCTTTCAAAGCGCCTTTAACTTACACCAGTATCGATAAACGCCTGGAACAAAACACGGCCATTAAACAATTAGAAGCTGCAAAACTGGCCGCAGAGCAAGATTCGATCAACTACAATAACTACGTTAAATTAGGTGTGGGTAATTTAAAAACCACATTTGGCGAGGCTTATGTTAATAACGGAAAAGATCAGGCTTTACAGTTTGGTGCATGGGCTAAACACTTCGGTCAGCAAGGGTCTGATGCCGATAAGCAAAACCAAAGCCGAGAAGAAGTTGGCGTTTTCGGTAAATCAATAGGTGATGCCAATACCCTGAGCGGCCGTATTACTTACAATTATGGCAGTAACTATTTTTATGGTTATGCACCACAAACACCACCGGTAACTGCCGACCCAGCCCACCAACATTTCAGCACCATTGGTGCCGAAGGCGAGCTGGTTAAGAACTACAAAGACACAGATCGTGTGCTTGATTATGCCTTAAAAGCAAAAGGCTATTTATTCAGCAATGCATTCAAAGCGCGTGAAAATAATTTGGTATTAACCGGTTTCCTTAACCAAACCATCAAACAATTCTATGCAGGTTTGGGTGGTTCATTAGATCTTACTTCGCAAAAAGATAATGCCTATAGCATTACCAATAACCTATTGCGCTTAAACCCTTACCTAAAGTTTCAGGGCGATAACTATAAAATTGATGCAGGTGTAAACATCGTAACCGAGTTTGGTTTTTCATCGCGTGTATCTGTATTCCCGGCTGCCAAGGCTGAGTTACAGGTAATCCCTGATTATGTGCGTTTATATGTGGAAGCCAAGGGCGATGTCAATAAATCTTCGCTGAAGAATTTTGCTGATGAAAACCCTTTCATCGGTCAGGATATCAATATCAAAAACAGTGTAGATCAATTGGATCTTACTGCCGGTGTAAAAGGAACCTTAGCACCGGGCTTAGGCTTTAAGGCCGAAGTTTTCCGTTACCAGGTTAAAGATATGGCGTTATTTGTGAGCAACTTTTTGCCGGCAACAGGTAACAACCAGTTCCAGGTGGTTTATGATAACGGCAAATCAAAAGTAAGTGGCTTTAAAGGTGAGCTGGATTATAAAGCATCAGACGATGTAGACATTTTCGGTAAAGGCGAATTTAAAAGCTACAGCATGAACAGCCAGCTTTACGCCTGGAACATGCCTAAGTTTAATATCAGCGCAGGTACTGTTTTGCATATTACCAACCAGCTGAACATTACAGGCACTTTGGTAGTACGCGGCGATACTAAAGATTTGCCTTATACAAGCAGCAGCACGCTTTCGTTGGCCGACCAGGAAAAAACAACACCATATACTATAAAATCTTTCGCCGACGTAAGTGCAGGCGCTAATTACAAAATCAACCGTAAAATATCGGTATTTGTACAGGCCAACAACCTGTTAAATGGCAATAATAAAACTTGGTTGTACTATCGCAATTACGGATTTAATATATTTGGAGGCGTTGGGTTTGGTTTCTGATGCGCAGACTACCAGTTTACTACCTGATATGGGGATGGATTTATCGAATTACGTAAGCAAATTATTACAGCAGCATGGCCATTTGTATGTGCCCGGCTTAGGCTATTTTGTGCATTTGCGTAAAGGCAGCTATTACGATAATGCCACTGAAACGCTGTACCCACCCTATTACGAAACCACTTTTGATGCTGATCATATCGAATCGGAAGATCATAATTTGTTAAATTTCATTTCATCCGAACGGAATATTTCGGCAGTATCTGCACAATATTTCCTGGAGAAATTTCCGGCTATGATCAGGTCAAAAGCCGAAGCCGGTGAATTTGATTTTGAAGGATTGGGTACATTTTCTGTCGATGAACAATCGAAACTGATATTTAAGCCTAATCAGTCCGGTACTAATTTCAATTCGCCATTATATGGCTTACCTCCGTTAAAAATTAAAAAACTGGGAAGTGAAAATCAACCTGATCAGACTGACGTGGAAACTCCGGTTGCTGTAGTTCCAGATTTTGTTCCGGAACCTGCAATACCTGTTGCCCCGGTTCCTGTTCAGGAAACTTTTATACCACCGGTACCGGTTTATAATACTCCGCCACCTGTAGAAGAAGAACCTGTACCAGAAGTTGAAGTTGAGGAAGAAAAACAGCCAAAAAGTAAAACTATCTATTGGGTTATATTAATAGTGATAGTTATTGCGGCAATAGCAGGTTTCTTAGCTTATCAATACAAATTAATAAACTTTGGCCCTGCCCCTGTTGCGGTTAAAACCAAACCAATTGTGCAGCCAAAGGTTGATACTGATAGTACAAAGAAAGATACTTTGGCCACTGCATCAGTTAAAGCAGATTCGACCGTTAAAACTACAGCGCAACCCGTTTTAAATACTACTCCGATACTTGGCGAAATCCCTAAAAATACCTGGCTTATTTTGGGAGGCAGCTTTAATAATTATGCAAACGCTGCCCGCGCCGTAACCAATTACAGGGCATTGGGCCATCCCGAAGCTCGCCTTCTGGACTCGGTACAGCGTAAAGAATTTTTTGTTTATAAGATTGTGTTCGGGTATCAGCCTACCAAAAAACAGGCAGATTCTGTTAAACGGGAAATCCTGAAACCACGAACCATCAAAGCCAAATTTATATTCGTAGAAC
The DNA here is from genome assembly GCA_903644075.1 of Sphingobacteriaceae bacterium. Lineage (GTDB taxonomy): Bacteria > Bacteroidota > Bacteroidia > Sphingobacteriales > Sphingobacteriaceae > Mucilaginibacter. The sequence continues at coordinate 1,338 of CAHJXH010000030.1, read as the reverse complement.
CCTATAAGTAAAAATACAAATGATGCTATTAATGCTGATAACTGATACTGCTACACATATTGTTGATTCTATTAGTCACGCTACTGCTGCACCAACCACCATCCCGCAGGAAGACCTGCGCTTTGGCGACCTGCTGATTAAAGGTGGCTGGGTAATGATCCCTATTGGTATCCTGGCTGTACTAGGTTTGGTTATCTTCTTCGAACGCTTTTTCACCATCCGCAAAGCATCGAGAGATGAGTCGACCCTGATGGCGCAGGTGCGTGATAATATCCTTAACGGCAGGTTGGAATCGGCCATTGCCATCTGCAAAAACAGTAATACGCCCCTTGGCCGCATGCTTCAGAAAGGCTTGCTGCGTATCGGTCGCCCGATAAAAGATATTGAAGGCGCTATCGAAAACATCGGTAAAATCGAAGTATCTAAACTCGAGAAAAACATCGGCATCATCGGCATTGTGGCCGGTATTGCACCCATGTTTGGTTTCTTGGGTACCATCGCAGGTGTAATCAAGATCTTTTACGATATTTCTAAAACAGATAACATCAGCATGGGTGTAATCTCAGGCGGTTTATATGTGAAGATGGTAACCTCGGCAGCTGGTCTGTTTGTCGGTATCGTAGCTTATGTTTGTTATCACACTTTAACAATGATGGTTGATAAGGTGATCCTGAAACTGGAAACCGACGCCATTGAATTTATTGACCTGTTAGAAGAACCAAGCAAATGAATTTAAGGACAAGAGGTAAACGGGCATCTGCTGAAGTACACACTTCGGCCATGAACGATATTATGTTCTTCCTGCTGTTGTTTTTCTTAATTGCATCAACAGTAACCAACCCGAACGTAATAAAGTTGATGCTACCCAAATCGTCATCAGGGCAGTCGATGTCGAAGAAAACGATCACCGTTTCGGTAACTAAAGATCTGCGTTACTATGTAGATAAAAAAGAAGTGCCGGAAGCAGAGCTATCAACCACACTGGCATCTTACAAAACCTTAGCAACCGAACTAACCATTGTATTATATGTCGACAAAACTGTTGCCATACAAAACGTGGTAGGTGTAATGGATACCGCGCAAAAATTAAATATAAAACTGGTTTTGGCTACCGAGCCTAAATAGTTATGTACGATGGACTACCGCAGCGAAGAAAATAACTATCCCAAAGCATTTTTAGCAACAGGCATTATCCTGGGGCTTATTATTGCTATGTGTTATTTTATGGTTTTTAAAATGCCCGTAAAGCAGAAAGACGGCACGGGAGGAATACTGGTTAACTACGGTACCGTTGACGAAGGCATGGGCAACGATTACATGAGCACCGAAGAACCTTCT
>CAHJXH010000029.1 GCA_903644075.1 Sphingobacteriaceae bacterium | reverse complement strand
AGGGTTTTACAGAGGTGAAACCGTATTTAAGGATGACACCTCAGCCTAATAAGTAGTTTCCTTAATTTTAAATGGATACTGTTTTTATCAGCATAAAAACAGTATCGTGTTAAATTATTTATTAGGCTGAGGAGTTAAACGTAGATAAGGTTTAACGATCACGTGGCCTTTCGGGAATTTTGCAGGAATATCTTCTGTTTTTATGGCCGGTGTTACTACCACATCTTCACCGTCTTTCCAATCGGCCGGGGTAGCTACGCTGTAGTTGGCAGTTAACTGCAATGAATCAATTACGCGCAGTATCTCAACAAAATTTCTGCCGGTAGATGCAGGGTAAGTGATAATCAGTTTAATACTTTTATCGGGCGCAATGATAAACAGTGAGCGCACGGTAGCCGTAAGCGAAGCATTAGGGTGGATCATGTCGTAAGCCTCTGCAATTTCGCGGTTCTCATCAGCTATGATCGGGAAGTTAACTTCAACGTTTTGTGTTTCGTTAATATCCTTAATCCACTCTAAGTGCGATTCAACTGAATCAACGCTTAGGGCAGCTACTTTTACGTTGCGTTTGTCAAACTCGTCTTTCAATGAAGCAGTACGGCCCAATTCAGTAGTACAAACCGGTGTATAATCGGCAGGGTGCGAAAACAGTACGCCCCAGCTATCACCTAAAAATTCGTAAAAATCTATATCCCCTTCTGAGGTTTTGGCTTTGAAGTTTGGCGCTTTATCGCCCAGTCTTAAACTCATATCGTCGTTAATTTTATGGTTTGAAATTATAAAATTAAATATAAAGTCTACAACATTGGTAGATATTTTTACATTAACAGGTAAGCGGCTTACCTACAACAGTATTAATTAACGCTTATTTTCGCTTTATAAGCCTTAACCGACCGCACGATAGAGCGTACAATGGCGTTTTGGCCTTCGTCAGAGTTGAGGTAATCTTCGTCCTCCGTATTATTAATAAAACCGGTTTCAACCAATACGGCAGGCATACCGCTTTGGGCAAGCACCAAAACGCCTTGTTCTTTAACCCCTAAACTGTGGCGGTTATCGGTATCTTTAAATTGCTCATTCAGCAAGCTCCCTAACAGGATACTTTGCTTGCGGTATTTAAGCATATAATTATTGAGGATAATGGCCGCGGCAGGAGAATTGGGATCGTAGTCGCCATAACTCTCCTTATAGTTTTTCTCGATGTAGATAGAAGCATTCTCGCGGATGGCCTCGCGTTGTTCCTCACTCCTATGGAAACCATAAACCAGCAGCAGTACACCACGTTCTCTACTACCCTTTGTTACTGGTGAGGAGTTGCAATGGATAGAAATAAATAGGTTGGCTTTGTTTGAATTGGCGATATGTGCCCGCTGTTTTAGCTCAACAAACGTGTCGGTTCGTCGGGTAAGTATGGTATTAATTTCGGGCATTTGTTCCTGGAAAGCTTTTTCCAGTTTTAAGGCAATGGCCAATGCCACATTTTTTTCGACAGAATAGGCACCATGTGCGCCGGGGTCTTTCCCGCCATGCCCGGCATCAATAATAATGGTATGAAACCTAAACGGACTACCTTTGGTGGTATCTGCCTGTGACTTAAAACTGCAAAGGCCGGCAATAATAATTACCCCTGTAATGGAGCGGATAAATTTGATAAGTTGATTAGATGGCGTCATTTTAGAATACAGGTGCAAAAATGCTATAAAAAACTGGTTTTAAAAGTCTATAACCACTTATATATCAAATTGGCTACGTGTTTAACTGAATACTTACTTAAAAGTTTACCCTGTATTGATATTTTTTGAAATGGATTTAATTTGCCGATTTGGTAATGACCTGCATGGGGCCTGTCACCCTGAGGCACTCGAAGGGTCGTGCGCAGAGGCCTTGCCCACCATGTTTCGAGTGCCTCAACATGACACCCATTGTATATAAAAAGCCGCATCCTTTCTGATGCGGCTTTTTATTATTTCAACAACACCCTTGTTGCGCCGAAGCCAAATTTTTCTTTCTGAGCATCCATAAAGGTTTGTACCTTTTGGTTGCGGCCAAGCAGTTTGTGGATCTCATGCCTTAATATGCCGTTGCCTGCGCCATGTATAAATACGATGGATTGCATTTGGTGCACAATGGCAGCATCCAGCATTTTGCGGAAATGGTTCAATTGAATCTGCAATATTTCGCTGCTATCTAAAAACTGGAAGTCGTCGCGGAGTTTTTCGATGTGGAGGTCAACATCGTGCAGGGGTTTATCCAGGTCTATTTTTTCTTCGGCAGGCTTAAAGAAGCTTTCTTTTAATTTCTGCGGATCAATAACTAATTCGGTTTCATCGAGGCGGATTAACCAGCCCGCTTGCTTTAATATCGGCACCGTTTTTTTGGTACCGGCAAAATCTTTGGCTTTAAATTTATCGCTAAACAAGATCGGTTTTTGCGGTTTTACCTGCTGCTTGGTATAAAATAATACCTGTAAATCAAAAGTAGGCCAAAGCTGTATATCTGCCAGTTGGGCGGCATACATATCAACACTTGAGTTTGGTGCGATAACACCCGAAAACTCGCCTTTATATTTATCCTGGCTTTGCGTGGTTAGTGTTGCCAGTAATTCGAACGAAGTTTCATTAACCAAATGAAAATGTACTACAGAAGCTGCACGGGCATCACTCACTACAGCCAAATGCACGCCATGTTCTACAAAAGTAGCGGTTGATTGTGCGGTGGTTGATGAGCCTTCTTCTGCCCTGCCCCCGCCTGTTTGATGGCCGTGTACAGAGGTTACTTTAGTGGCCAGTACCGGTATCTCGAAATCATCATCGCCGGTAACGCCAATCATCTGCTCATCAAAAATACGGGTTACATACCCTTCGCGTCTTTCATCTACAAAACGCACAAAATCGCCAAGTTTCCACTTCATCTGGCTGCAAAGTAACGGATTTTATTCAAGCTTATGCTTTGTGATGGCGGCCCCCATCTTTTCTATGGTTTCTTCGGGCAGGTTACCGGCATGCTGTTCCCAGTAATCGGGTTCGTCAAAAGTTTTTACAAGGGTACATATATGTTCGTTGTTTTGCACCACTATAAAAGTTTCATTGCAGGGCAATACAAGTAGGTTGGCCTCTTTACCGTCTTCATTGAGATCAAACGATATGTGGAACGACCCATCGGGCCGATTGTACTGATTCATCATTTTAGTATCTGGGGTCTTTCTTTCGCAGGATGTGTAGACAACAGCGAAATTAAGCGTGTTGTTGATTTTTAACAAGAATTTTACAGAAAACCTTACAACCTGCAATTTGTATTAAGTTGAAAATTAGCAACGTACATTCGTTACCTTTAACATATAATTAAATATTCGCTGATACTTTTTTAACAGTTAAATTAATTCGACCAAACCATGGAAATTACACCAAATAAAGCCTCGAGCCCCGAGATACAAAAGGAACTTTTTATTTATTACCTCAATAAAATTTACGACGGCAAACTATATCTTAATGAACAACTGCCTCAGGTAATAAAAAAAACGAACCTAAAAATTTTACAGTTAGCGCTGGAAGAGTTACTAAAGGATGTAAAGACACAGATAGCCCGCATGCAGGATATTTACAAAATGCTGGATGTTGAGCCTACAGAAATTACGGATGCGCCCATCAAAACCATCATTCAAAACGCGTGCGACCTTCGCAATAACCCTAATTCGGTAATTGTGAATGATATGGATATTATGGTACACATGCAACTGGTTGAGCATGTAAACATTATATCGTACCGCATGCTGCGCCGCCTGGCTTCGCTGTTAAATTATAAAGAGATTGAACAGTTGATGGTGGAGTGTTTCGATGAATCGCGCGATGACGATAAACTGTTCCTGATGATTGCAGATGAGTACCTGAGTGCATAAACCCATTGCTGTAAAAAAGAAAAGCCGGATCCTAAGATCCGGCTTTCATTCATAGTCATTTAATACCCCTATTAAAATAACTATCACAAAGAAATAAAAAATATTTAGGATTTACAACCCACGGCATTAACATTTCCGTTACTTTCTTAAAAAATGATAACAAAAAAACCCCGACAATGCCGGGGTTCCCTTCATACTTAATATGCTTATGCCTGCTGGATAGAGTTGTTCCAATCGTTAGCAGTACTTTTTACTTTATCTTTAGCTTCGTCGGCTTTTGATTGTGCTGCATCAACAGCTTCATCTTTGTAATCGTTAGCATCGCCAACTACACCGTTAAATTTCGATTTTGCTTTATCAACTACACTGCTGGTGTAATCTTTAACATCGCCCACCGTGTTTTGTGCCTGATTTTTTGCTTTCTCAAACAAATCGTTCACATAGTCGGCAATGTCTTCGCGTAATTCGCTTCCGCTTTCGGGGGCCAATAATAAACCTATGGCGGCACCCGCCGCAGCACCTACTAAAAGTGCTGCTATTACTTTGGTCTGATCTTTCATATCGTTTTACTTTTAAGTAGATGTTCTATAACTTAACAAAATACATAGGCCACTGTTTAAGTTAAATGAAATTAATTGGAGAAGGGTTCATAGATCATAGCTAATAGTTCATTGCCGAAGTGAGCACTTCGCTTAGCATTATGAGCTATTAGCTATAATCCATGAACTTTTTATGATCTACGAACCATCAACTATGAACTCACTGCTGGCAGCTCAAATGAGAAAAATGAGCCTTTGCCTTTTTCGCTATCAACCCAAATGCGCCCATTATGCCGGCGGACAATTTCTGAAGCTACGAACAAACCGATGCCAAAGCCAGAGAAGGTTTGCTCATTCCGGCCTTCAACGCGGTAAAAGCGATTAAAAATTTTATCCTGCTCTTCTTTGCTGATACCGATGCCATAATCGTGTACGGTTACGCGCACCTGTCCGTCTATGTTTCTGATCAGCACATCAATCCGGTCTGTTTCGGGCGAGTATTTGATGGCATTGGTAAGCAAATTGGTAATTACCTGGGCAATACGGTCGCGGTCGGCGTATACGGAAAGCATTGCATCCTCTTCCAATACAATATCATGCCTTTGAGCGGTATATTGTACTTCGTCAATACACTCTTTCAGCAATTCGTTCATTACAAACACCTCGCTGTTAAGGCTTAGCCTGCCGCTTTCTATTTTCGATACGTCCAGCAAATCGGTTATCAGCCGGGTAAGTTTGTTGATCTGCTTGTTTACTGTGGTTAATGATTTTTTGAGGAATTCATCATCGTCCTCATTCTTATAAATATTGAGTAATAACTGCACATAAGCTTTCATTGAAGTAATAGGCGTTTTCAGCTCATGGCTGGCCATACCTATAAATTCGTTCTTGATCTGCTCATGCTCTTTGGTTTCAGTAATATCCATACCCGAACCAATATAGCCCTCAAACTCACCATCGGGCGAATAATGCGGAACCGATTTCATACCGATATATCGGTAAACATCATCATACCGCTTCAGCCTAAATTCGAGGTAATAGGGCTCCTTTTTTTCAAAAGCAGCATGATATATTTCATATACTCTCCCGGCATCTTCAGGGTGAAGTTCTTCTGTTTCCAAAGTACCTACAGACTCTACTAAACTTTTTCCAGTAAACTCAAGCCAGCTTTTGTTGAAAAATACGGTTTTACCACTGGTATCGGCCATCCATATAAATACAGGTGCCGAGTCGGCAATTTTGCGGAAACGCTCTTCACTTTCCTGCAGATGGCGCTCGGTTTCCTTACGCTCGGTAATATCCATGCATGAACCTACGTAACCCTCAAATTCACCTTCAGACGAATAACGCGGTTTACCTGTAGCGGCAATCCACTGTAGTTTACCATCGGCACGGATAATCCTGAAATCAATATTGTAAACTTTTTTGGCAGCGAAGTACAATGCAAAACGATGAAATACGTGTTCGCGGTCTTCTTCAACCACGCTGTTTAGCCAGCCCCTGCCCAAATGTGCTTCGGCGGGTTTACCGGTCCAACGTACCCAGGCTTGGCTCACGTAGGTAATATCTCCGTTCACATCTATCATCCAAAGCGCGGTTGCAGCTGCTTCTGTAACACTTTTTAATACCAGCTCCTGCTGGGCTAGCCGGGTTAGCGTTACCACCCTGTTTGTTACATCAAGGCCTGTAACCAAAACGCCATTTATTACGCCCACATCATCGCGGTAGGGCGAAAAAACAAAGTCGAAATAAGCGGTGTAATTGTGGCCATTATTGTGCCAGTCGGCTTCAGTAGCGTAGCTGTAGTGGTAAACAGTTTCGCCACGTTCGAAAACACGGGCTGATACATCATTCCAATAACGTTGAAACACCGGCCATACTTCATTTATCGGTTTATTCTGAATATCTGTATGCCCCAGTACTTTAATAAATGCCGGATTAAACACCTCGAAAATCCCCTCACGGCCTTTCAATATGGCCAGCGGAGCAGGGTTTTGTGCGAAAAGATTTTGCAACTGCATGTGATGGCTGTTTAATTGTGTATCCGGTGGTTTCGTAGTCATAGGTTATTAGTTCATAGTTGATGGTTTATAGGTCATAGTCAAAAGCTTATAGTTGATTGTTCATAGTTCATAGCAGGAAAAAACCATGCTAAGCACTATGATCTATGAACTATGAACAATGAACTCCTTTCACTAATTTCATCAAAAACTACATTAATAACAATATTTTAATTAAAAGGAAAACGTGGGAGCGTTAATGCCTTTATTAAATGTAGGTATTATTAATTAGCAATTATTGAAATATCCACACTAAATACGAATACCCGGGAACAACAGTTTACGCCATAAACTAAAATTTGCTTAATAATTTAGTGTAGCTAATTGTTACTATCAATAGCTTTGTGTTATACTTAAATATTATAATTTTACTTCAACTAATATAGATACATGAAAAAATTAGCAATAGTATGCCTGCTGGTTGTAGCGGGTGCAATTAAAGGATTTGCACAAACAAAAATTGAAGCTAAAGACGCTGCAAAGCACGTTAACGAAACCGTAATGGTTTGCGATAAAATTGTTGACGGCAAGTATTTCGACAATTCAAAAACAACGCTGCTTAACGTTGGTGCACCTCACCCTAATGAACTGCTTACCGTTGTAATTAAAGGTGATGACCGTAAAAAATTTACCGGCGACCCGGAAACCATTTTCTTAAACAAAAAGGTTTGTATTACCGGCAAAATAATTGATTACAAAGGCAAGCCAGAAATTATAGTGACAGAGGCGTCGCAGCTTAATATAGATAAAAACTAAAGGATAATTTTTTAGATACTAAAATGGCTATGCTCAAAGCATGGCCATTTTTATTTAATTAATAATAATGCTGTTGTTAAGTGTGGTTTCAGATTCTGCAACTATGCCGCAAATCTTATCATCAAGCTCATTTACGGTGGTTTCTATCATCTTAAAATAGGCATAATCATCGTAAGGATGTTCCTGCTCCAGTTTAATTAGCTCCATTATACCCATTAATGAGGCTACCGGCCTGCGCAATTCGTGCGATTGTATAATGGCTATGCGTTGCAAGGCTTCATTTTGCAATGTAATTTGCTCCTCGTGTTTTTTGCGGGCTGTTATATCAGATACATTAAGTGCCACGCCCGATATATCGTTCCCCTCTTTTACCGGTGTAAAGTAAACCTCCAGCCAGGCGGCATAGGGTGTATCTCTTCGTACAAAAAACTCAGTGCGAACGGCATGCCCGGCTAAAGCAGCGCTGTAATACCTTACCAGTTTTTTTAATACGTGAGGTTCGAGATAATCTGACAAGAAAGCGCCGGCGGTAAGCTCTCTGCCTAATGCCCTATCGTAATATTTTGCAGCTGCATTGTTAAAAGCCAGGATATTTAAGTGCTTACCCAATAAAATGAACAAATCTTTAGAGCTATCAAAAATGGCTTTAAGGTGCAATTGTGAAGCATCTGCTTCTTCCTTTTGTTTTAATACCTCCTGGTGCTTTTCATCAAGAGACTGCAGGCTCCAGCTCAGCTCCATCAGGTTTATTACCTGTTTAGCCAATACTTGTAGCGATGCTTGCTGTGTTTCTGAAAGCTCTTTGGGTTTTACATCCAGTATACACAGCGTACCTGCATGCAGGCCTTCGCGGGTGGTAAGGTTTGCACCTGCGTAAAATCTTATTTTTGGCCCGTCTAGTACAAACGGATGGTTTTTAAAGTGTTCGTCTTTGGTGGTATCAGGTATAACCAGCAGTTCATCTTGCTCAATGGTAACACGGCAAAATGATGCTTCGCGGGTATTGCAATAAATATCAACACCTTTAGTTGCCTTAAACCATTGCATATCCTCATCAATCAACGTAACCATAGCAATGGGTGTTTCGCAGATCTGCGCTGTAAGATTTACAATATCATTAAGGTCTTTAGTGATATCGGCATCCAATACCATAAAACGGCTTACAGCCTCAAGTCTTTTGCTTTCGCTACTTATCATTGATCTCAGTTGGGGCTTTGAGCGTAAATTCTGTGTTTCCTTATTTATATACGTTTTTTATCTGTCGGGAGTTTCGGCATTACTACCTAATATATCCTTTTATTTCAACTCTTTTGTCAATTCTGAACATCTGTTCAATAATAATTAAAAATCAGCTAAATCACTATAGCAAGGCTTCGTGTTATCACCCTAAATTTAATTACTTACAACCTAAACATTTAAGCGTTGTTTGTTATTAAGTATTAGAAAATAGCTCAAGCCATGAAATACACATTCCTACTTGGATCAAACGCTTTCATCGTTGATCAACCCGTTATCACTTACTTACAGGATGGTAACACCATCGAATTATTAAGAATTAAAAGCGTTTACGCACCGGCAGCAAACGGCTCAGAACCTAAATTGCTGGTTGTAGACACTAATATTACAGATACACTTGGCCATAACATTGCCCTGGCCGATAATGATTACGACCATCCCGAATACAAAATACAACGAACCGACAACCAGGTGCATATTACCAACAGCACCGTACATACTGTACTGGATGTTTTGCAGCTTGATCAGCATACTGCCGAAGGGCTTTCGAGCCACGTAATTAACGAATTACACAACATTGGCGAAACCCATATTTTGCGCGTACGCGGCGATTTTATGATTGGCGAACACCACATTACCATTGATAATGAGAAACTTTTTATTGATGATGACAGTATTGCCGAAAGCGTGCATGTTGGGCACAACGGCGGAATACAATTTAGCAAAGACGGTGTACGTGTTTAAAAACTAAAAGCTATGGCAACATTTGCAGATCTGTTAAAGGATGAGAAACCGGTATTGGTCGATTTTTCGGCCGAGTGGTGCGGGCCGTGTAAAATGATGGCCCCTATTCTAAAGCAACTGAAGGGCATGACGGGCGACAGTATAAAGATCCTGAAGATCGACATTGATAAAAACCCATCGGCAGCAGAGGCTTATAAGATACAAGGCGTACCTACGCTGATCTTATTTAAAGACGGACAAGCTAAGTGGCGCCAATCTGGTGTAATGCAGGCTGCACAGCTGAAGCAGATCATCGATCAACATATTTAACCAGTAACTTTAGGACAAGCCATACCGGTGAAAATATTTTAACAATGTGGAAAACTCCTGAACATTTGTTGAAATTATAAAACCTGAGATGGCATGCTAATTGCCTTATAACTAACATTAAAGGCGATGAAATATGAGTCCGTTTTACAGAAGATTAGTAACATTCGGCCAGCTAGTGCAGCAGCTGAGCCGGATAAATCAAACCAACTATAAAGATTATTTTGAGATAGAGCATCCGGGCTTCCCGGTGTTCGAAAGCAAAACCCGTATTAAGCCAAGGCTGTCTTTTAAGAAACCATGTCCCAAAGCAGATCGTAACCAGATTAAAGATCTGTTTAACAAATGCTTTAATACGCACGATTTGACGGTATAAGTGAGTTCAGAGTTCAGAGTTCAGAGTTCAGAGTTCAGAGTTCAGAGTTCAGAGTTCAGAGTTCAGAGTTGAAATTAATTAATCTTGGCTTTGTTTTTTTCAACTTGTAACTTTTGACATTATTTTTTTGACTTAAAATCAAATAAACATAATAGAATGCCTGTTGTTGCCTATTGAATCATCATTCTGTTTATGAATTATAAACTTCTGCTTCTACCCCTATTTATACTGATAACCCACAACTGCCTGGCGCAGTTTAATGATACTACCCATTACTATACCAATTTTGCTTCATCAGGTTCTATCAACAAAACCGAATCAAGCAGTACCTACCTGTTAAATAACACCTTTAAGTTTGGCGTTAAAAAGAAAACATTCGCCATGAACTTTAATAACAATTGGATTTATGGTAAAACCGACCACGTAATTTCGAATAACGATTTTACTACCTCTCTCGATTTCGATATTTTTAAAAGTGACAGCTCCCATTTTTATTATTGGGGATTAGCAAATTACACAACCAGCGTTTCGTTAAAAATAAACAACCAGCTACAAGCCGGTGCGGGTGCCGCTTATTATTTTGTGAACAAGAAAAATACGGTGATTAATATAAGTGATGGTATTTTGTACGACAGAGGTGATTTATTCCTGGATGATGGCACACATGATATGTATGATACCTACAGAAACTCGTTCCGGGTACTTTTTAAGTTTGTAATTAAAGATATTATTGTGCTCGATGGTAACGATTTTATCCAGAACTCAATGACCCGGCAGAGCGATTATATTATCAAATCGACAACCAACCTATCGGTAAAATTAAGAAAATGGCTGGCTCTCACCACATCGTATAACTATAACCGCATGAACCGTACAGCGCGTGAGAATTCCCTGTTAAGTTACGGGTTAACTGCCGAGAAGTATTTTTAGTCGAGCGAAATGAGGTGCTTTTCGTGTACCTCTACCGAATAGTAGCCATTTTTCCCTGGCAGCGGTGTATAAACAGAAACGGCATACATATCGCTTTCGTACTGGCGAATGGTTTTATCGTTATCGGTCCCCTTAAAAGTCATAGGGTAACCGTATGTAGTTATCTGTTTTATGAGCTCGTTAATGTGTTTTACCGAAGTGGTGGTGTAGCTCAAAACATGTAAAGTTTTGCCTCCACCGATTGGCCTGCCCATACCGGTAATTACTGTTTCACGAAAACCATCTTCGCCAAACCTATTCTGATATCTATTTACAGGAATACCTTGTGTCATATCAGTTGATAAATACTCGAATTTTTTACCCACAGTTAAAAACTGGTTAATTTGCTCGGTCGAAGCTCCAACCAAACTCAGCATATCCTGGAAGTTTATATGCTGCGCCTCGGCTTTCGAAAAACCTAAAAATATTACTAAAAGGAGTAAGTACTTCTTCATTATCAATTTATTAGCTCAAAGATATAAAAATACGCATGGATTTATGAACCGGGATGATAGGTTTTTTCGGCGTGTCTTAGCACGTCTTCTTTGTAAAAAAACACGTCCTTAAACTTACCATCCAGATAGCCTTGTGCCTGATCTGTAAAGTGTTTCGATGCCGGGTCGAAGGATGTACCGCCGGTCTCGATAGTTTTAGCTTTGATCTTTGGCCCAAACTCAACTGCCGCTATAAAGCTATTGCCCGAGTAGCCATACCGTTTCTGCGTATTCTGCGTGCGGCTTACAAATGATGGCAATTGCCCGAATGTACTGGCTGTAGATGCAGCTGGCAAACTTGGTGCATTATCATCAAACACGCCATTAGCCGGGCGTTGGTAACGGTTTACATCTCCCCATTTTACCTTCCATGTTCCGAAGCGGCTTTGCAGGCTTTTTACCACTTCATCTAAATACATTAGTTCACGATGCCCGGAAGTTTTGTGCAGCATGCTATCTACACGGTCAGTCTGGTAAGTACCCGCTTCTGTAGATGTGGCTTTAGGTAGATTCTTGAACATCAGCGTTCCCCACTCTACAGCCAATGTGGTAGCAACGGAGTTAACAGCAGATATCTTATCCCATTTCTCCAGCTCCTGCATCGGTTCAGCTAAATGTTGTTTCAGCGTATCGGTTGATTGATTGTAGGCGCTAACCAGATCCGGCAACATCACATCAAAGGCCGAAAGATAACGGTTATAACCCGTGGCAATCATATCATCCATTGATAATTTCCCTGACGCAGACAATAATTTAGCAGCTGTTATACCGCGATAGTTCTGACCATCGGGTGCCATGTATTGCGGATATTTATCCTTATCCGGGCTATCTTTTCCTGCCGAAGTAAAGGGTGTAGAATTACAATTCAGAATCCATCCACTTGCCGGGTTATATACATGGACTATCTCATCAATTGAATGAGTTCCCTGCCATTCGGTAGCCGGGGTTGTACCATCAACCGGTTGGCGCCAGTCGTATTTGGGGTTGCGTTTCGGCATAAAATCGCCATACCAGAAAGCTGTGTTGCCCTTATCATCAGCATAAACGGTATTATTACTGGTGTTGGCACGCAGCTCCATAGCTTTGCGGTATTCGGCCAGGTTATTGGCTTTGGTAATCAACCACGATTCAAGCAAGGCATTATACGAGCGGTTATAATGTTTCAAAGCCAGCCACTTGCCATCCCGGCTCGCCAACACTGGGCCATGATGCGTTAAATAGCCTGTGAATTGCTTGGCTAATTGCTGGCCATCTTTGAGATAAGTCAGTTTAACCTGCTTTTCAGTTACCGGCTTTTGTGCGCTGTTATATTCATAAAACCACTTGCCATTTTTGTTGCTTACTTTTTCGGCGTAAACATCGGCTACATCGGCATAGCTCGAGGTGTGCATCCAGCCGCAATGCTGGTTAAACCCCTGGTAAACAAAAAATTGGCCCCAAGTAACCGCACCATAAACATTCAATCCCTCATCGCTCACCAACTGCACCTCTGACCGGAAATAGAACGGCACATGCGGATTGATATACAACATGGCATGCCCAGACTTTGATTTAGATGGCGATATCGCAAAACCATTAGATCCCATCTCCCGCTTATCAACCTCCTCCACAATTTCCCGCTTTAAACCAGGCAAGGCCGCACCCATTTGTTGCGGACCTTTGTTATAAAACAGCTGTGATTCCTGTAAAGTAATATCGCCATAATTGGTAGCAGCCACACTGCCGTCGGTAAACATCAAGGCAAACCAGGGCTCATAATGCTTAAAAACCAACGGTTTAACTTCGGGATGCTTGTACAAATAGTAGTTAATGCCATCGGCAAAAGCATTCATCAGGCTTTTAAACCATATAGGGCTGGCTTTATAATCTTTTATGGCATCGGCAGTATCGGCAATTAATTGCATCTGCAGGTCTTCATACAAACGGCTTTCACCGTCCGCTTCGGCCTGGCGGCCTAACTGGTATAAATAATTACGCTCTATGCCTTTAAAATTATCCTCACATTGGGTATACATCAGTCCGAACACAACATTAGCATCCGTTTTACCATAAATGTGCGGCACACCATAATCATCACGGACAATGGTTACCTGCTTAGCATGTGCTTCACAACGCTGTGCATCAGTTTTGCTGAATTGCGCGTAGCCTGTAAGGGGTAACAGAATGGTTAAAATCGTAAATAATCTCTTCATATCTTATTTCTCTAAAGCCAGCTCAACAGCTTTTTCGGCGTGAATAATGGTGGTATCAAAAGTAGGAACTTCAGTATCAGTCGGCTTTATCAACATACCAATTTCAGTACAACCTAATATCACACCTTCTGCACCCTCAGCTACCAGTTTATCAATAATTGTTAAATAAGCTTTGCGCGAATCATCGCTGATAATACCCTTAGCCAGTTCGGTGTAAATCACGTTATGGATAATTTCACGATCAGCTTCGTCCGGGATAATAACTTCGATGCCTCGATTCACGATCCGGTTCTTGATAAAATCCTGCTCCATGGTATACTTGGTGCCTAACAGGCCAACCTTTTTCAGCCCTTGTTTTTTAATGGCATCCGCTGTAACATCGCCAATATGGATCAATGGAATATCAAGGCTGCTCTCCACTTCAGCAGATACTTTGTGCATCGTATTAGCGCAGATCAAACCCATATCGGCACCGGCACCTTGCAGGGCTTTAGCAGCATCAATCATCTTCTCGGCCAAAGTATCCCAATCGCTTTTGCGTTGCAGGTCGGCTATCTCTTCAAAATCAACCGTAAACAGTATCGATTTACCAGAGTGTACGCCTCCCAAAACCTGGTTAAGTTTTCTGTTGATGAGTTGATAATACAACACCGAACTTTCCCACGACATGCCGCCGATTAAACCAATAGTTTTCATGCAATAATTATTTTTTTAGAATTGCTTTTTAAGTTTAATGTGTTAATTTAAAACATTGATTTAGCAACAGATCAAAAACGTTTGTATATAGCTAATATCAATAAAATTAGGGTTCGAAACCAACCTTAAAACCAATTAGATTAAACCAATTAAGCATTTTATGAAGAAACTTCCTTCGTACGCATTGATCATGGCTATGCTGGGTACATCAATGGCCTATGCTCAGCAAAAATACACCAGCACAACGGCAGGCACTTATACCTTTGTAAAAAACCAGGGCGGCCAAACGTTGGGCTACTCCCCTGCTTCGGGCGTTAAAATTTTAACGATTGATGGCCTTGCTTTTAAAGACCTCAACAA
This sequence comes from Sphingobacteriaceae bacterium, assembly GCA_903644075.1. GTDB lineage: Bacteria > Bacteroidota > Bacteroidia > Sphingobacteriales > Sphingobacteriaceae > Mucilaginibacter. The sequence goes on along the minus strand of CAHJXH010000029.1, from coordinate 15,272 downwards.
AAACGGCAAGCTGGATAAGTACGAAGACTGGCGCTTACCTTTCGATGTACGGGCTAAAGACCTGGCCGGTAAGATGAGTGTAGAGCAAATTGCCGGGTTGATGCTATACAGCCGCCACCAACCTATTCCTAACCCGCCGGTTGGTCCGTTTACAGGTACTTATCATGGTAAAGCATTTGCAGAAAGCGGAGCCAAAGCATCGGATCTAACCGATCAACAAATTGCCTTTTTAACCAAAGATAACGTTAGGCACGTATTGGTTACCTCGGCACAATCGCCGGCAATTGCTGCGGAATGGAATAATAATATGCAGGCTTTAACCGAAGGTATTGGCCTGGGGATTCCGGCTAATAATAGTTCAGATCCCCGTCACGGCATCGTGGCGTCTGCTGAATTTAACGCCGGTGCAGGTGGGCAAATTTCCATGTGGCCGGGCTCATTGGGTATGGCTGCAACTTTTGATCCAGCTGTTACTGAAGGTTTCGGGCATATTGCTGCATCTGAGTATCGTGCATTGGGTATTGCCACCGCGTTATCGCCACAGGTTGATATTGCCAGCGAACCACGTTGGTGGCGTGTAAGCGGCACCTTTGGCGAAGACCCACAACTGGCAACCGATATGGCGAGGGCTTATATCGATGGTTTCCAAACTTCAGAAGGCAGCAAAGAAATTTCGGGCGGATGGGGTTATAACAGTGTTAATGCCATGGTGAAACATTGGCCAAGCGGTGGCAGCGGCGAGGGCGGCCGCGATGCGCATTATGGCTATGGCAAGTATGCGGTTTACCCGGCGCATCAATTCGAAAAAAACGTGGTGCCATTTACCGAAGGTGCCTTTAAGCTGAAAGGTAAAACAGGCGAAGCATCTGCTGTGATGCCTTACTATACTATCTCCTACGGTCAGGATACCAAAAACGGGGAGAACGTAGGTAACAACTACAACAAATACATCATTAACGATATGCTGCGCGGCAAGTACAAATACGACGGCGTGGTTTGTACCGACTGGCTGGTTACTGCCGATGAAACGGCGATTGATCAATTCCTATCGGGAAAATCTTGGGGTGTAGAGAAACTAAGCGTTGCCGAGCGCCACTATAAGGCTTTAATAGCGGGTGTTGATCAGTTTGGTGGTAATAGTGATGCCGCACCGGTATTGGCAGCCTACCAAATGGGCGTTAAAGAATATGGCGAAGCCTTTATGCGTAAGCGTTTTGAACAATCGGCTGTTCGTTTGCTGAAGAATATTTTCAGGACCGGCTTGTTTGAGAACCCATACCTGAACCCGGATGAAACGCAGGCTACTGTGGGTAAACCCGAATTTATGGCGGCAGGTTACGAAGCCCAGCTTAAATCAATCGTGATGCTGAAAAACAAGGGGAATGTATTACCGCTTACCAAAAATAAAACGGTATACATCCCTAAACAATTTACCCCGGCAGGTAAAAACTTTTTGGGTATCCCGTACCCGGAGAAGTTAGATTATCCGGTGAGCCTTGCCGTGGTTAAAAAATACTTTAACGTAACTGATAATCCTGATGAGGCTGATTATGCCCTGGTATTCATCAACAGCCCGGCTTCGCAGGGCGGCTATAGCGCCGATGATCTTAAAAATGGAGGCAATGGTTACCAGCCTATTAGCTTGCAGTACAAACCTTATACCGCTACCGATGCCCGTGCAACAAGTATTGCAGGCGGCGACCCATTGGAGAAATCTGCCAACCGCAGCTACAAAGGCAAAACATCGACAGCAATTAACACTACCGATTTAAATATGGTGACCGATACCTATGCCAAAATGAAAGGCAAGCCGGTGATTGTTTCTGTGATGATGAATAACGCAACCGTATTTGGCGAGTTTGAGCAGGATGCCAGTGCATTGTTGGTGCAGTTTGGCGTACAGGATCAGGCTGTATTGGATATCCTAACCGGCAAAACCGAACCATCCGGATTATTACCATTACAAATGCCAGCAGATATGGCTACTGTTGAACACCAGGCCGAAGATTTGCCTTTAGATATGAGATGCTACAAAGACAGCGAAGGCCATGTTTACGATTTCGCCTACGGTTTAAACTGGAAGGGCGTAATTAAAGATAATCGCACGGCTAAATATCAACACAGCGCGAAGGTTAACTAATTGATCATTCAATACAGCTGATCCCTGTCGCCAATTTTTGCGGCAGGGATTTTTTATTGGGTTTGCTTTTTAATCATCTGATAAGCATCCTCTGCGCCCAAAAGTTCAAGTACCTCAAATTTTTTTCCGGCTTGCTCATTATAGTTTTTGAAGAAGTTTTCAATTTGGGTAATGATATTGGATGGCAGGTTATCAGCCTCGTTAATATCCGTAAATAACTGCGAAACATGGGGGATTGCCAAATACCTGTCGTTACGCATTTTGTCGCCATTGCGTTCCGTTTGTTCGGCTTTAATAGCGCCAACAATGCGGCAATCCATGCAGCAACCGGGAAAGCTTTGGATCTCTGAAATTACGATAACATCGAGGGGGTCGCCGTCCTCCCCTTTAGTGTCAGGAATAAAACCAAAATCGAAAGGAAAAACCAATCCGGCAGGTAATATCTTGGATAATTTAAAGCATCTCATTTCTGGCTCATAATCATACTTATGGCCGCTTCCTTTCGGGCATTCAATAATGGCGTTTACTAATTCCATAGTTAATATTCCTTGTAGCTATAAGAACATTTAAACCGCTGGCCTGTTTTATTAAGAAATAAGCAGCTATGAACCTCAAAAAGATATTTACAGCAGGCACCGCCGGCACAGCGGTAATGACCTTGTTTAGCTATGCAGTTACCAAAGCTGCCAAAAAGAATTTTGTTGAACCTGTAATATTAGGCCAGCTGCTTAACCGTATAACCACATTGGATAAAGATAAGGCAATGGCTGCCGGATGGGCTTCGCATTTGGGCGTGGGTATAGGTTTTACTGCTATTTATGATAAATATCTTCAGCTCAAAAAAACCCGCCCAACCTTGGCAAATGCTTTGTTACTTGGATCAATAGGTGGTTTATCTGGTATCCTGATCTGGAATACTACTTTCAAGGCACATCCAAACCCACCAGGCGTCGATATTAAAAATTTCTATAAACAGCTTTTCTTAGCACACTTGATATTTGGTGCAGGCGTAGCTTTAACTTATGAAGCAGATAACTTTGAGGTTGTAAAACCGGGACCGTTCTTCCACGAATCGGATTATATTTTTATATAACCTATTAAAGTTATAGGCTGTTAATTTTTGCGGCACTGAATTTCTAGCTTTTATTTTTTTACCAAAAACGTCAATAGGCGTTTCCTGATCAGGCTTTTCATTATTAATTGTGCCAGCCCCTTGCATTGTAAGTATTCTCCATGCGTTTAGGTTCAATTCGACCCCAGCATGGCTTGCCAAAAAATAACAAATTATTTTCCAGCAGCTTTTGTATTCATAGCCGTGGTACGGTCATCATTCAGGCCATCAATAACACCGCGTTTTACATCGCCCCAATGAGTTAATATTGAGTATAGAACAATAACGAGTGCAACTTTCAATAAGAGGCTTTTCCTTTTTTCCATCTATCACTAATTCAGTAGAATAAATTTACAGCATAATTTAATTAATCAACAAAGCCAGGCCCAACTTTTATTTTTTTTAATATATAAAGTAATTATATTGCGTTAACTATTATACCATATACCTATGAAACCCTTATTCGCTTTTTTACTTTTAATTACGGTTGTTACCTGTGCAAATGCACAACCAGCAGCTACCCCGCAATTTGTTGATGCAAAATACAGTAAAGGATGGGATGCTTTTTCGCAGCAAACACAAACCCTGGTACAACATTATCTTAGCCAGATAGATATTAAATATATCGACGATAAAATGGCCATCACTGCAGAAGTTTCCGAAAAAGGTGAAATTGAAAATTTCAAAATTGATCCTGCCTTTAGTGATGATATGCAGCGGAATATTATTAGAGAATTGATGAAACTCCCCCGTTTAACCCCTGCGACACTGGATGGTAAACCGGTTAAAGAAAAGTTTACAATTGCTTTTAATTTCCATCTTGGCGTTTATGATTTTCAGATCAATATCAACCGCGATAATGCGCTTATAAAATAACGATCTGCTTAAACATTAAGCGTTGCCAGGATCTCTGTAATAGAGAATTTGGCTGCGCATACAAACTCATCAGCCGCACCGTAATACATGGTAATGGTATCGCCATCAACAACATGGCCATTGGTAAATATCACGTTGCCGAAAAAGCCGCTGGTTTCATAATCTTCGGTAGGCACCATTAAAGGTTCATCGCTACGGGCAATTACCTTAGTAGGGTCATTCAGATCAAACAATAGCGCACCCAGGCAATACTGATGTTTGTAGTTAGCGCCGTGATAGATTTCTAACCAGCCTTTATCTGTTTTTATAGGTGCCGCTCCCGCGCCTACACGGGCATCATCCCAATGGCCTTTACGGGTCTTTACAATGCATTTATGGTTACCCCAATGAATGCCATCCGGTGATTCGGCAATCCAGATAAAGTTACCGCCCAGATCAACACTGCTTGGCCGGTGCAGGGCATAATACATGCCATTCACCTTCTCTTCAAAAATGGCGCAGTCTTTATTATGTGGCGGAAATATCACGCCGTGCGATTCGAATGTTTTCCAATCACTGGTAGTACGCAAACCAACCGTTACACCGTTTGATGATACGGCGGTATAGGTTAACCAGTATTTACCCTCGAGATAAGTGACCCGGCAATCCTCTATCCCAAAAGCCTCGAGCATACCTTTGCCAACGAGTGGTTCATAACCTTCGGGCTCATGGAAATGAATACCATCATCACTGCAAAGTAAACGCAGATGAGATAAGGTAGTCAAATAATCCAGCCCTTGAAACCGCACCACCCTTGCATCAGTATTAATCAGTTCGGGGTGTTTTTCAGGAATTTCAATGATCGAAGTTTTGCCTTCTTCATTAATTATCGGGACCAGAATCATCCCTTCTTTGGCAGCCGCATTTTCGGCCACGCGGACAATCAGCCAGATTTTCCCATCGAACCGAAACACACCGGGGTTCAGTAAACAGATCACCTGCATGCCATTAGCACTTGGGTGTACATGTGCCGGGCGTAATAAGGGGTTTTCGGGGAATCGCTTTGCTAAATCTGCCATAAAAAAGGGTTTCTTTAAATACATTAAAGAAACCCTCAAAACATTTATTTGTTGGCCATAATCATTAATTCAACCAAATCAATGGGTGCCTTACCGGTAAATTACGGATGATCTCCTCATCCTGCGGGTCATGATCCAATGTTTTCCAGGTTGATAACCATTGTTGGTTTTGATAAGCCGCTGCACCGAATATTAACGAAGGCTGTGCAGTTGGCCAACTTTCCCAATGCATCACATCATGCGGGTAAGGCCAGGTGTTTTTATCTTTCAGGTATGGATATAGAAATTCAATCCCTTTTTTGATGGATTTTCCATCGGTAGTTTGATAGTTCCACAGATCGTTATCCTTAGTACTTAATATCTGGCATAACGTAGTCATAGCATCCAGATTAAATATCGAATAGCCGTAAGGTTTTGTACGTTTTAACTCGAGTGGGAAACTACCATCTGTTGCCATTTGCGTTGGCAATAGCACATCCTTATAACGATCTGAACAGAATTTAATCAACTCCTGGTTACCAGTAAATTTGGCAAAACAGGCAGCTTGCATTGTCCAGCAGGTGCCATGATTATTCTTAGCGTTCATTTCATCTTTTCCGTATTGATGAGTAGTTAACCAGGTTAAATACTCGCTAAACCATAATTTGATACCTGCTAATGTTTCTTTGTTGAGCGAAGATGAATCTGCCATCGCTTCCACACCCTGCACCACTTCCATCAATTGTATGGTATCGATAATGCCAATCCCCCGGCCGGTTGCCACGCCTTTAATGGCCTGTGCATATTGCAGGTTAGGGTTCATTAAAGTTTCGGGATCGGTAAACCAAGCCTTTAGATGTACAACGGCTTGCTTTACATACTTTTCATCATGCGTAATTTTGTACGCCGATGCCAAAGCTCCAATAATCCTGCTAAACCTGATCATCGCCAGCCGGTGCGCCACAAAATTCTGGGGATTAGTCAAGCCATCCTTCTGAATATAAGGACCGGTCGGATCGGCAGGGTTTGGCCACCAATAATCGCCCTCTGAATAAAAATCATGTTTACCGCCGCTGCTCCTTGGACTGGTTTCTGCAGTAACCGTAACCGGCTTTTGCTGCATAGCCCAGGCTGCTTCTTTTAAAATGTAAGGCTTTAAAGTTACAGTGGCTTGTTGCTTAACAGATTGATCTGTAGTAAATGCACTTAACAGTAAACATACACTCAACACTATGATTGATAATCTAAACCTCATCACTTATAAATTTAAAAACACCGTCTTTAATCCCGGCGATTGTACGCCGACTACACTATTACCACCATTTGTTTTTAAGCTGATGATAGCTCGGCCATTGTAAGCTTCCACCTTGCGCGAACCGCTCGAAGTACCCAGATCATCCAATAAGATTCCGTCACCAGTTAGCGAGAAATTGATCCAGTTAATGGCATCGAGACATTGCACACCTTTGCTATCCAGTAGGGTTACCTGTACTGTGGCTATGCCGTTTTTATCGGCAATTTTAGTCAACACCAGTTTGGCTGGCTTATCCCACTTCTCGGTTTGATAGATCTGGCTGATGGTATCGGTCACCGTCACTTTACCTTTGTGGGCAACTACCCGAATATCGTTTTTGCCTTTGTTAAATACCACTAACCAACGCAAACCAGCCGCCGGAAAGTCCTGACTGTTACGTTTTTTAACGCCGTAACTTTTTCCGTTTACAAATAGCTCGGCGTTATCGGCATTGGAGTATACTTTCACCATTTTTTGCTCGCCCTCATCTCCCCAGCGGATTGGCCAGGTATGGCCATAAATGTGGGCCATCGGCTTTTTAGCCCAGTAAGATTGTAAAACATAGTAAGCTTCTTTCTTGGTAAAATCTCGCTCGACAACACCTTTTTGGTTCATGTATGGCACCGGGTTATCGGGGCGGATTGGTGTAGAAAAATCTTTAAAAACCCAAAAAGCCGAACCTGTTAACCAGGGCATGGTTTCCTGCTCTTTCAAATGCCAGTCGAATAAGTTGCAGATATAACTTTCGCTCCAGTCGCCATCTTTTGAAACACGGGCTGCACCACCAATTAGCGAGGCATCACCAGAGCGTTCATCGGCACCTGTGCCAGTTTTAATTTTGGCTAAGGCATTGTCCGGGTTTTCTGAATGGCGCAGCGCGTGGCTATCTCCGCCCCATTCGGCGTGGAAAAAGTGCGGAACTTTATTAAACTCATCCTCAGTAGCCTTTTTATATTCGGTATAAACGCCGCGGTACCAGCCAGCCCAGATAGATGGCGAATATACATCGGGAATATCTTTACAAAAATCACACCTACGAAGCGTGGTTTTTCGGGAAGGATCGAGTTTGTGCGCCAAGTCATTCTGCTCGCTCATAAAGGCATGGATTTTGGCTTTATCGTACTCGGGGAAATCTCCTTCCCAATCATTCTCATTACCTAAGCCCCACAAAATAATAGAAGGATGATTGTAGTGCTGCTGAATCATATTGGTGAGCATGCTTCGGGCTTGATTTTTATACTGATCGCCGCCCAAACCGCCGCGGCACCAGGGTTCTTCTTCCCAAACCAAAATACCGAGGCTATCGCACAGGTTCAAAATAATACGCGATTGCTGGTAATGGCCGAGGCGAATAAAGTTAACACCCATATCTTTCATCAGCTGCATTTCCTGGTGCATCATGCTGTCGGTCATGGCTTCGGCTACACCTGCATGGTCTTCATGGCGATGGGTGCCTTGTAATAACAAACGTTTACCGTTGAGGTAGAAGGGGCCTTTATCAGCAAATAAGAAACTACGAAAACCGATCTTTTCAGTCTGCGTAAAAGTTTGTCCGTTCGCAGATGCGGTTACTTCGATGGTGTACAAATAAGGATCATCAGGCGTCCATAAATGAGGCTTATTGATCTTGAATTTGGCTATCGAGAACGTTTTATCGCCAACATCGGTTGAAGAATATGGTGCTTTCAAAACCACTTTGCCTGCAGTGTCTTTTACTTTCAATTCACCGATAACTTGTTTAATGTTATCGGGATTGTATAGGCTGATCTGCGCATTGATCCAACCCGCTTTGATAAGGGTATCTACACTGGCATTAGCATACAATTTATCGATACCAACTTGCGGTTGATAAACCAGATTCAGGTAACGATAAAGCCCGCCGTAAACATTAAAATCTGATAATTGCGAAGGGATAGTTTCCAGATCACGCGAGTTATCGCAGCGGATCTCTACCGGGATTTTGCCCTTAAATTGCTTTTTGAAAGCATCCGTTTTCTTGAAGTCTTCAATGGCTTTGGTTATATCAACCGACCATTCATCGTACCCACCCAAATGTGAGCCAACTTTAGTCATGTAAACATATACCTCGGTACGCTGGCCTGCACCTTCAAAATGCAAGATAGTGCGGCCATTGGGATAAGGATTTTCGATATCCAGTTTAGTACGGTACCAACCCGGCCCTTGATAATAATTCACATCAGGGTCAACGGCATCCCGGGCATTAAAGCAATGCGGCAGGGTTACGCTGCTCCAAATCGGCAGGCTTTCGGGATTGCCGGCGGTTACCGGGCGTACTGCCTCCCAAATGCCACCGAGATCCTGCTTTAAAAATTCCCAGTTATTATTTAAACGTGTTTTTTGCTGCGCGAAGGTTAAGCTTCCGCAACATAATACCAGGATCAATAAAAATAGACTTGTCCTCTTCATAGTTAACATAGGTAGTAGAAATTAATTGAGCAATTGTAATTGGCTATCCGCCGGAAACTTGTTGTAAAATTCTTTAAAAGAAACGTTTGGGTATTTGCCATTGGCAGCGTGCACAATATGTTTCATGTTGCCGTAATCAAACTTGCCGATCTCGGGGTAAGTCCATTGTTTTTGGCCGAGTGCGTACGGCATTAAAAATTGGATAGCGCCTTTAATTCCTTTGCCATCCAGGGTTTGCTCATGCCATAGGTCGATATTCAAATGATCGGCAATTACAGCCAATTTGCACCATGCACTGAGATTCATCGTGTTGTAATCCCATGATTTGGTGCGAACCAGCTCCAGCGGCTGCATACCATCGGTAGTAAATTGCTGGTCGATGCGGGGTATGGTAAATTCTTTAATCACCTTTACGGCGAGTAATTTATTATTGGTAAACAAAGCAAAATCGGCCAGCTGCATATCATAATTGGTACCATGGTTGTTAATTTGCGAACGCTCATCCTTACCATTTTTACTGGTTAGTAACCAGTTGGCATATTCGCGGTACCATTGTTTTATACCTGCTATGAAAGAAGTATCGAATGCCTTGCTGGTTTGTAGCAGCGCAATAGCGTCAGGCACATTGGTTAAACCTACGGTTTCTATAATCCCAATTCCCCTGCCATCGTTAATACCTGGAATGTATTGGGCATAGTTGAGATTCGGGTTCATGCGGGTATCGGCATCAATAAACCAAACTTCCAAAAGCAGACGGGCTTTTTTGGCATATTGCTGGTTGCCTGTAAAATAGTAGGCAAGTGCTAAGCGTTTAACGCTGCTGCTCATTTTACCCATCTGACTGGCATCGTGCAGCAAATAAATCTCCGGGTTTCTTCTTCCATCCTTACGGATGTAAGGTTTGCCATTTGCCTTCGATGAATCGGCCCACCAATACGGTGCCTGGCTTACATAATCGTGTTTATTGTTGCTTGGCGCCAGTTTGGTTTTCTCGAAAGTAACCGAGTATGGGCCTGCTTTTAGTAAACTATCAGCTTCGCGAATAAGCCCTTTTATTTCCTTCACCGCAACAGTATCACCCTTATGGTAATTGGTATTGATTTGATTGAGTACCTGCCCATCAAGCAGTATAAAACTAAAATTACCGGCTTTGCCTTGCGCAAAGCCGGTAGTAATAAAAACTAAACTCAAAATCAATGCTCTTGCAAAATCTCTCAGCATCGGCATGTATTAATATCCTGTATTTTGTTTCAGATTAGGGTTGGCATCCAGTTCGGTCTGTGGAAGCGGCAGCAGCAATTGATAATCCTGTGCCGTGAAACCATTAACAGCCTGTATTACATCTTTAAACTTACCCCACCTTAGTAAATCCCAACGGCGGTGGCCTTCTACGCAAAGTTCGCGGGCACGGTCTTTTACCAGGGTATCAATAAATGCGCTGGCAGTTGGTGTGTTAGCTAAACTCAGGTGATAAGCATTCATACCCGCACGGTCCCTAACAGCATTTAAGCCATCAAACTTGGTAGCATCTCCGGGATTGATGTTGTTCTGCGCTTCAGATTGCATCATTAATACATCTGCATAACGCAATACGATCCAGTTCATTCGCGAGTTGTTTGAACCCGATACCCACTGCGGATCGCGATATTTGTAAATGTATGGCGTAACTGTAGTTCCATTTACTTTATTAGAAACATTCCAGGCCTTTCTTTTATCCGGGCCGAAATAGGCGTTATTAAACAACCAGGGATTAGCAGTAAATGAACCCGAACCACCTAAACCAGCCGGCGAAAACATACGGATGGTAATGTTTTGTGTGGTACTGCTGCTATTATTACCAAACTGAACCGAGAAAATATTCTCGGTTTGCTGTGGGTAATACTTATTATCCCAATTAAATACAGCGGTATAATCGGCCATTAGTTTATAAATACCCGAGTTAATTACTTTATTACACTCGGTCAGTGCATTTTGGTTATCATTAGGGTCAGCAAATTTAGTGCTGGCACGTTGCAGGTAAACCCTGGCTAGCATAGCTGATGCAGCACCCGATGATACCATGCCTTTATTGGCCGATGTAATTTTATCTTCGCTTAAGCAATTTGCTTCAGCATATTTTAAATCGCTGATCACTTGAGCATAAACTGCGCTTGACGCTGCACGTGTAGGCAACAAATTAGGATCTGAAGTACTAACTATCGGTGCGGTAATCAAAGGTACATCACCGAAAGAACGAACCAGATCAAAGTATGCCATTCCGCGTAAAAACATAGCATTACCCACAATATTGTTTTTTGCGGTAACATCCATATTAATTTTAGGTACGTTAGCAATTACATCGTTAGCGCGGCTTATCAGCTTATAGCTATTTTGCCACCAGTTGGTAATTTCAATATTAGTTGCACCATAGGTTAGCTTGTACATATCAATACGTTCCTGGTTTTGCGTAAGCAGCGGCACCAGGCAATCGCCAGAAAGCTCTGTCATAATATAAATAGTACGCTGATAATAAGCTTGCGGCTGCAACTGGCTAAGCACACCGTTTATAGCAGCTTGTGCATCGGTTGCATTGGTATAAAAGTTAGCACTCGTTAAAACACTGTACGGCTTTTCTGTCAATTCTTTTTTGCAGGATGAGAATATCAAACCGGCAAAAGCACATAATATATAAATCTTTTTCATGTTGTTTTTTCTTATATGATTAAAAACCAAGTCTCACGCCCAAAGTGTATGTTTTGATGTTTGGATATGGATTATAATCGGTACCCAACGAAGTATAATTGCCGGCACTGTCAGAATAAGAGTTAACCTCCGGATCATATCCTTTGTATTTAGTGATGGTAAACAAGTTTTGGCCGGTAACATAAACGCTGGCTGTTCTAAACACCGGTGTTAATTTCGATAAAGGCAAATCGTACGTTAACGTAATGGTTTTAAAACGCAGGTAGCTGCCACTCTCCAAAATATCGCTGGTTGGGCCTAAGCTACGGCGTAGGGTACTACCCACACTTGGTAAAGTATTGCTTGTACCAGGGCCGTTCCAGCTGTCAGTTAATACATAAGCTAATTTGTTGTCGGCTACGGTACCGTTTTCGCCCTCAATTAAGTTTTCGTTCATAATCTGGTTGCCATAAACTCCTTGTATTAACACAAACAGATTAAAACGGCCTACTGTAAGATTTGAATTAAAACCATAACTAAATTTAGGTACAGCCTGGCCGATAATAGTACGGTCTAAGCCGTTAATCAGGTGATCGTTATTCAGGTCTTTGTATTTAGGATCGCCAGGTTTTACCGGGGTTGTTATACCGCTTGCGGTAATCTCGGCCTGGCTTTGCCAAATACCATCAAACACATAGCCGTAAAACGAACCGATTGGTTTACCCACCTGCAAAATACCGGCGCTGTTACCGCCCGGATATAAACTCGAGCTTACGTTACCTGTTAACTGGTAAGGGATACCACCAAGGTTAAGCACTTTATTCATATTGCGAGAGAAGTTAAAGTTGGTAGTCCATTTAACGGTTTTGCTGGTGATGTTAACCGTATTTAAAGAGAATTCGAAACCCTTATTTTCAATATTGTTCCCAGACGTGTTACCCAGTGCTGTTAAAAAACCTGATGTTGAAGGTATGGTACGATAGAATAACAGTTGTGAAGTTTCCTTCTTATAATAGTCTGCATTAAAGGTGATACGGTTTTGGAATAATCCTAAATCTAAACCAATGTTAAATGATTTGGTAGATTCCCATTGTAAATTGTCATTACCAATATTATTGGCTGAAACACCTACAACACGGGTTCCATTAAGCACATAGCTATTAAAACCATATTGTGATAAAGCTGAGTAAGCAGGTATAGCTGAGTTACCGGTTTCGCCATAACCACCACGTAATTTTAAATCACTGATGGCATGTACATCTTTCAGGAAATCTTCATTTGATATACGCCATGCTACAGCTCCCGATGGGAACGTACCCCATTTACGTTCGGTTCCAAGCGGCGATGCACCATCTCTGCGGATAGACGCGGTTAATAAGTATTTATCCATTAAGCTATAGTTTACACGGCCAATAAATGATGCCAGTGTGTTTTTATTTGCGCTTGATGAAGATGATAAACTGCTACCTACCGAAAGGTTATTAGCACCTAAGTTATTAGTGGTGAGCTGTTGCGAAATTGCACTGCTGGTATTGTATTTAAACTCCTGGTAAGTAAAACCGGCAACCGCGCTGATAGAGTGAATTCTATTAATTACAGTGTTGTAGCTCAGCGTATTTTCATTTAACCAGTTAAAGTTGTTTGGATTGATAATCTGAGCATAACCACCTGTTTGCGCCCCCAGGTAAGTAGTGTTAGGCCTGAAAATTACTTCACGGTTAAATTTATCATCGGTACCCATACTTACTTTTAACTTAAGGCCCTGCATAATGTCGTAATCGCCATAGCCATTAAAAAATATGCGTGTGTTGTTAGCTACATCGGTATTTAAGCGCGCTGCAGCAACCGGGTTACCTAATACAGTGGTGTAGCCTGTAGGGCCATTTTGGAAAGTATAAGCGCCTGTAGCATCATATACCGGCACAGTTGGGCTGGCCCTCAGGGCATCGAGCAGTGTACCACCGGTACTACCACCTGTGGTATTCACGTTAGCGAGGTTCTGCTGATCGTATGATACCTGCGAGTTTAACCCAAAGTGTATTTTACTGCTGATGTTGTGAGTAAGGTTAAACCTTAACGTACCGCGTTTGTACCCCGAGTTAATGATAATACCCTGCTGATCGAAGAAACTGCCGCTCACCAAAAATTTGGTATCCTCGCTGCCGCCGGTGATAGAAAGGTTGGCATTGGTTACAGGTGCGGTTCTGAACAGTTCTTTTTGCCAGTTAGTACCCTCGCCCAGGTTATTGATCTGATCTTGAGTAAATGGTAATGCAGTTGTAGGCGTAATAATGGCTGTTACGCGATTAAGGTAAGTGGCAAACTGCTGGGCGTTCATCATGTCCAAAGTTTTACCTACCTGTTGAAAACCGCTATAAACATCGGCGCTCACTGTTTTTTTACCCACCGAACCAGATTTGGTGGTGATAATTACCACACCATTGGCACCACGGTTACCGTAAATTGCAGTTGATGACGCATCTTTCAGCACATCCATCGATGCAATATCATTAGGGTTTAGGGCTGTTATATCGGCACCGGCAAAACCATCAACTACATATAATGGCGAACTGCTAAAGTTGATTGAGTTGGTACCCCGGATTCGCACCGAAAACGAAGCGCCCGGCTGTGAGTTTGATTGTGTTACCTGCACACCGCTTACCTGGCCTTGCAATAACTGTGCAGTTCCAAAAACCGGCGTTTTAGCCACGTTGGTTAAGGCTACCGAACCTACGGCGCCGGTTACATCTCGTTTCTTTTGGGTACCATAACCAACTACTACAACCTCGTTGAGGCTTTTGGCATTAGTTAATAATTGTACATCCAATTTGGTACGCCCCTGTAATAGAACTTCTTTAGGGTCATACCCTACTGATGAGATAACCAGTGTGGCATTTTCATCGGCAGTAATGGTATAGCGGCCACTAACATCAGTTGTGGTGCCTTGCCTGGTACCTTTAATAATTACGTTTGCACCTGGTAAGGGCAGGTTTTTATCATCGGTTACTACACCGGTTACTTTAATTGGCGCCGCCGCCTTGTTTAGTGAGGGTGCAGCTTTATAAGCTACACTCGCTAATGCAGAATGCGCTTTAGCGTTACCTACCGAAACGATGCCCAGTATAAGCACAGCCGGTAAAATAGTACGCTTAAGTATATCTAAATGTAAAGGTCTTCTCTTCATATATGCTGTTTTGAATAAACTTTTTAATTTTTTGACAAAAAGATTCCCATACAACTCGCGTTGTTCATTTTTTGGTAATGAGCGGGACTTTTCTAAATCGGCGTGTGTACAGCACCCCGGTTTAATGATTAGTCTTTCTTTACTCTTCCATCCATTAAAATTTAGTAACTATTTGAGGTTTATTGATTAGTCTTCTTATTGTTGGCCTGCGCCAATAACCATTTTGCCAAATCGCGGGCGGCATTATCATTATCATAGTCCGCCGGTAAACGGCCGTTTACGTATTCGTTATACAACCAGGGGTCGCCCACGGCAAACACCATACCTTTGCCATATTTTGCAATAGCTGCAATGGCAGCGCCATTTGCCGCTTTAAAAGCAGGCTTAGCTTTACCGCTTAGTTCAATACTGCATACATCTTTTAAAAAGGCCTTTTTGCAGGTCTTAAAAATCGGGTTTTCAGCCATCACAACTGCACCGTCCGCAAAGTGGGCATCATCTATCACATGGTTTTGCAAGTCGTTATTAAAATGCATGCCAAA
>CAHJXH010000028.1 GCA_903644075.1 Sphingobacteriaceae bacterium | reverse complement strand
TAACACGCCCGCTGTATGAGCCGGCTAATATTGGGTCGCCCACACGTAATGTACCTGCCTGTACCAGTACAGTAGTTACAATACCGCGGCCTTTATCTAATGCTGCCTCAATAACAGTACCTACGGCACGTTTCTTAGGGTTAGCTTTCAGTTCTAATAATTCGGCCTCAAGCAATACTTTCTCAAGTAATAGCTCAACATTCAAACCTGTTTTAGCTGAGATTTCCTGGGTTTGGTATTTACCACCCCATTCTTCAACCAAAATATTCATGGCAGATAATTGTTCACGAACCTTATCAGGGTTAGCGCCTGGTTTATCAATCTTATTGAATGCAAAGATGATTGGTGCACCTGCAGCCTGCGCGTGGTTTATAGCCTCGCGGGTTTGGGGCATCACGCTATCGTCAGCAGCAATAACAATAATAACAATATCTGTTACCTGGGCACCACGTGCACGCATAGCGGTAAACGCTTCGTGGCCCGGTGTATCCAGGAATGTAATTTTACCTTTATCATCCGGCAAGGTTACTTCGTAAGCACCGATGTGTTGGGTTATACCACCCGCTTCACCGCCAATTACGTTTGTTTTGCGGATAAAGTCCAGCAATGAAGTTTTACCGTGATCCACGTGACCCATAATGGTTACAATCGGCGAACGTGGTATCAGGTCTTCCGGAGCATCGATTTCGTCAAGGTTCCATTCTTCATCCTCTGGTTTCACAAAGTCAATCTGGTAACCAAACTCCTCGGCCACAATGGTGAGGGTTTCGGCATCAAGCCTTTGGTTAATAGATACGAATAAACCTAAACTCATACAGGTAGAGATGATCTGGGTTACACCCACATCCATCATCGAAGCCAACTCATTTGCCGTAACAAACTCCGTTACCTTCAACACCTTTGATTGTGCTTCGCGTTCTAATGCTTCTTCCTCCGCGTTGGCTGCAACATCATCACGTTTTTGACGACGGAATTTTGCACGCTGTGCGAATTTACCAGACTTACCGGCCCCACTTAAACGGGCAAGTGTTGCCTTGATCTGATCTTGTATTTCTTTTTCTGTAGGTTCTTCTTTAGGGCCGGTGCTTGGTGTTGCATTACGGTTACCGAACGGTGGACGACTGTTGTTGTTACCACCTGGGCGGTTATTGTTAAAACCACCACCCGGGCGATTTTGGTTATTACCACCAGGATGTGGACCACGGTTTTGGTTATTACCCTGACCGCCTTGTCCTTGTTGGCCACCACCTTGCTGGTTGTTATGGCCGCCTTGGCCCTGTTGAGGGTTTTGGCCCGGAGGCGTATCCTTGCGTTTACGTTTGCGGCGTTGATCGGCAGCATTTGTGTTTGACGACGATGCTACCGGCCCGCGTTTAGGCGGGTTAACAGGCAATGTAATACGGCCTACAATATTTGGTCCGCTCAGGCGATCTGCCTTTGCTCTAATTACGTCATCTTCCGGTGCAGCAGCTGGCGCAGTTGGTGTTGCAGGAGCAGCAGGCGGCGGCGTTTGTGCTACCGGTGCGGCTGGTGCAGGTGCCGGGGTTGGTTTAACCTCTGGCGCTGGTGCAGCAACCGGTGCTTCCTTCACAGGGGCAACAGCTTCAACTACCGGTTTAGCAACAGGAGTTTCTACCACTTCTGGCTTGGCAGCAACCGGTGCCGGGGCAGGGGTTGGCGCAGGTGCCGGGGTTGGTTTAACTTCTGGTGCAGGTGCAACTGGTGCTTCCTTCACAGGCGCAGCAACTTCAACAGGCTTAGCTGGTTCCGGTGCTTTAACCACAGGTGCGGCAGGGGCTTCTTCCTTAACTTCTGCCGGGCGGGTGTTTTTACCGCTCAGGTCATTAAGGTCAATTTTACCTACTACCTTAACACCAGGCAAGCCACCATCGTTACGATCGGCAGCTGGTTCTGGCTGTGGTTTTGGTTTTTCTGCCGGGGCAGGTGTAGAGAACTGACCAGCATTTTTGATCAATATCTCCTCCGGTTCAAAATCCTTCGACCGGGTAGAATGCGGCTCTGCATTCTTTTCAGGTACAAAACCAGGCTCGTCACGGCGTATTTTGCCGATGTTGATCTGCTTGGCTTCTTCCTTGATGATTTTATCAGCACCAAATTGCTTCAACAGGGTAGTGTACATATCGCTGTCGAGTTTATAGTTAGGTTGCTTCTCTACTTTGAAGCCTTTCGAACCTAAAAACTCCACGATGGTACCTATACCAATGTTCAGTTCCTTAGCTGCTTTAAATAATTTTATGGATTTGTCTTCTGACATTTATTATTACTTTCTCTGTGCTATTTATGCAAAAATACGATTTTTAATTCTGCTTAACGATTTTATTCAAATTCGGCATTCAGAATTGACAAAACATCTTTTACGGTTTCTTCTTCAAGATCAGTGCGTTTAACCAATTCGCCAACAGTAAGCGCAAGAACAGATTTAGCAGTATCTAAACCAATACGTTTAAATTCGTCAAGGATCCAGCTGTCAATCTCATCTGAAAACTCTTCGATATCCACATCTTCCTCATGCTCGTCAGCCTCACGGTAAACATCTATTTCGTAACCTGTCAATTTACCTGCCAATTTAATGTTATGGCCACCACGACCGATAGCTAATGATACCTGATCGGGCTTTAAATAAACTGCAGCGGTTTTTTTATCGTCATCTAATTTAATCGAAGTGATTTTAGCCGGCGATAATGCACGCTGAATATACAGTTGCAGGTTATTAGTGTAGTTAATTACGTCTATATTTTCGTTCTTTAATTCGCGAACGATACCATGGATACGTGAACCTTTCATACCTACGCAGGCACCAACCGGATCGATACGGTCATCATAAGATTCAACGGCCACTTTGGCACGCTCACCCGGTTCACGAACAATTTTCTTGATGGTAATTAAACCGTCGAAAATTTCCGGAACCTCCAGTTCAAATAAACGCTGTAAAAACTCAGGCGCAGTACGGCTGATGATAATTTTAGGGTTGCTATTCAGCATATCAACCTTGCTAACCACCGCTTTTACGCTATCGCCTTTTTTGAAATAATCGGCTGGGATCTGCTCAGATTTTGGCAGCAACAGTTCGTTACCCTCATCATCAAGCACCAAAGTTTCTTTTTTCCAAACCTGGTAAACTTCGCCTGTTACAATTTCGCCAACGCGGTCTTTATATTTTTTGAAGATCTCGTCTTTCTCCAGTTCTAAAATTTTAGAAACTAAAGTTTGACGGGCTGCAAGAATAGCACGACGGCCAAAACTTTCCAGCGTGATCTGCTCTACATACTCATCACCAACTTCCAGATCGGCATCAAGGGTTAAAGCTTCTGCAAGCTCAATCTCCAGGTCATCATCCTCAGAGAAACCATCCTCAACCACACTACGTGTGCGCCAGATCTCCAAGTCACCGTTATCTGTATTAACAATTACGTCGCAATTTTCGTCCGTACCATATTTTTTTCTGATCATGCTTCTGAAAACGTCTTCCAGAACGCTCATCATGGTAGGGCGGTCAATGTTCTTGAAATCTTTAAATTCCTGAAAAGAATCAATTAAATTAATACTGGTTGTGCTCATCTTTATTTAAATGATATTAAAACCTTTGTTTCTGTCAACTGATCGAAGGGGATACTAACTTCCGCTTCTTCAGCCTTTTTACCTTTAACTTTTATTTGTTCTGTTATTGTTATTTTATCAGCATCAACCCCGGTAAGCTTGCCTTCTTTTTTACTACCGTCGGCCAGTTTAAGGGCTACGGTACGGCCAACATTTTTTACATACTGGCGGTTAAGCTTTAAAGGGGTATCAATACCCGGCGACGAAACCTCGAGGTTATACGGTGTTTCAATGGTGTTTTCTTCTTCTAACTTAAAGCCAACATAACGGCTCACCTGTGCGCAGGCATCAATACCGGCACCTTTGTCGCCATCAACCAAAATGATAAGATCGCCATTGGCGTGCATCTTCACATCAACTAAAAAATGATCGGGCAGTTCGGTTAGTTTTTCTTCCACCAGCTCTGCAACGCGCTTCTCAATATTCGTCATCCTATCGTTTAACTGATAAAACCAAAAAGAGGGGGCAAATTGCCCCCTCTTTTCAGATACTGCAAATATATAAATTTTTATTTGATTTTCAAGTAGTTTAGGCTAAGTACATGAATGAATTTTATTGGCATCAATCACTATATTCGTTTACCAAGGTATAAATGGCATGAAAACATTAAAAAAGGTTACAAAAAGAAACCGGGGATGCAAATATTGAAGTGATTTTAACCCATCTGACTTTCTACCCCTTATTAAAGGAGGCGATATTAGCAATGTCTTTGCTTTCCCCTTCAAAGGGGAACACTACTGTCAGTGCTCTTTGCAGGAACGTTAATAAGGGGTAAAACTTAAACAGATATATACTCTACGGCGCAAAAACACACTCCGTGTATTTCGGTGCGCCATTCTTCCATTTGCCTTTCATTAAATCCCAGGCATTGCTATCATCGTGCAGTTTGTAATAGCGGGCAAAGTATTTCGTATTTTTCTGGAAAGGGGTATCGGCAACAAACTCCAGTGCGTCTTTTATCAATTTGTATTTACCGGGTTGCGGTGATACAAAATCCATCATATCGGTATCAGCTGGCATTTTGTAAACAGGTAGTATAGCCTGCCATTGTGGTAAGCTTAAACTATCCTGACTCAGGTTAGAAAGGATATTATAATCGATGCCTGCAAATTCAACAACATTGGCACTGGTTACTTTAACAGATAGTTGCTGCTGATTGGGCTTTTTTGCACAGCCAACCAAAATAAAACACAATAACCAGACAGATTTTTTCATATTTGGAAACAGCAAGCAAGATACGCATACCCCATGAAATTAATACGCTACGGACAAGCCGGCCAGGAGAAACCAGGAGTTATTATTGAAGATATAAGATATGATGTTTCTAATTATATCGATGATTACAACGAAGCCTTTTTCTGCAACAACGGCATGGAGCAGTTAGCTGCCTACATCGCCGATAAAAAAGATGAGCTTGTTAAAGTAGCAGATGATGTTAGATTAGGCAGCCCCATTGCCCGCCCATCAAAAATAGTATGCGTAGGCCTTAACTATAGCGACCATGCCATTGAGGTGGGCGCGCAGATACCATCAGAACCTGTTATCTTTATTAAAAGCACAACTGCGTTGAATGGCCCCAATGATGTGATTATCATCCCGAAAGGGTCTGAAAAAACAGATTGGGAATGCGAGCTAGCCGTAGTGATCGGCAAAAAAGCAAGCTACGTTGATGAAGCTGATATAAAAGACTACATAGCCGGTTACGTGCTGCACAATGATGTATCAGAACGTGCTTTTATGTTCGAGCGAAACGGCACCTGGGACAAAGGCAAGGGCTGCGACACCTTCGCACCGCTCGGCCCATTTATAGTTACCCCAGACGAAATACCTGATATTAACAACCTTCACGTATGGCTTAGTGTTAATGGTAAGCTGATGCAAAACGGCACCACAGCCGATATGATTTTTAAAACGCATTACCTGGTATCATATATAACCCAGTTTATGACATTATTGCCCGGCGACGTAGTTTCAACCGGCACACCCGCAGGGTCGGGCATTGGGTTAAAGCCGCCTGTTTTTTTAAAGGATGGAGATGTAATGGAACTGGGTATTGATGGTTTAGGCAGCCAACGCCAAATGGTAAAAGCGTATAGCGGTACATAAGTTTTTACCTTTTGTCAGTCAATGGTTTGTCATTCAGCGCCAGCGAAGAACCGAACGTAGGAAGCTCATTAATACCAATAAAAGCAATATCTCATTAATAATCTTCTTCAATAAGCATTAACGAGAGCATGTACGTAGAAGATTCTTCGCTGGCGCTCTGAATGACAAACTTATAATAACAAGAAAGGGCTTCCGGTAACCGGAAGCCCTTTTACTTATAGCATATCTAATCCCTCAGAAAATAAAATCTGTGCTTAAAAAGTTCGAGTCGTGATCCTTTACAATTTCGTTGATCAGCGTTTTATTCGCCTCGGTCATTTTAGCTGCAACCAGTGAGCGGATAGAGAATGAGCGCAAAGCATCGTGAACAGAAAGCGTACCTTCAGCACTATCCTTACGGCCGGTGAATGGGAACACATCCGGCCCGCGCTGTGATTGGCTGTTGATGTTCACCCTGCTCACCAGGTTAACAAACGGGTCGATCAGCGAAGCTACTTCCATAGCATCATTACTAAAAATACTCACCTGCATGCCATGCGGCGAATCTATCTGGTATTGGATTGGCTCCTCAATACTCTCGAAAGGCAATACCGGTATCACCGGGCCAAATTGCTCTTCGAGGTAAAGTTTCATTTCCTTTTTAACCGGGTAAACAACCGCCGGGTAAACGAATGACTCAACTGTTGTACCACCATTCTCATTTACCACGCGGGCACCATGTGCAATGGCATCATTAATACAAGCCTGCAGATAGCCCGGCTTTGTCGGTTCGGCAACAGGGGTTATGTTAACACCTTTAACCCATG
The DNA here is from genome assembly GCA_903644075.1 of Sphingobacteriaceae bacterium. Classification (GTDB taxonomy): domain Bacteria; phylum Bacteroidota; class Bacteroidia; order Sphingobacteriales; family Sphingobacteriaceae; genus Mucilaginibacter. The sequence goes on along the minus strand of CAHJXH010000028.1, from coordinate 23,371 downwards.
GCATGCCTGGTACCAGGGCATTTACAGCTTCGCTTAATAATTTTAAAAATTCGTCGGCTATGTCTTTATGTACATGGATGATCTTTAATGCCGTACAACGCTGCCCGTTGAAAGATAAGGCGCCTAATACGCACTCGCTAACCGCCAGTTTCAGATCAGCATGCTTGGTTACAATGGCTGCATTCTTGGCATCCAGACTTAGCACCGCACGCAGGCGGTTACTTTTAGGATGGCGCTTTTTCAAATCATTAGCCACCTTGCTCGAACCGATAAATGCCAGTACATTAATATTACCACTCTCCATTAAAGTAGGGGTAACGTTAGCGCCACGGCCATAAACAGTATTTACCACCCCGGCCGGGAAAGCTTCCTGAAAAGCACGCAGCAATGGATAATGCAAGAGCGTACCATGTTTCGGTGGTTTGAAGAGGATGGTGTTCCCCATAATAATAGCCGGGATTAGCGTGGTAAAGGTTTCGTTCAGCGGGTAGTTGAACGGGCCCATACAAAGCACCACGCCAATTGGTGCACGGCGGGTTTGCGCCATTACGCCTTCAGCAATCTCAAACCGCGATGAGGCACGGTCGAGGTCTTTCAGCGCATCAATGGTTTGGTTAATATAATCTATCGTACGATCAAATTCCTTGGTCGAGTCGGCGTGCGACTTGGCAATCTCCCACATCAGCAGGCGAACCACCAGGTCGCGTTGCTCAATCATTTTGTATACAAATGTTTGCATACACTTAATGCGGCCCTCTACACTCATCGTCGGCCACTCGCCGCGGCCGTTATCGTAGGCTTTCATGGCGGCAGCCAAAGCTTCATTAGCTTCTTTCTCGGTACCTAAGGGGTAAGTGCCAATTAATTTATGTTTTAACCCATCCGGTGTTGGTAAACACACCGGCGAATACACCGAACTCACTTCCCCGTCCCACTTCTTCATTTCTCCCCCGCTCAGGTACTCGCGCTGATGAAGCTCTTCGATCCGGAACTCTTCCGGGATCTCGCTTTCATCTACAAACAGCGATCTGATTTGATCTTGAAAACTCATGTTTTTGTTGTTGGTTGATTTAGTGTAACAATTTCAGAAAAAATGGCGTAATGCTTAAAGGAACCCGATCTTTTGCATGAGATTTGGCAGATATATTTTATTCTGCGTTTAAACCTTGCGGGTAGCCGTTAGTCTAAATAACAGTTTTAATTTTAAGACGATATAATTTTTTTGTAAAAAAGCGCGTTAACAATTCATTCATATCATGAGAACTACATTTAAACCCCTATCTACCCTGTTTTTTGCAGGGTTGTTAACTATTTCAATTATATCTACAGCTAGTGCCCAAAGAGGCGGCGGCGGATTCCACGGAGGAGGTGGTCACTTCGGCGGAGGCCATTACGGAGGCGGAGGCTATGGCGGCTCGCACTTTAACGTTGGCATAGGAGTAGGTGTGGGCTTTGGCGGCGGCTTCGGTGGCTACTACAGTTCATTCGGTTACCCACGTTTTGGCTTAATAGGTGCATTACCCTATGGCTACTATCCATTTTTCTGGGGTCCTTACCAATATTATTATTCAGGCGGGTATTTTTATCAACCCGGCGCAAATGGCGGTTACCAGGTAACAGCTCCACCTGTTGGTGCCGAAGTACCATCATTACCTAAAGGTGCAAGCCCTATTAATATTGATGGCGTGCAGTATTACGAGTTTAATGGCGTGTATTATAAAAATGCCATTACGCCTGATAATAAACACGTATACCTGGTTGCCGGAAAAGATGGTGTGTTAAACACCAATCCCGAAGGTATTGCCCCTCCGGACAGTACTGCTACAGTTGATAACAGCGCACCTCCACAACCACAGGTTGGCGACATGACAGATCAGCTGCCAGAAGGTGCACGCAAAATTACCCTTAACGGTAAAAAGTATTGGGTAACTACCGATAACATTTACCTGGAAGAGGTTAAAGGACAAAATGGTACCAGCTACCGTGTTGTGAGCGTGCCTGAACCAGATAACGGACAAGACGACAAATAAGACAAACAATAATAGTAGCTCATTATTTTATAATAAAAAGGACCCTGATAAACAGGGTCCTTTTTATTTGCGTCTCTTCTTCAAACCATTTGGCACTTGAATTGTAATAAAAACATTACAAAGGAAACTCTCAACTTTATACTTTATTCGAAGAACAAATGAAAACATTAAACATTAAAAGCACATTTTTAGCTGTGCTTATTGCAGCAGTTTGCATGATAAATGCGGGGTGCGACTCGTTTACAAAAACTCAAAAAGGAGCCGCTGTTGGTGCAGCTGGTGGTGGTACCATTGGTGCTATTATTGGCCATGCTACCGGCCATACTGCATTAGGCGCTATTATTGGCGGTGCCGTAGGTGGCACAGCAGGTGCATTTATTGGCCGCAAAATGGACCGCCAGGCTGCAGAAATTAAACAAAATGTACCGGGTGCTACGGTTGAGCGCGAGGGTGAAGGTATTGTGGTGAAATTTGATTCGGGTATTTTGTTCGATGTTGATAAAACCGACTTAAAATCCGCAGCCAAAACCAATCTGCAAAACTTAGCCGCATCGCTGGTTAAAAATCCTGAGACTAATATCCTAATCATTGGCCACACCGATAGCACCGGTACAGTAGCCCATAATATGGACCTATCTGTTCGCCGTGCCGAATCTGTAAAATCACAAATAGTAGCCGGCGGTGTTGATGGTGCCCGTTTAAGCACCCAAGGCAAAGGCCCAACCGAGCCTGTTGGCGATAACAAAACTGCCGATGGCCGCGCATTAAACCGCCGTGTAGAAGTAGTTATTGTAGCTAACGACCAAATGAAGGCTGAAGCTAAACAAGCTCAGTAATTTCAAAATCATATTATTGAAAGCCCGTTCACATTGAACGGGCTTTTTTGTGGGCTTCCCTATCTAATATGTCATTTGCGAGCGATAGCGTGGCAACCTTGTCGTATGCTTATCATTCGCATCGTCATTGCGAGGAACGAAGCAATCTCAGACCGATTAGTATTACCTTTAATAAAACAGAAACTATTCGCAGAAATCCGTTTTCCATTAGGAAGGCAGTATGATTTATGATCGTCAGTGGATGTCACTTTTTCTTTCCGCAAGAAAAAGTAACCAAAAAGAACTCGTGGCTGCTCAATTTTCTATCTAAGAGTCTGCTTTGGCCAGTGTTGTGCTGTCCGAAAATTAAGATGCCACAATTGTTAGGGTATTAAGGGCTCTTCTGTTCAGTGTATTATCTAATGTTATTTCCATAACTCTCAATTTCCTCATCTTTCACCTCTCTTCTGTTTCGGCAAACAGCTTCGGCGAAAAGTGGGCAGAACAATGGTGGCCCGTGCGTGGGAAAGAGGCATTGGAGATTTTGTGGAAGGGCTGGATTGTGCGAACGATAGTGGGGCAAAAGATCCCGGCCTGTGTTGTTCTGAACGCTTGTGCGGTTGGCCTGTGCGTAAAGAAGCCTTTTGCCGGTGAGCCGTTATTCACATTTAAATTTGTTTTTTAAGGTGTTCATGAGATCGCTACGCTAAGTATAGTTACTTTGGAGCTCCAAAGTGACAGCCCACCCGCGGCGATTGAGCGGGACTGACATTGATATAGCAGAAACCTTTAATCTGGTTATTGGCGTTAACCGAAGCATTACCCTCTGCAAATAAGGGATTGCTTTCCCGAAGTGAATCCGGACAGGCTATACCATGCAATGACGCAAAGGTTTGGTAATCAAAAATCTCCCTTTGCTATTCCAATATCCATTACCTAACTTTGTTGTATGATGAAAAAGTCGGTAGCCCTATTTTTAACCTTACTGTATACAGTAACGGTGCTGGGCTTTGCCATTAACTTTCATTATTGTTTAAACCAAGTTTCGTCGGTACAATTTGATGCGCCGGTAAAAAAATGCAGCAGCCTGCGTGTGGTAAAAACCATGAAGTGCTGTAAAGACAAAAAGGTAGAAGTAAAAGTTAAAGACGGGCACCAAAGCTCTTCTTTATCGTTCTTAGCTAAAATTGCTGTTTTTGTACTATCCCACATTACCTATGCAGATTTTGCACAAGTACTGGTTCAATCTACCACCATTGCTTTTAACCGCGGCCCGCCCGAAGGTTTAGGTAGTCAGCCACCAATTTATCTCGCCAACCACAATTTCAGGATCTGAGTAATTAATTATTGCCCAACAAATGGCTATGCTTTCGCATCAGCCAAAATCAACGCATTTAATTATTTATTCAAAATTACAGATCATGAAATTTCTTAAAATATTTGTAGCCATATTGGTTACCACCATCAGCATAGCAAAAGCACAATTTACCAAAGCCGAATTACAGGTAAGCGGTCTAACCTGCTCTATGTGCTCAAACGCTACAGAAAAATCGCTCCGCAAACTCGATTTTATCGGCGATATTAAAACCGACCTTAACCGTAATCTTTTTATCATCACGTTTAAAAAAGATGCGCCTGTTAATCTTGACCAGATTAGCCAGAAAGTACAAGGCGCTGGCTTTTCTGTTAATAGTTTAAAAGCTACTTTCAACTTCAGCAATGTTAAAGTGAGCAATAACTATCACTTTAAGTACAATGGCACCTTATACGATTTCTTAAACGTGGGCGATAAAACCCTCGACGGGCCGATTGCTGTAACCGTGTTGGATAAAAATTTCGTCCCTGCATCTACCTATAAGAAATACGCAGCCATGGCTGATGTACCTTGTTATAAATCAGGCATGATGGATGGCAGCCGTGTTTACCATGTAACTATTTAAGTTTCAATATCAGCCTTTACTGATTAAATGAAACACTTATTTGTGTTGCTGCTGATATGGATATCGGCAGCAACTGCTTTTGCGCAGGAGCTGTATGTAAATACAGAACCTGCCAGCAATATGGCTACAAACTCGCTGGGTATCCGCGTAGAAAACCAGGGCTATTTTAAACCCGATTTCCGCAACCGCAGTACACTGGAACTAATGTATGGTGCCAGCAAAAACCTGATGGTACACGGCTCGTTGTACGAATCGAACTTTAATACCAACAACAGCCATTTTGAGGGCGGAAGCGTTTATGCCAAATATCGTTTTCTTTCTGTTGATAGCGTGCAGCGGCATTTCCGTGGGGCATTTTTTGCCAAGGTAGCCGCCATTAATAACCCAATTATTAATCAGGAAATTTCTTTGGAGGGCGATAATAGTGGGATACAGGGCGGCGTGGTATTTACGCAATTGCTGCATAAACTGGCACTGTCTGGTTCCGCAAGTTATATCCGTGGGTTTAACAATACAGGAAATGATATTCCGGATGGCTATGCGCGAAATGCTGTGGGCTGGTCATTGTCTGCCGGGTATTTATTGTTCCCGAAGAACTACACCAACTACAAGCAAACCAACATCAATTTATATTTCGAATTGCTGGGAAAAGCTAATCCCGGTTACGGACAAGGTTATGTAGATGCAGCACCGGCAGTACAGTTAATTTTCAGCAGTGTAATGCGTTTAGATTTCTCATACCGTACACCATTATGGAACGACATGACCCGCAACAGTAAAAATATGTACCTCGTGCGGCTGGAGTACAATTTGTTTAACATCTTTTAATTGCCATCAACATGAAAGCATTATTAATAACTACTGCAATGTTGTTGGCCTTAAGTGCATCGGCCCAGCATCAACATCATAAAACCGACTCTACATCTACCAGTAAAATGAAAGATACCACCATGCAAATGGACGGTATGGATATGGGCACTATGCAAATGGATGACATGCCCGGCATGACCAACCAGTTTTCGCGCACTATCCCGATGAACCGAGATGGGTCCGGCACTTCATGGGTGCCTGACGAAACCCCGATGAATGCCTATATGATTAGGGGTAAAAAATGGATGACCATGATTCACGGCAACATTTTTTTGCGTTACAATAACCAGGATCTGTTTAATAAAGGAACGCGCGGGGCTTACAAATTTGATGCGCCAAACTACTTGATGGGCATGACGCAGCGCAAGATTGGTGAGCATGGTTTATTCTCCATTAACACCATGTTTTCGCTCGATGCTTTTTTGGTAGGCAATGGCGGTTACCCGCTGCTTTACCAAACCGGCGAATCATACAAAGGCAATAAACTGGTTGACAAGCAACACCCGCATGATCTTTTTTCTGAACTAAGCGTGGCCTATACCCAGCAGTTCTCCAAAAAAACGGATCTATATTTCTCATTCGGTTACCCGGGAGAGCCGGCACTTGGCCCGCCTGTGTTTATGCACAGGCTTTCGGCAGCTAACAATCCCGATGCGCCTTTGAGCCACCATTATGCCGATGCTACGCACATTACTTTTGGTGTGGCTACATTAGGTTTCAGGGTGAGTGATTTTAAGATAGAAGGCTCCACCTTTAAAGGCCGCGAGCCGGATGAGTTTCGTTATGGTTTTGATGTGATGAAGTTTGATTCGTATTCGATTCGCTTATCCTACAATCCTTCAAAAGAGTGGGCTTTGCAGGTATCAAACGGTTGGATCCACAGTCCCGAAGAAATTGAACCTGCTCAGAATGTAAAACGTTTTACGGCATCGGCCATCCACACCAAAATGCTGAATGCCGATAGTTATATAGCAACCTCACTGGTTTACGGCCAGAACCATTATAGTGATAATGGTAAAACGCTGCCATCGGCCTTGTTAGAAAGCAACCTGCAATTTCACAAAAATGCTTTCTATGGCAAATATGAGTTTGTACAAAAAGATGCCGATGAGCTGGATCTGGAAAACCACGCAACTGGTTATAATCCAAACTACAATATCAATGCTTTTACACTGGGCTATAACCGACAACTTGGCAACTGGATTAAAAACACAGATTTCCGTGCGGGATTACAGGGCACGGTAAATGTTTCGCCAACGGCATTGCAATCCTTATATGGTACTGCGCCTATTGGTTTAGAGGTTTACCTGCGCATCAGCCCTTCGATAATAAAAATGTGAGGAGGTTGTACGTGGGATGTTATACGTTTTACGTAAACCCAAATACCAAAGGCGCAGTTAAGAAACTGCGCCTTTGGTATTTTATCAATTTGCAATAACGTACAACGTATCACGTCGAACCCAACGCGCTTCACGTACGACGTACCACGTATAACGTCTAAAACTTAGTATTCTGTATATGCGCCAAGTGATGGCGGCTATGCCACGAGTACATCGCCAGGTTACGCTTCAATGAAATTTCTATCTGTGCTTCCGGGTGGAAGAAAGTGCGGTCCCAATCGGCATCTGTGAAAGATTCGAACAGGGCAACCATGCGCTGATGCAGCCCTTCCAGTAATTTCAATGAAGATTCAACCGGTAAGGCATAATCGCCCAGGATAGCCCAGCGGTCTTCATGGTATGTTTTGATAGTTGGGTTTTCCTCCGTCATGCCCCATTTAAAACGGATTATCGAGTTCATGTGGCTATCGGCAATGTGGTGTACCACTTGTTTAATTGTCCAGCCGCCTAGGCGGTAAGGCGTATTAAGTTGTGCATCTGTTAAGCCAATCACCGCATCGCGTAATTGCATAGGCAGGGCTTTAATATCGGCAATCCATTGCGCTATTTGTTCTTTGGTATAAGTTTCCGGTGGGCTAAACTTTCCGATGGGGTATCTCAGGCTATCGTCGGTCATTTTGTTCTTTTTTAATTGTGTGGGGTTGTATCAACCGTTAAAAACCGGTTTCAAAATAATTTGTAATATACTTGTGTCGGTTAAATTTCGTTCCGGTAAAGTATTGCGCCAAAATAACGTTTTGTACTTGCTATTGTAAACAGAAATGATAAAAAAAATCCTGTTTTTCCTGTTCCTTTATTCCATTAATACGGCCTTTGCCGAAACCATAAAAACAGATGTACTGGTAATTGGGGGCAGTGCCAGCGGTACCGCGGCAGCCATACAATGCGCACGCAGCAAAATTAAAACCCTATTGGTTGAACCCGGGTCCTGGCTGGGTGGCAGTATGACCTCGGGAGGCATCTGCATCCTCGATGCTAATAAAAATATCCCCTCAGGTATTTATGGCGAGTTCCGCAAAAAGATAACAGAATTTTATAAGAAGACACCGGGTTATGATACTACCTATAATGCCACACTTCGTTTCGAACCTTATACCGGAGCAGCAATCCTCAAAAGAATAACAGACACGGTTAAAAACCTCACGGTAAAACTCAATACCCCTTGGACCAACGTTAAAAAAGACGATACCGGCTGGGATGTAACCATCACCCAAAATGGCAGCACTACTACCATCAAAACCAAAGTATTAATAGATGCTACCGAATATGCAGATGTAGCAGCCAAAGCTGGCGCAACCTTTTTAAGCGGTTTAGAAACCCGGCAGGATACTGGCGAGAAACTGGCACCCGAATCGGCATCGACCACACTCCGCGATTTAACCTGGGCTATTATTTTAAAGGATTATGGCAAAGCAGATAAAACGATTACCAAGCCCGAAAACTATAACCCAAGCTTATACGCCTGCCTTAAAGGAAAAGACGTTAAAAAACTCTTATCCGATGGCAAATTACCCAATGATAAATACCTCATCAACTGGTGCGCCAATAGCTACCCGGTAACCATCGAACAATTAAGTTTAGCTAAACGTGAAGACTATTTTAAAGCCTTACGCCTGCAAACTTTAGGCTTGGTTTATTACCTGCAAACAGAACTGGGTTATAAAAACTTAAGCCTTGATGATGATTTCGACACACCCGATCATTTGCCTTATCAGCCTTACTCGCGCGAGTACCGCCACATTAAAGGCGAGGTACGGATGATAGCCGATGATATTTACACACCCTATAACCGTGCATCAAAACTATACCGGACTTCGATAGGGGTAGCAGATGCCCTGCCCGAACAGAACAGTGATGGTAGTGTAAATTATCCACCATTCCCAGCCTATAGCATCCCATTAGGTGCTCTGGTAGTTAAGGGTATGGAGAATTTAATTGTAACCGAAAATGCAATTTCCGTAACGCACTTGGTCGGTGCGAGTACCTGCAATCCGGCCGTGCAAATGACGCTGGGGCAAGGTGCGGGCACAATAGCCGCCTTTTGCGCATTCTTTAAAACCACAACCCAGCATTTAAGTGTACGCACCATTCAGGGAGAGATTTTAGATTTTAAGGGTTATCTGCTGCCGATAAGTGACATCCCTTTAGCCGATCCTGATTTTAGGGCGATACAGCAAGTGTGTGCTACCGGGTTATTACAAACTCGTACAGCGCCATCAACCGGCAATGCTTTAAGGGTTGTTTTTAATGCTGATTCATTAGTACGTACAGCAGAAGTAAAACCGATATTGGATGATATTTACACCCGCGGTTTCCTCTGGTTCAACAAAGTAAAACCTGGCGAATTTATTACTGTTGGTAACCTGTTATCATTTATCAGTGAGATCACTTTAAGCGAACCCAAACCCTTGCAAATAGAATTGCAAAAAGAATGGGAAAGTCGCTACAAATTTAAAGACGACTTCGATCTTAATCGCCCTGTAAACCGTCGTGAATTTGCCGTGCTATCTAATAAATATCTAAACCCCTTCGCCCGCCGGGTTGACCTAAGCGGCCGATTGGTTAACTAACCGGCTTCTGTAACTTCCCCTCAATATCCGGGTTTTGTGGCGGCAGCACTTTAACGTTTTGCTCAACCTCGGTTTGTTTTACATGTACGGCATAGTCGGCCGGTTCAATGTGGCTTCCGTTGGCTTCAGCGTATACCTGGGTAAACTCAGCACCTATATACAGTATGGCTGCCGTATAATAGATCCACAACAGAATAATAATGATTGACCCCGCCGCACCATAAACCGAAGTTTTGGCTGAAAACTGGATATATAAGCCAATAGCATATTTACCCAGCATAAAAAGTACTGCCGTAAAAAATGCGCCCGAACGCACATCGCCCCACTTAATCTTTACATCGGGTAACACCTTAAATATGATGCCGAATAATAAAGAGATCACAATAAAGGCAATGGCTACGTTAATGCCGTTAATTACCCAAACTGTTATACCCGGTAAAAAGTGCACCAGTTTGGCGCTCAAGGCCAAAATAAGTAAGTTCAATATCATGGATACCAACAGTAAAAAGCCCAGGCTAACAATGAGCGAAAATGATAAAAATCTATTTTGAACCAATTTCAGCCAGCCTTTTTTCGGCTTAGCCTTAACCCGCCAAATGATGTTAAGCGAGTCTTGTATCTCAATAAAAATGCTGCTGGCGCCCACCATTAAAGTTATAATACCAAATACTACAGCTACACCTGTTTTACCTGATAATTCCAGGTTCTTCAACATGTTTTGAATTTGTGCGGCTGCATCGCCGCCAACATAGCCCTTTATTTGGGGATATATACTATTGGTTATGGCATCGTGACCTAAAAACAGACCAGCCAATGAGATGACTAATATCAGCAATGGCGCTATCGAAAACACGGTATAATAAGCCAGTGATGCACTTAGTTTTAAACCATTATCATTGATGAAGCTCATAAATGTGGTTTGCAATACACACCACCAGCGGCCTAAATATTCTTTACTAAAAATTTTCATAAACTATTATAAATACAGGTTAGGGTATGGCCTGCGATAAGTATTACATCAATAAAGCAATTTTATCCTATAATGGTTTTGATAACAATTTTTATGCCTGAGGCAGACACGTGTTTTCTCTTCTGGCGCAAGCGTCTGCTTGTGACTTAATGTTCTGTTGTCACAAGCGCTTGCGCCAGATTAATATTCAGAAATAAAGTAAAAGGCCATCTGTTATAACAGATGGCCTTTTACTTTATCGTTTACCGCATTATATATTAAGCAGTATAGAATTTTCTATCTGTGCGATACGATCAGCAGATCAAGGTCTTTACTCGGGATATTGAAACGCTCGCCAATATGCTTATTGGTTAAATGTCCCTGGTAAATGTACACCGCATTCCGCACACCGGCTTTTTGCCAGATCACGTTTTTCAAGCCGCCATGTTCGCCAATATCTAACAGTATAGGTGCGAAAATATTAGTAAGCGCATAGGTAGCAGTACGGGCCACACGCGATGCAATGTTAGGTACACAATAATGGATCACATCATATTTACGGAACGTAGGATTAGTATGATTAGTAACATCCGAGGTTTCGAAATTACCACCCTGGTCGATACTCACATCAATAATTACCGAGTTGGGCTTCATGCGGCTAACCGTGCTTTCAGAGATGATACATGGGCTGCGGCCATCTTCGGCACGCATGGCGCCAATGGCAACATCGCAGGTGGTTATGGCTTTCTCGAGTACAATGGGTTGTACTACCGAAGTAAATACCCTTGTACCGATATTATTTTGCAAACGGCGAAGCTTGTAAATTGATGGATCGAAAACTTTGACTTCGGCACCTAATGAAATAGCAGTACGCGCGGCATATTCGCCCACGGTACCGGCACCCAGAATAACGATTTCTGTTGGAGGAACACCGGTAATACCACCCAGCATCAGGCCTTTGCCATCAAAAACGTTGCTCAAATATTCTGCTGCAATAAGTATCGACGTTGCGCCCACAATCTCGCTCATAGCGCGGATTACGGTCAAAGAGCCGCCTTCATCCTGCAAATGCTCGAAAGATAGGGCTGTGATCTTTTTGTTGATCATGGCCTGCAGGCAATCGGCTTTTAGGATAGAAAGTTGCAGGGTTGAAATGAGGATCTGGCCGGGTTTCATCAGCTCAACCTCTTTTAAAGTAGGCGGAGCTATTTTAATGATAATATCGGCAGCATCGTAAACCTGTTTACTGTCGTATACAATTTGGGCACCCTGCTCGCTGTAATCTTTATCAGAAAAATTGGCTGCCTGGCCGGCATTGCTTTCCATTATAATATCGTGCCCGTTGTTTACCAACAGCGCAACAGATAATGGTGTTAAGGCAATCCGGTTTTCCTGGAAAGAAACCTCTTTAGGTATACCTATGTAAAGTTTGTTTTTTCTGCTTTTTACTTCAAGCATCGACTCCTGGGGTTGCATCATTGCCTGTTTGGCAACATCAGAAAACCCACTATATAACCCTGAACTCATGCTATAATCCTCTGGACGTTGAAGATAGTAAAATTAAATCTGTTCGGCAATAATTTCGCGGGTTGTGGGGCTTGTTGCCTTAATACTTACTTTCAGGTAATGATCGGGCAGCAGGTCGGCAATCTTCTCGGGCCACTCAATAAAGCAGTAGGCATTGGAGTAAAAGTATTCTTCGTACCCCATATCAAAAGCCTCGCTTTGGCTTTTCAGGCGGTAAAAGTCGAAATGATAAACAATGGCATCCGCCCCGCGATATTCGTTCACAATAGAAAAAGTAGGGCTGGTTACCGATTCTTTAACACCCAAAACCTCGCACAATGATTTAATAAATGTGGTTTTACCCGCCCCCATATCACCGTAGAATAGGAAGATGCGTTGGTTTGCTGCAAAATTTATTATTTTTTGGGCAGCAGCAGAGAGTTCGGCAAGCGAACTTATTTGAAGTTTAAGCGAGGGTTCGTTCATGGTAGACAAAATTCAACCCTTTAATTCCATTAAATCCCTTATCCGATGAAACTAAGGGTAAATTATAATATATAGCAGTTGCTGCAATTATAGCATCTGGCAATTTAATACTTTTTTGAGTGCGAATATTAATTACAATATCTTTCATCTCCGGCAAATACTCTATCATTTGATACTCTTGTAACAATTCTTGAGCGTGTTCGAATCCACCTTCCTGAAACTTTGTTCCCGAGAGCACTTCTAATTCCGAGATAAAAGAAAATCCAGGAAAGAAGTCCAAAAAATATTTTTGAACTTCTTTGTCTCCGGCTAAAAATTTGATGATGATATTGCTATCCATTAGCAAATTAATCCCATTCATTTCTCCACTGTCTTTGAAGTTCAAGCGGATCGATGTCTATCTTAATTGAGCCGAAATGCTTCATAATGCGCTCTTTTCGCTCAATGTTTTTCTTTTCAGTTTCTTCTCGTATGGCAAGAAGCTTCTTTTCCACCTCTTCTGGCGTATCTGTTTGTTTTATCTCTACTACCATACCCAAATATACCAAATATTACTTACTTCCATAAGTAACCACCGGGATGATCATTTCTTCTAAAGAGATTCCCCCGTGCTGGAACGACTCATTATAGAAGTTCACAAACTGGTTATAGTTGTTAGGATAAACAAAGTAACTATCACTTTTGGCAAACACAAAGCTCGAGCTTACGTGCAGCTTAGGCAACATGGCATCGTGCGGGTTGCGAACGTGGAAAACATCTTTGGCGTTAAAATTCAAATTCTTCCCTTGTTTATAGCGCAGGTTGGTATTAGTGTTACGGTCGCCAATAATTTTGCTTGGGTTTTTTACACGGATGGTACCATGATCGGTAGTGATGATCACCTTTACTTGCTTGGTTGATAAAAACTTCAAAAGCTCAAATAAAGGCGAGTGCTCAAACCACGACAAGGTTAATGAGCGGTAAGCCGCGTCATCACTCGCCAACTCGCGAATCATTTGCATATCGGTACGTGCGTGCGACAGCATATCAACAAAGTTGTATACCACCACATTCAGGTCATTGTTCATCAGGTTATTCACCGACTCATTCAGTGAACGGCCTTCGTCAATATTCAGAATTTTATGGTATGATACCTTAGTTTCTTTACGTACGGCACGTTTCACATGGTCGTTCAAAAAGTCTGATTCAAACAGGTTTTTACCGCCTTCGTCTTCATCATTTTGCCACATGTTAGGGAAACGTTTTTCCATATCCAGCGGCATTAAACCGGCAAATATGGCGTTACGTGCATATTGTGTAGCTGTTGGCAGGATACTGTAATAAGTATCTTCTTCTTCCAACCTAAAGTATTCGCTGATGATGGGGTTGATGATCTTAAACTGATCGTAACGTAAATTATCTATCAGGATAAAAAACACGGGCTGGCCGCCTTCCAGTTTGGGGAAAACTTTTTTCTTAAATAACTGGTGCGAGAGGGTAGGTGCTTTGTCCTGGTTCTTAATCCAGTCGAGATAGTTTCTTTCAATAAATTTAGAGAACTGCACGTTGGCTTCAGCTTTTTGCAAAGTCAATATTTCGTGCATGCCAGAGTCTTGTAGTTTTTCCAACTCTAGTTCCCAGTAAATTAGTTTCTTGTAAACATCAACCCATTCCTGGTAGCTCAGGTTGTCGTTCAAAGTCATACCCAGCTGGCGGAAATCCTGCTGATAGGCCATGGTGGTTTTTTCGGTCACCAGTCTTTTATTCTCAGTAAACTTTTTAATGGTTAACAATACCTGCTTAGGGTTTACCGGTTTAATCAGGTAATCATCTATCTTTGAACCGATGGCATCTTCCATCATCGGTTCTTCTTCATTTTTGGTAATTAATACAACCGGTACGTCGTTGTTAATGGCTTTTATTTCCGATAATGTTTCGAGGCCGGTTAGTCCGGGCATATTTTCATCCAGGAAAACCAGATCAAAATAGCTGCTTTTAAACGCGTCAACCGCATCGCGGCCGTTGGTTACAGTGGTAACTTTGTAACCTTTTTCGCTTAATAACAGTATATGTGGTTTAAGCAAATCGATTTCATCGTCTGCCCATAAAATAGTGGTTTCCTGCATCGTGTTCTTTATTTATCCCCTTATAACTTTTCTGCAATGTAATTGTTGCACGTAATTATAAGTAATTAACAATATTTAACAGATACTCTTGGCAAGGTTTACAATAAATTAACATTTTTGCACATTCGAAAGTACGATACCTTGAATAAAAAGAAAATTATCAACGATCCGGTTTACGGGTTTATAACCATACCCACCGAATTAGTATTCGACCTGATTGAGCATCCTTATTTTCAACGGTTAAGATACATTAAACAATTGGGAATGACGCACCTGGTTTATCCGGGCGCACTGCATACCCGTTTCCACCATGCGCTGGGTGCCATGCACCTCATGAGTATGGCTGTTGAAACCCTCTGCAATAAAGGCCATTTAATTACGCCCGATGAGCAGGAAGCCGTTACCATTGCCATCTTACTGCACGATATTGGCCACGGGCCGTTCTCGCACGCTTTAGAGAAAAGTATAGTACAAGGTATAACGCATGAGGATATTTCTGAACTGCTGATGGACCGGCTAAACAAAACCTTTGGCGGCCGCCTTACTATGGCTATCGAAATATTTAATAATACCTATCCTAAACAGTTTCTGCATCAGCTGGTATCGAGCCAGTTGGATATGGACCGGATGGATTACCTGAACCGCGACAGCTTTTTTACCGGTGTATCAGAAGGGGTGATCAGCTCGGACCGGATCATCAAGATGCTGAACGTGGCCGATGATTATATTGTGGTGGAGAAAAAGGGTATTTATTCGATCGAAAAATTCCTGATTGCACGCCGGTTGATGTACTGGCAGGTATATCTCCACAAAACAGTAGTATCCGGCGAGCACCTGCTGGGTAAAATATTAAAACGCGCCAGAGAGCTTGCATTAAAGGGTGAGCAACTTTTTTCTACACCGGCGTTAAACCATTTCCTGGTAAATAGTATCAGTAAGGAGATGTTTATGCAAGATGAGCGACATATCAAAACTTTTACCTGCCTGGATGATACCGATATTATGGCTGCCGTAAAAGTGTGGATGAGCCATAGCGATAAGGTATTATCAATGCTTTGTACTAATTTTATACACAGGCATTTGTACCATGTTGATATTACCAACAACCCGGCCGATGATGATTTTGTGCAACAGTTAACAGCCAACGCTGTTAATAAATATGGCATAAGCGAGGCCGATGCTGCCTATTTTGTATTTACAGAAACCATCAGCAATTATGCCTATAAGCTTGATGAGGGTAATATTTTAATACTGATGAATAACGGCGAAACACGCGATATTACCAAAGCAAGCGACAATTTAAACCTCGAAGCTTTGGCCAAACCGGTCGAAAAATATATATTATGTTATACCAAAGACCTGATATAAAACGTATTTAGCCTATATTATAATAATTTGTTGCTTCGATATTAACATTTAAATTTGCCCGATGCAATTCACTGCACTTGAAATAGGTTTACTGCTAAACGGCACCGTAGAAGGTAGCCCCGAAGCCCAGGTAAACCAGTTAGCTAAAATTGAGGAAGCCACAGCAGGCTCGCTCTCATTTTTGGCCAACCCGAGGTATGAGCAATTCTTATATACCACGCAGGCCTCTGTGGTTATTGTTAACAATGACCTGGTTTTAACAGAACCGGTAACAGCCACATTAATACGTGTAGAGAATGCATACAGCGCTTTTTCTGTGTTGCTCGAAAAGTATAATACCCTTAAGCTCGATAAACACGGCATAGAGCAGCCCAGCTTTATTCACCCAAGCGCACAGCTTGGCGAAAATGTGTACATCGGCGCTTTTAGCTATATAGGCCCCAATGTTAAAATTGGCAACAACAGCAAAATTTATCCTAATACTTATTTAGCCGATAATGTAACTATTGGCAACGATACTACGTTATTTGCAGCAGTTAAAGTATATTTTGATTGCGTGATTGGCAATAATGTAATAATTCATTCAGGCGCTATCATCGGTAGCGATGGTTTTGGCTTTGCGCCTACAGCGGATGGCACTTATACCAAGGTTGCCCAGATTGGCAATGTGGTGATACATGACAATGTGGAGATCGGCTCTAATACCACCATCGATCGCGCAACCATGGGCTCAACCATTATCAGCAGCGGGGTTAAACTGGATAACTTAATCCAGATTGCCCACAATGTTGAAATTGGCGCCAATACCGTAGTGGCTTCACAAACAGGTATATCCGGCAGTACCAAAATAGCCGAAAATGTAATTATTGGCGGCCAGGCTGGTATTGTTGGCCACATCAGCATAGCTAAAGGCACGCAAATACAGGCACAATCGGGCATTGGCCGCAGCATTACAGAAGAAGGAAAAAAATGGGCGGGCTCTCCGGCTGTATCTTATGCCAGCAACATGCGCTCGCAAGTAGTGGTTAACCGCCTCCCCGAATTAGAAAAGAAAATAAACGAACTCGAAAAAATAATTGCTGAACTACGCAATATCAGCATATGACTCAAATTTTGACGCAGTCTCCCATACAAATTATGAACGTAAAACAAAGAACCATTAAGACAGCGGTTTCCGTATCAGGCACTGGTTTACATACAGGTGAAAATGTAACGATGACCTTTCATCCGGCTCCCGAAAATCATGGATTCAAATTCAGACGGGTTGACCTGGAAGGTGCTCCGATAATAGATGCCGATGTTGATAATGTTACCGATACTTCACGCGGTACAACTATCACACAAAATGGCGCAAGCGTTAGTACTGTTGAACACGTATTGGCTGCCCTGGTTGGCTGCGAGTTAGATAACGTATTGATCGATTTAAACGGCCCCGAAACGCCTATTATGGATGGCAGCTCGATGCCATTTGTTGATACCATTACCGAAGCCGGCTATCAAGAACAGGAAGCTGATCGCGAATATTACCATATCCCATATAATATCCACTACTCTGAGCCAGATCGTAAAGTTGATATGGTAGCCATGCCGCTTGATGATTACCGTTTTACCTGTATGGTTGATTATAACTCGCCGGTATTGGGTAGCCAGCATGCAAGTATCTCTACCATGTCTGAGTTTAAGAAAGAGATTGCATCATGCCGCACTTTCTGTTTCTTACACGAATTGGAGATGCTTTTAGCACACGATCTGATTAAAGGCGGAGATATTAACAACGCTATTGTTGTTGTTGATAAAACCATCGACAAAGAAGAACTGGCTAAACTGGCAAAACTATTTAACCGCGAAGATATTGATGTTGCGCCTCAGGGTATCCTTAACAACATCGAACTGCGTCACCAGAACGAACCTGCACGTCACAAACTGCTGGACATGATTGGCGATTTAGCCTTGGTTGGTGTTCCGCTTCGTGGCCACATTATGGCAGCACGCCCGGGCCACGCGGCAAACGTTGCTTTCGCTAAAAAGATCAAAGCCTTAATTAAAAAAGAAAGAAGCCGCAAACACGTTAAGGTTTATAACCCGCACATGAAACCGGTTTACGATACTGTGCAGATCATGAATATTTTGCCGCACCGCCCGCCTATGCTGCTGGTCGACAAAATATTAGAACTCACCAAAACTCACGTGGTAGGTTTAAAAGCCGTTACCATGAACGAGCCTTTCTTCGTTGGCCACTTCCCTGGCGCACCGGTTATGCCGGGTGTGTTACAGATTGAGGCGATGGCACAAACAGGTGGTATCCTGGTGTTAAACACCGTACCTGATCCTGAAAACTGGTTAACGCTTTTCCTTAAAATTGAGAATGCCCGATTTAAAGATAAAGTATTGCCCGGCGATACCCTGATCTTCAGGTGCGACCTGGTGGCACCAATCCGCCGCGGTATAGCGCAAATGAAAGGTATTGGTATGGTAGGAGAGAAAGTAGTAGTAGAAGCCGAATTAATGGCTCAGATCGTTAAATATAAAGAATCATGATTCAGCCGTTAGCATACATACACCCACAAGCTAAAATAGCTGATAATGTGGTGATCGAGCCATTTGTTACTATTCACAAAGATGTTGAGATTGGTGAAGGTACCTGGATCGGTTCAAACGCTACCATCATGGAAGGTGCGCGCATCGGTAAAAACTGTCGCATTTTCCCTGGGGCTGTAATCTCCGGTATTCCGCAGGATTTGAAATTTAAAGGCGAGAACACTCTGGTGATCATCGGCGATAATACAACCATCCGCGAATGCGTAACCATTAACCGTGGTACTAAAGATCACTGGCGCACCGAAATTGGCAGCAATTGCTTGCTTATGGCCTATTGCCACGTAGCACACGATTGCCAGATTGGTGATAACTGTATCTTCTCAAACAATACAACCCTTGCCGGCCACATCACCATTGGCGATCACGTAGTATTGGCAGGCATGGTAGCTATCCACCAGTTTTGCAAAGTGGGCTCTCATGCTTTTGTAACCGGCGGTTCGCTGGTGCGTAAAGATGTGCCTCCTTATGTAAAGGCTGCCCGCGAGCCATTGTCGTACGCGGGTATTAACTCAGTAGGTTTACGTCGCCGCGGTTTCAGCGAAGACAAAATCAATGAGATACAAGATATCTATCGCACGCTGTTTGTAAAAAACAACAACGTGAGCAAAGCAATGGAAATTATCGAAGCCGATTTCAGGCCAACTGAAGAGCGCGACGAGATCCTTAACTTCATCACCAGCTCTCAGCGCGGTATTATGAAGGGCTTTGGAAATAGTTAAATATTAGTTTATTGGTTCATTAGTTCATTGGTTTATTAGGTTGTATATTCAACATCTAAGCACCACGAACTAATGAACGATATACCATTTCCTTCAAAAATTAGTTCACTGTATCTGCCAGTCCTATTCAAGATCTAAGTACCAATGAACTAATGAACCGATGAACTAATGAACGAAATACAAATCGCCCTCGAAGACATCGGCCGCCGCTTTAACCGCGACTGGATCTTCAAAAACATCAATTACACTTTTACTTCGGGCAATAGTTATGCTATACTGGGCTCTAATGGTTCGGGTAAATCAACATTGCTGCAAATTCTTAATGGCAGTTTAGGCCCCTCAAAGGGTAAAATAACTTATACCTTTAAAGGTTCAGTAATCCCAACAGAAGCTATTTATGAGCATCTGAGCTTAGCTGCACCATATTTGGAATTGATTGAGGATTTTTCGCTGAATGAAATGATCGACTTTCATTTCAAATTCAAGCCTTTATTGCCGGATGTTAACAAGCAGGATGTTATCGCATTGCTTAATCTTAATACCAGCGCCAACAAGCTGATCAAATACTTTTCATCGGGTATGAAACAGCGCCTTAAACTGGCTTTGGCTTTCTGCTCAGATACGCCCATATTAATGCTTGACGAGCCTACATCGAACCTCGATACACAAGGCATTGAATGGTACCGCGATCTTGTTCAGCAGTTCGCTGCAAACCGACTTACTATTGTATGCTCTAATCAGCTCCACGAGTACGATTTCTGCCAGTACCGGCTCAATATTGCCGATTATAAAGGCTTGCCTGTAACACAATAGTGTTTTGCTCGTCTGATAGGATATTTTTATCTTGTCAGTAAAACTTATCTCCCTTAATTAAATGAATAAACACCTACTCACTCTTGCATCAGCATTAGTTTTTGCCGGCACCGCTTTTGGCCAGGCTAAACTGGTTGAAAAAGTAACCAAAAAAGGCAACGAAATTGTAATACCCTACGAAAAGTATGTATTGCCCAACGGCTTAACTTTAATTCTTGCAGAAGATCATTCAGACCCGCTGGTACACGTAGATGTAACCTACCACGTAGGTTCGGCGCGCGAAGAAATCGGCAAATCGGGGTTTGCGCACTTCTTTGAGCACATGATGTTCGAGGGATCAGACAATGCGCCCAAAGGCACGCACGACAAAATAACCATCGGCAACGGTGGTACCAATAACGGTTCAACCAACCGCGACCGTACCAACTATTTCGAAACCGTACCCAATAACCTTTTAGAGGATGCCATCTGGCTCGAAGCAGATCGCATGGGCTTTTTATTAGGCCAGGTTACGCAAGATCGTTTCGAGGTGCAACGTGCAACTGTTAAAAACGAGCGTGGCCAAAATTACGACAACCGCCCTTACGGCCTTGCATCAGAATATACCAGCAAAAACCTATACCCATATGGACACCCGTACTCGTGGTTAACCATTGGTTATATCGAAGATTTAAATCGCAGCAACGTAAACGACTTAAAGAACTTCTTTTTACGCTGGTACGGCCCCAACAATGCAACCTTAACGATAGGCGGCGATTTTAACCCGGCTACCACATTGAAATTAGTAGAGAAATACTTTGATGCCATTCCACGCTGCCCGGCCGTACAGCCCGTTAAAGTGGCGAAAGTAAGCTTGGCCGCTAACAGGTACGCATCTTACACCGATAACTATGCCCGCGTACCCATGCTGGTGATTGATTATCCAACCGTACCTGATTATACCAAAGATGTACCCGCACTTGATTGCCTTGCCGAAATATTGGGTCAGGGCAAAAATTCTATCCTGTATCAAAACCTGGTTAAAAAGCAATTGGCATTACAAGCATCAGCATCAAGCCAGTCGTCAGAACTAGCCGGTGAATTTATGATTCGTTTAGTTCCGCTTCCGGGTAAATCACTGGCAGATATGGAGCAGCTTTACATGGCATCACTCGATTCATTAGAGAAACGCGGTGTCACCGATGAAGATTTAGAGAAATTTAAAGGCAGTGTAACAGCCGGTATTATCAATAACCTGCAAAGTGTATCGGGCAAAGTATCACAACTGGCCGAATTCCAAACTTATACCGGCAACCCCAATAAAACTGCTGATATACTGAAAGAATACGCTGCCGTTACTAAAGAAGATGTGATGCGCGTTTTTCATCAATACGTTAAAGGCCATGGCGCAGTTGTACTAAGCGTGCTAACCAAAGGCCGGGATATGGCAGCAGCACGTCCGGATAATTATAAAATAGATTCAACTAATTATAATAAACCCAACTATGGCTATACTGGCTTAAAGTATACCAAAGCGGTTGATAACTTCAACCGCAACCAGCAACCTTCATTGGGCCCTAACCCGGTTACCAAAGCACCGTTGTTCTGGAGAAAAGATCTGCCATCAGGCACTAAAGTTATTGGCGTACCTAACACCGAAGTACCGCTGGTTACTTTGAATTTAACCTTACCGGGCGGACGTTTGTTAGAAGAAAACGAATTGAGCAAAGCCGGTATCTCCAGCCTGTTTGCCACCATGATGCAGGAAGATACCAAGAACTACACTGCCGAAAAATTTGCCATTGAACTGCAAAAATTAGGTGCCAGCATCCGTGTAAGCAGCGATGTTGATGGGATGGTGTTTTCGGTACAATCATTAAAAGGCAGCTTCGCCAAAACAATGGTTTTACTACAGGAGCGCTTGTTTAACCCGTTGTTTACCGAAGCCGCATTCAATCGCGATAAAAAGCAAACGTTGGAATCATTCAAGCTGCAAAAATCGCAGCCTGCCAATATTGCCACAGCGGTCTTCGCGAAGCTGAATTATGGTTCAACCAACATCCTCGGCATATTACCTGCCGGCACCGAGCAAACGGTTAAGAACATCAGCTTACAGGATATCCAAAACTATTACAACAATAACATCACCGCCAATGGCGCCAAAGTGGTTGTGGTTGGTGATATTACCGAAGCCGAGCTATTACCTCAGCTTGCTTTCTTAAACAAATTACCTAAAAAGGCAATAGCGCTTACTGCGCCAGCTCCGGCCATTGCAGCAACTAAAACCAAGATTTACCTGGTTGATGTACCCAAAGCTGCTCAAACAGAATTTAGAGTAGGTTACGGCACCAATTTAAAATACGACCCAACCGGAGAGTACTATAAAATTTCTCTGATGAACTATCCGCTGGGTGCCGATTTTACCAGCCGGGTTAACACCTACCTACGCGAAACCAAAGGCTGGACGTATGGTGCCAGCACACGCATTACGGGCGATAAGTACTCAGCAGATTATTATTTCTCATCGGGCATCCGCGCAAATGCTACCGATAGCGCATTGGTGGCTTTGATGAAGGAGTTAAACGATTACAGCCAGAACGGGCCGACCGCTGCCGAAATCACCAATATGAAAAAAGCGATCAGTCAGGGTGATGCTTTACGTTATGAAACCGGTACGCAAAAAGCTCGCTTTGTGGCACGTATATTAGATTATAACCTGCCTGCAACTTATGTTGATGCACAAAATCAGTTGATTGCCAACATTACTGCGGCACAGTTAAAAGCAACCGCCGCAACCTGGATTAAACCCAACCAACTAAACATTTTATTGGTTGGTGATAAAGCAGCTATTTTACCGGGCTTGCAAAAATTAGGCTACGATATTGTTGAATTAAATACGGATGGCGACCCTATTACTGCGCAATAACTGCTTGACAGTTTGCGGGTAAGTATATAATTTTGCGATCCAATATAGATTATGTCAAAAGCATCAGAAATAAAAAATGGTAATATTCTTCGTTTCAACGGAGAGTTAGTGCAGGTAGAAGAGTTTTTACATCGCACCCCTGGTAACTTACGCGCCTTTTACCAGGCCCGTATGCGCAATGTAAAAAGCGGCAAATTGGTTGAATACAGATTCCGTACAGATGAAGAGGTAACCATTGCCCGTGTTGAAACCAGCGACTATCAATACTTATACGAGGATGGCAAAATTATATACTTA
>CAHJXH010000027.1 GCA_903644075.1 Sphingobacteriaceae bacterium | reverse complement strand
CGTCGTGCAATGCGGAGGAAATCCAGGACTGTTTTTTAAAACATAAAAATGGTCGGAATTTCTTCCGACCATTCGTGGGCAATGCCGGCCTTTAAATATGATATTATAATGCAATGCCTGGTTAATTAGTTTGAAAACGGGTTTTAACTTTTACAGTTGTTGTAAATAAGATTTAAAACCTGTTGAAACTGGAGTATCTGCTGTTCGCTAATGCCTTTCAGAGCCGTTTTTCGATTGCTTTCAATTATTGGCTGCATAATGCTTAATAGTTTTTCAGCACTATCAGCCAATTTTAGTTTAAATCTTCTCCGATCTGTAGGGTGTTGCGAACGGATGATATATTTTTTCTCTACAAGTAATTCAACAATGCGGGTAACAGAAGCAAAGTCTTTAAATATGGTTTGAGCAATTTGTTGTTGCGTTTGTTCAGGATTATCACGAATGGTTTTTAACAATAACCATTGGTCAATCGTTATATCAAAATGGTGTTTAATAAGCTGTTGCTGTGCAAACTGCCTATAACTTTTAATTGAACGTTCGAGCGAATAAAATAAAATGTCCTCTAACTTTTCTTGATTATTCATAAATTGTCAATTACTAAAGCGTATTATAATAGATTAGGTTGATCAGTTTCTTAAATTCGTCGCGAGAGTTTAAAGAGCCGTTCATTATAAATACCATGCCTTTTTTAGTTTTGGGGTTAAATGCAATAAAGCTCATCACTCCGTTATCTCCACCTGTATGGTTATAAATAAGTTCGCCTTTATTGGTGCCATTTAAAAACCAAGTATAATATCCCAAATTGGTTTCATTGGGGGTTAATAGTTGTACAGCCGTTCGTTTAAATACCTGTTTGTTTTTAAATTTTCCGTCTTGCGTCCACGAAATTAAAAAGTTGGCGAATTGCTGGGCAGTAGTATGCAAGGTACCTGCCGGATAATCAGGATACCCTCCAAACCCTAAAGGAACAAACTTTTTCAGGGAATCGCTATAGTCATAAGGCATAGCTAGGTGAGTTGTATCCAAGCCGCTTAAATGCCATGCAGAAGTATTCATTTCCAACGGAGTGAATAAATTCTGCTTACAATATTGGTCAAACGGCATACCTGATATGCGCTCTGCCAGGTAGCCAATTAATGCCACACCTATGTTACTGTAATGAAATGCGCTATCGGGTTTCTCCTTAAAAAAATTCTTGCCCGCATTATAAGTTTTTCCGCCAGTAGTTAAATAATCCTTTAAAAAGGGGCCTAGCGGTATTGTGGGGTCTCCTTTATTTACTTCCCAAAATTGACTCATGTAATCTACATTGTCCTGGATGGTTGAACGGTGTCGAAGTAGTTGGCCAAAAGTAATTGGCACATTTGGGTAATTAGGGTTTACAACCTTAAAGGGCAGATATTTATTAATATCATCATTCATTTTAAACTTGCCCAACCCATAAAGCTGCATCAACGCAGCTGCTGTAATAGTTTTAGATGTTGATGCTACTGCAAATAGTGTTTGCGCTGTAACGGGCTTTTGTTGCTCAATATTCTGAAAGCCATAGTACCCGGTCCAGGTAATTCTTCCGCTATCAACTACAGCCGCAGATAAACCGGCAATATGATTTTGTTGCATAATTGCCTTTACTGTACTATCGATGTTATGATTCTGGGCATAACATATTGCAGTTAAACCTAGATATATAGGTAAAATAAAAATTTTAGAAACGAGTTTTAATTTCATTGATACAAATATAATTGATATATCAATAAAGTAGCGTAATTAATCTGATTATTTTTAATCTATTTTCTTTTTTAGAATGCTTAGTTAACTACTACGAAAGGATATTGTGAGAGAATTTGGTAAAATAAAAAGTCCCGTACTTTATAGATCAACTTGTAAAGTTGTTGTTCTATAAAGTACGGGACTATACCGGTACTAATAATAGTAGATGAGTATTTTAGTGCAATACCAAAGTCTGCTTTCTGTCCGGCCCTACTGATAAATATTTAACAGGCACTTGTAGTTCTGCTTCTAAGAAATCAATATATGATTTCAGTTTGGCAGGGATTTCAGATAACTCGGTAATGCCGGTTAAATCTTCGTTCCATCCGTCAATCTCCTGGTAAACAGGGATTGGTGCAATAGAACAAATATCATATGGCATGTAATCAATTACCTCGCCATTGTAGTTGTAGTGGGTGCAAGCATAAATTTTATCGAAACCGCTTAATACATCAGCCTTGGTCATTACCAGTTCGGTAACGCCGTTAAGCATAATAGCATATTTTAAAGCAGGAAGATCAATCCAGCCGGTACGGCGCGGGCGACCGGTAGTTGCGCCAAACTCGTGACCGATTTTGCGTAGTTCTTCACCAACTTCATTATCTAACTCCGTAGGGAAGGGGCCACCGCCAACACGGGTACAGTATGCTTTGAAGATGCCAATTACTTCGCCAATCTGGCGAGGGGCAATACCTAAACCGGTGCAAGCACCGGCAGCAGTTGTGTTTGATGAGGTAACAAAAGGATACGAACCAAAATCAATATCCAGCATAGCACCTTGTGCACCTTCTGCCAATACTTTTTTACCTTCTTTAATATAGTTGTTAACCAAATGCTCAGAATCAACTAATGGAAATTTGTTGATAAGCTCGATAGCTTCAAAAAATGCAGCTTCGCGTTCGCTGAAATCAGGAACTTCGCCATATAAAGCCTGTAGCATCGAAGTATGCTTATCAGCCAGTTTCTGGTAACGCTCTTTAAAATCTGGAAGCGTAATATCACCAATGCGTAAACCATTACGGCCGGTTTTATCCATATAAGTTGGGCCGATACCTTTTAAGGTTGAACCAATTTTGCCTTCGCCCATTTTCTTTTCAGAAGCAGCATCAAGCAACTGGTGGGTAGGGATAATCAGGTGAGCTTTTTTAGCAATCTGAAGATTCTTTTTAGCCAGCAAATCGTGGCCTGCATCTTTCAGCTTATCCAGCTCTTTTTTCAGGGTGATCGGGTCTATCACTACACCATTACCAATCAGGTTCATGGTATTCTCAAAGAAAATACCTGAAGGGATGGTATTCAGTACAAACTTTTTACCATCAAACTCAAGGGTATGTCCTGCGTTTGGTCCACCCTGAAAGCGGGCAATCAGG
Source organism: Sphingobacteriaceae bacterium (assembly GCA_903644075.1). Taxonomy (GTDB): domain Bacteria; phylum Bacteroidota; class Bacteroidia; order Sphingobacteriales; family Sphingobacteriaceae; genus Mucilaginibacter. The sequence goes on along the minus strand of CAHJXH010000027.1, from coordinate 26,856 downwards.
TCGTAACCAGCACTCAATACGTCAACAATTTTTCCCTTGCCTTCGTCGCCCCATTGGAGGCCTAATAAAACATCAACAGCCATTATTTTTTAAATAATTCTTTTATAATAATCATCAAACGCTTTGGTAATATTTTCTTTAACCTGCGGCCAGGTAATATTATCAAGAGTATCCGGATCTACATCATCATCTGCATCAGCAAAATAAATCACAGAACGAATTACCGCAAAGGTATCATCATAGTGGTATCTATCATGATAAAATTTAAAAAGATTTTCGAATGTGTAGAATTCGAGCAGTTTAGAAATGTCCCAAAAGTCCTTTTTCGCACCGCGTCCTTTCACAGCATTTAGCTTTAAGGCAACTAAATCTCTAATATCAGTAATTGGAACACCATCTATATTTTGAACAGGATAAGTAAAGCTATCTTTAACACTTACAAAATCAACCTTCACGTTTTCAATAATACACTGTAATATTGAAGCGCTACGATTGTTTAAGATACTAAAATTGAAATTTGCTTCAATTAGTGACAATAGTAATTCTTTGTCTAAAGGTTGATCTGTGAATAGATCCAAATCTATAGACTTTCTATGTCCATAAAGTAGAGAAAGTGCTGTACCACCAACCAATCTAAAGTTTTGTAATTCAGGAAAAGAAACTAATTTTCTTAGAAGTTCCAGTGTTGAAGGTTCAACTGTTTCTTCTCGTAACATTTAAAATCGGTAGGTTTTACTTTAAATAAAGTACAACAAAAATTAATACTAATATCAGAAAGCCAAAGAGCCTGTAAAGCCAGATTCTTTACCTTATCAAACCCATAAAATCTGACAGTATTTAAAAAGTCATTCTCGGTTCCTTTTTCAATCACCTTTTCAACAACATAACGCGCATGTTTTTCGTAGTCGATATTATTCATATCTACATCCCAAAATGCTTGTTTTGTTAAAATCGGTTTATCCATTACGATACTTTTCTGTCGCAGTAGCCTTCTCTTAGTTTTGCGCAGTTTCCATACAAATTTAACGAGTGATGTTTGATCTCAAATTTAAGCAGATCACCCATCATGCTTTGTATCTGCTGAATCCGCGGGTCGCAAAACTCAACCACTTTACCGCAATCAATACAGATAATATGGTCGTGCTGCTTATAACCGTACGATTTTTCGAACTGGGCCATGTTTTTGCCAAACTGATGTTTGGTAACCAAATCGCACGATACCAATAGCTCGAGGGTATTGTATACCGTAGCGCGGCTTACGCGATACTTCTTATTTTTCATGTGGATATACAATGATTCCACATCAAAATGATCGCTTCTGGAATAAATTTCTTCTAGTATGGCAAAGCGCTCGGGGGTTTTCCTGAGGCTTTTATTTTCGAGATACGCCTCGAAAATTTTTTTCACCATATCAATGGTTTCCTGCTGAGGCATAGTTAATATTTAGCAGTTCAAAGGTATTAATTATTTTGGTTTGTTTAATGGTTGATTAAGTTGATTGGGTTAAGGAGTTGATTAAGTTGCATAGCGTTTACAAAAATGTAACCACTCACTTAATCAACCACTCACCATTCATCTTAAGATGCTTTCTCCACCGCCGGGGCCGAATCAAAACGGGTTACCGAGGTTATCCCTTTTACGGTTTTCAGGCGTTTAATAAGGTTATCCAAATGTTCGCGGTCATTTACGTAAACCATAATGGTACCTTCGAATATGCCATTATCACTATCTACCGTAATAGAGCGCATGTTTACCTTAAAGTCGTTAGAGATCACAGTAGTGAGTTTGTTGATCAAACCTACATCGTCAATGCCGGTAATACGCAAACCTGTCAGGAACGCCAGCTCATGCTGGTTAGTCCAGCGGGCTTTAACTACTCGGTAACCATAGTTGCTCATCAGCTTGGTGGCATTAGGGCAATTGGTACGGTGGATCTTAATACCATCATTAATGGTAATAAATCCAAAAACGTCATCGCCGGGGATAGGGTTACAGCAGTTGGCCAGCTTGTAATCTATCTTCTGCATATCCTCGCCAATCAGCAATATGTCGCTGTCTTTGGTTTTAATATTGCGCAGCATGCTCTGCACCTGATCTGGCTCAATTTTATCCTGCGGTTTGTTCTCAACGCTCTTTTCAGAGATTTGATACTCCTTCAGGTCCTTCATATCGATCAAGCCCTTAGCCACGTTGTAAAACAGATCCTGGATTGAACCGAGTTTGAAGTAATAGCTAAGTTTATGTATATTCTCGGAGTTGTAAGTGATCTTTAACGATTTCAGCTTACGTTCCAATATTTCTTTACCGTCTTCGGCAATCTTGCGTTTCTCTTCTTTTAAGGCCGATTTAATTTTGGCTTTAGCCTTTGCAGTAACCACAAAGTTGAGCCAGTCTTCCTTCGGTGTTTGCTTGCTTGAGGTAATGATCTCAACCTGATCGCCGTTTTGCAGTTTATAGCTTAACGGCACCAGTTTGTGGTTCACCTTAGCGCCAATGCAGCTTGCGCCTACATCGGAGTGGATCTCGAAAGCGAAATCCAATGCCGTGGCATTCAACGGCAATTGTAGCAATGCACCTTTAGGGGTAAAAATGAAGATCTCGTCAGAGAAGAGGTTCATCTTAAAATCATCCAAAAAGTCTAAAGCGTTGCTATCCGGGTTACGCAGCATTTCGCGCACTTTGTGTATCCACTGGTCGAGGCCATTGTCAGACGATGACTCTTTATATTTCCAGTGTGCCGCGAAACCTTTTTCGGCAATCTCGTTCATCCGTTTGGTACGGATCTGTACTTCTACCCATTGCCCGCGCGGGCCCATTACGGTAGTGTGCAGCGATTCGTAACCGTTTACTTTTGGCGATGAAATCCAGTCGCGTAAACGATCTGGATTTGGGCGGTATTGGTCGGTAACAATAGAGTAGGCCTTCCAGCACTCCGATTTTTCATTCTCGGGCTGGCTATCCAGCACAATCCGAATGGCAAATAAATCGTAAACCTCCTCAAAGGGTATCGACTTGTTCTTCATCTTATTCCAGATGGAGTGGATAGATTTCGGCCTGCCGAAAACTTCAGAATTTAAGCCTTGCGACTCCAGTGTCTTGTTTATTGGCTCAATAAAATCGCGAATAAAACGCTCGCGCTCTGCCTTTTTCTCGTTGAGCTTATTTTTGATAAACTGGTAAGTTTCACTTTCCATATATTTCATAGAAAGGTCTTCCAGCTCAGATTTTATGGCGTATAAACCCAAACGGTGGGCGAGGGGGGCGTAGAGATATATGGTTTCAGACGAAAGCTTTAACTGCTTATCGCGCGGCATAAACTCCATGGTGCGCATGTTATGGAGGCGATCGGCAAGCTTTATTAAAATTACCCGTACATCATCTGCCAGGGTAAGCAGCATCTTGCGGAAATTTTCGGCCTGTAACGAGCTATTGGTATCAAATACACCCGAAATCTTGGTCAGCCCGTCGATGATCTTAGCTACCTTTTTACCAAACTCACGTTCAATATCATCTAAACTTACATCGGTATCTTCAACCACATCGTGCAGTAAAGCACACACTATGGAGGTAGTACCCAATCCAATTTCTTCGGCAGCTATTTGTGCAACGGCAATTGGATGGTAAATATATGGTTCGCCAGATTTACGGCGCATATCCTTGTGGCTCTCCAGCGCCATATCAAATGCAAGGCGGATGAGGCGTTTGTCGCCTTTTTGCATGGTAGGCTTACAGGCACGCAGCAGGGCACGGTATCTTTTCAGAATCTCATTTTTCTCCGCTTCCAGGTCAATCACTAATTCTTTCATAATACGGCGCAGCTCCTAATATATAACAGGTAACACAAAAAATAATTATAGGTTATGTTGAAAATCACAAAAAAATTGCATTAATTTTGTTAATAGTAAATATATGAAATTTTTTGCTTTTTTACTTCTGATGTGTGGTTTTGCGGTTGTTTGTAATGCACAAACTGACTTGCCTCGCCCTAAATTAGGAAAAAATGATACAGTAAAAACATATATGACGGTACTCGACGGTGAATTGGTGCCCTGGGTTGTTACGCCTGAAATTAAGATTGTTGATACCCGCATTTTTGCCAGTGAGGCTGATAGGCAAGCTTATTACCGCTTAAGATATAATGTAATGAAAGTGCTGCCTTACGCTAAATATGCAGGCGAACGTTATGCCCAGTTACAGCGCGATCTGGCTTCAACATCCGACAAAAGCAAGCAAAAAGAGATGATTAAACTGTGTGAAGACCAGATTAAAAATCTTTTCAATACACAGATTAAGAATTTGAGCATTACGCAGGGCGAAGTTTTAATTAAACTGGTAAGCCGCGAAACACATAGCACCAGTTTTGCTATGGCGAAGGATTTAAAAGGCGGTTTCCATGCCTTTATGTACCAGTCTGTGGCCCGTATTTTTGGGCATAATTTAAAAGAAGAATACGACCCAACTACCGAACGCGATATAGAAACCATTTTGCACGAAGCAGGTTATACCTCATCTTTGTACTAATGGACAACCAAAATATCTACCAGTTTAGCGTTAAACAGCTAAATGGAGAAGAAGTAAGCCTCGATCGCTACCAAAACAAAGTTTTATTGATCGTTAATACAGCCTCACAATGTGGTTTTACACCGCAATTGGCCGATTTGGTAGAGCTTAAAAAGTCTTTATTAGGTAAAGATTTCGAAATTCTGGCATTCCCATCTAACGATTTTGGCGGGCAGGAACCTTTAGAGGGTGAAGCTATTGCCACCTTTTGCGAACGTTTTGATACCAACTATCCGTTGTTTGATAAAATACGCGTAAGAGGCCCCTATGCCGACCCGCTGTATCAATTTCTGGCAGATAAAAAGCAGAACGGAAAAGTAAACGCTGCCCCAAGGTGGAACTTCCACAAATACCTGATTGATAAAAATGGTAAGGTGGTTGATTTCTTTTATCCTTTTACCAAGCCCGGCACATCTAAGGTGAAGAAGAAGATTGCACAATTGCTGGCCCAATAATTTGAATTTCTTATATGACTAAGTTAGATATACTTGTTTTAGCCGTACACCCCGATGACGCTGAATTGGGTTGTGGTGGTACCATATTAAAACACCTGGCCATGGGCTACAAGGTTGGCGTGGTTGATTTAACCCGAGGTGAACTGGGTACCCGTGGATCGGCAGAAATAAGGGATAAGGAAGCTGCTGCTGCAAGTGAAATATTAGGCCTAACCATCAGGGAAAACCTGCGTATGCCCGATGGTTTTTTTAGCAATACTAAAGAGTATCAGTTGCAGATAATTGAAGTTATCCGCAAGTATCAGCCCGAAATAATAATTGGCAATGCCTATCACGACCGTCACCCTGATCATGGCCGTGCAAATCAGCTGATAGAGGATGCCTCTTTTTTAGCCGGACTGCGTAAAATTGAAACCACACTTGACGGTGAAATCCAGCAGGAGTGGCGACCTAAACAGGTATTGCACTTTATACAAGACCGCTACATTAAGCCCGATATACTAGTTGATGTTACCGAATACTGGGACCAGAAAATTGCCAGCATTTATGCCTACGGTTCGCAGTTCCATAACCCCGGGTGGGGAGACGAGCCGCAAACCTATATATCATCGCCCGAATTTATAATGGTTACAGAAGCCCGTGCCCGCGAGTTTGGCAAAAGTATCGGTGCTAAATTTGCCGAAGGTTTTACAAGCCGGAGTTTATTGGGGGTAGATAGTCTATTTGATTTGAGATAAAAGTGAATGGTGATAGTTGATTATGTGAGTGGTTCTAATTGTGAAAACTAATCAACCACTTAACTCAGTCAACTATTCACCCTTATGAAGAATACCTTTCTCAACACTCTCATCAATTAGTTTATTGGCGAATTTCCAGAGGGTTTCAGAGCCATCTTTGATCACGCTTTTCTTTGCCATCACTTGTTCATAGCTCACGTTAAACTCTTTCCAGGTGCCGCCGTTGTTAGATACGTTTTGCAATAATGGTTCCAGCCTATCCATGGCACGCGCAAATTTGGCTTCTGGTGTTTTTGAGTCTTCAAATTCTTCCCATGTAGCTATATATTCTTTAGCCTGTTCGGCTGGCAGGAGGCCAAAGATCCTTTCTGCTGCCTTTTGTTCGGTAAGGGTATTGGTATGGTTTAAAACAGAATCATAAAGGAAAATATCCCCGGCATCAATTTCAACCACATCATGTATAAGCAGCATTTTTACCACTTTCAAAATGTCTACAGGTTCATTGGCATGTTCAGAAAGTATGAGTGCCATAATAGCCAGGTGCCAGCTATGCTCAGCATCATTCTCATTTCGCTCACTATTAAAAAGCCTGGTTTTTCGAAGGATGTATTTTACTTTGTCAATCTCGTAGATGAATTCCACCTGTTTTAGAAGATGTTCAAATTCCATAGTCATTTGGTGAATTGTGAGTAGTTGATTAAGTGGGTGGTTGATTAAGTTGAGGACAAGGACTAATCAACCGCTTAACTCAATCAACCAATTACCCATAAAAAAGAAAGCCTCCAGATGAAATCTGGAGGCTTTCTTTTTTATGACTTGATATACTCAAATCTATTATTGTCCTGGCTTCGCTGGCGGATGAGTTTGTTTTCGTTAGACAGTTTTAATAATATTCCTGATAACTCGGATGTTTTAAAGTCGGTATTAAAGTGTTCGCGGCAATATTCTGCAATTGATGAAATTGAGCGTGCTTCCGCAAAGAAATCGCTGCTTAATAATTGATATAGAATTTTCGTAGCGCCTGGTTTCTTTTTGGCTGGTGCGTAGCTTATTTCTTCACCGTTCTCTGTTCTATGAAGCCTTCTGTTTGGGTTATCATAGCCCTCGTTTTCGTTCCTGTCGTTCTCTATCATCGAGTCTAACAGCTTCTCAACAATGCGTAATTGTACAGCTTCAGATTGAAATGAATTTACAACTTCTGATATTTCCAGTAGCTGTCGTTTTAGTTTGTCAGTGTGTTTGCTCATATACGTTTTAGAACCCTATTTAAAAATTGTAATATTTGAGCACTTTTAACAGTAGCCCAATATTACCCCCTATCAAAAAATATTATTGTTTATAGTAATAAACGATAAACGGCAATAATAGTATCTGAGTGTTAAAAAGATTCTCATGGGCGTGTTAAAAAGACACGTGTAGCAACATTATTACAAATTACAAACGTTTAAGTATGTGAAACATGGTTTTTATACCATCATCGATATGAGTTTTCTGCATAATAAGTGCGGGCCTAAAGCGGATGCTTTTTTCGCCGCAACCCAAAAACATAGTATTATTTTCTAATCCCATATTTATAAAACTATTGCGAATATCACTATCCGGGAAGTCGAATGCGGTGAGTAAGCCTTTGCCGCGGATATTAGAAATGAGGTTTGTAGTATGGCTTAAGGCCACTAATTGGTCTTGCAGATATTGCCCGGTCTGAGCTGCCTGATCGCATAGATTATCTTCTGCAATAATTTCTAATATTTTGGCCGATCGAACCATATCTGTTAAGTTACCTCCCCAGGTAGAATTAATACGCGATGATACTGTGAACACATTATCACGGTTCTCCTCAACCCGTCGGCTAACCAATATACCACATACCTGCATTTTTTTACCGAAGGCAATAATATCAGGCCGAGCATTTTCGCCGAAATGTTCGTGGCACCAAAATTTGCCGGTTAAGCCAACGCCGGTTTGTACCTCGTCATAAATCAGCATGGCTTCATATTCGTCGGCCAGTTTGCGCAGTTGTTCTAAAAATTCCTTGCGGATATGGTTATCGCCGCCTTCTGATTGGATAGGTTCGATAATAATAGCGCAGATATCATCCTTATTATCCTGGAATGCTTTTTCTATCTGGGCGATAGACTGGGACTCTCGTTGATATAATTCTTCAGGGTTCGATTTAAATTCATCAAAATGAATATATGGTGTACTAACACGCGGCCAGTCGAATTTGGCAAACCAGCGGGTTTTTACCGGTTGGGTATTAGTTAAACTCATGGTATACCCGGTACGGCCATGAAAAGCATGCTCGAAATGGATCACCTTGAACCCTTTTTCAACCTGGTAACCTTTAGCAAAGTTCTTTTGCACTTTCCAGTCCATCGCGGTTTTAAGTGCGTTTTCAATCGCTAAACCACCGCCAGAGATAAAGAAAGCGTGTGGGAGATACTCAGGTATACCTACCTGATCAAACACTTCTAAGAAATGAGCGTACTGCTCAGTATAAATATCCGAGTTTGATGGGTTGGTTAAGGCGGCCAATAGCAGGTCTTTTTTAAAGGCCTCATCATTGAGCATCTTAGGATGATTATAACCCAGGGGGACAGATGCAAAGCAGGTGAAAAAGTCGAGCAGGGTACGGTCGTATTTCGAATCATAGATGTAAACGCCCTGGCTTTTTTCCATATCAAAAGTAAGGTCGAACCCATCGGCCAGGATATGCTTGCTTAAAGTAGCTTGAACGTTTTGTGGTGTTATTGACATAGTTTCCATAGGTAATGGCTTATATACAAATCTAACAAAAACCCTCCAAATAAACTATTTAGGCCTTTTTTGAACCCTTTGTATGAAAAGTATGTTTAAAATGTTTAAAGTTGGTTTTTGGACTGAAGAGGGAAATGGTTTAGCCCCCCAGCCCCCTAAAGGGGGAGTGAAAGTAGCAGGAGTTAGCAGCAGTGGCAGTCAACTTTAGTTTTATAAAGGCCACCCACCTCGTCATGCTGAATTTATTTCAGCACCCCACTTGCTAAGTGTGAAATTAGGTAATTCTATTATCTTAGCCATAAATCTAAAAACCTTTCAACATGGAAAATAGAGAAGTCTTAATTGAAATAATTAAAGAGCAAGTACGATTGTTTCTGTTGGATAGCGGTGGATTTTTTCCATTTGGAACATGCATAGACAAGCAATATGATATAAAACCACTTTCAGCTTATGTAGAAGATGAAAGTGATTCTCCTACCTCTTTAAGTTTGGTCAACTTACTTGAGAAACATATTAAGAATGAATTACTAATTGGTAATTGCCTACTTGGAGCAATAGTTATTGATGTCGCATTAAAAGAAAGCGCTGAGTCAATTGACGCTGTTGAACTTCGTTTCTTCACAATTGATAAAATGGACACTTTAAATTTGAAATATAAAATTACAAAAGATAGCGTCGACTTCTTTTAGTTATGTAAATCCTGTATTACAACCTGTCCCGTGGGGTGCTGAAATAAATCAGCATGTCGGCGGAACAATAAAGAGTAGTCTTGATTCTAAATAAAAAACTTCTCCTTCATCCCCAACAACCCAATCAATCCACCGGTATGCACAGCCAAAATACTGCTGCCCGGTTTAAAATAATTTTTACGGGCCAGATCGAATAAGGCGTACATCATTTTGCCGGTATACACAGGTTCAATCAGTATGCCGGTTGAGGCAATAAATTGCTTGATAAAATCAATCAGCTCTGGCGTAGTTTTGGCATAGCCGCCAAAATGGTATTGAGTATGCAGCTCATACATGGGGTTATGCGTGGTGTACTGCTTAATTTCATCGACAATAAATTCGCCTTGTTTTAGTACAGGTACAGCGTGGAAAAGCGTTTGCAGATGTTGTAAGCCGTTTAATATACCTGCTGCTGTAGTGCCCGTTCCGCATGCGCAGAAAAGGTGATCGTAGGTTTGGAGGAGTTCGGCTACCAGTTCACTGCATCCTTGTGCTGCTGCTGCCGATGCACCGCCTTCATCAATAAAATAAGCTGAAGCATCGTTGCTGAAATGCTGATCAAATAAAGCCTGTTTATCGCGATAGCTTTCCCGGTCAACAAATATCAGTTGCATGCCATGCAGAGTGCAAAGAAACAGGGTGTCATTAGTTACCTCTTCGCCCCGCACAAAACCTGTTGATTTAAAGCCAAATTTGGCGGCCGCTGCTGCCGTAGCCAGTAAATGATTGGAGTAAGCCCCGCCAAAAGTTATAAGATGAGTTTTACCGGCATTGTGCGCATTGGCCAGTGTGTATTTTAATTTACGCCATTTATTGCCCGATATAACCGGGTGTATCATATCATCGCGTTTGATGAAAACCTGCAAGCCCTTTTCATCAAACAAAAGGTGCTTAATTTGCTGAACCGGGCTGTAAATCTCTAAATCAAATATCATATTGTCCTATATACCGAAACCTATACCCGCATTTACCATGCTATAGCTGGCTGCTACACCATACGAGGCATAAAACCTAAAGATAGGCAGTTTAAGCTGGAAACCAATTTCGGCACTCATGCCATTTACACTCCGCTCGTTTATGGTTACGGGGTTAGTATAAGTAGTATAAAATTTTTGGTTTACAATTGGTACAAAGTCCGAGGTTATGGGATAATTACCAATTAAACTTACATCGGTTTTAGCCGTGTTGTATCCTGCCGCGATGTAAGGCGTAAAAAATAAGATCTGTTTAGAGAAAATAGCTTCGAACAAAAAGCTGTTCACATGACCTTCTAGAGACTGGTTGCTAAAGTCTGTCGACTGTTGTGCGTTGACTGGTTGGGCACCATCTTCTGGTTGCACATTGAGCGACTTATTATAATTAAGCTTGTTATAACTAAAAGCCAAGGCAAGGTCGAATGGGACAACGGCCCCGGCCGATCCAAAAAAATCTTTCATCAGGTTGTACTTAATACCGAAACCAATCATGGAGATAGAACCAATATCATCACTCACCTTTACTTTGGGGATAGCCCTAATTGTAACATCAGTGTTTTGAATAAGGCCTACGGTAAGCTGTAGTTGTGGTGCGGGTACCACTGATGATAACTGGCCGCTTGGTAAGTTAAATGACGTTATCTTATTGCCATTATTGTCATAAATGTTCATTAATGGGCCATCGGTTTTAGTGTTACCGCTAAAGGTTGGGGTAAGAATGTTGGAGGGATTATCGGGCCTTATGGTATTAGAAAGGCCTATCTTGGTAACATCAAACGTGCGGTCTGATTGAGGAACGAAAACCGCCGTGCCCGTAATCCGCAGATCGAAATGTAGTAGACCGTTGGTTTGCGCGGTGTTGGTCCAGCCGCTGTTCATGCCTAAGCCAAGCCCTTTAAATAATGGCCTGCCGTAGGCGTCAATCAATTTGGTGGCATCCGCCGGGCCTGACTTTAATAATTGATCGAATCCACTTTGCGCTTTTGTAATACTTGCGGCTAATAAAAAGAAAGCAGTAAGGGCTAAAATTCTGTTTTTCATTATGTTAGGGGTTATATAAGAATAACGTATTTACATACCTAAAGTTTAACGTTATTTAACGTTCGGTTAAAAAAGGCGCAAGGGTAATTTTATTGTGAAAAGCCTGATAATAGGTACTTATCAAAAAACGAGTATTTTTGCAGTAATGACAGAGGAAATAGACTCGTACGAACAGGACGAACAGGATTTGTATGAGCACTTTCGGATTATAGTTGACAAGGGCCAGTCGCTTTTGCGTGTGGACAAGTTTTTAATGTCGCGCATTGAAAACGCTACCCGTAACCGTGTGCAAAATGCGATTGAGCAGGGTAACGTACTGGTTAATCAGAAAGAAATTAAATCGAGCTACAGGGTAAAACCCAATGATGTAATATCGGTGGTATTGCCGCACCCGCCGCGCGATACCGAGGTTTATCCCGAAAATATCCCACTTAATATTGTTTATGAGGATGACGACCTGCTGGTAATTAACAAACCTGCGGGTATGGTTGTGCACCCGGGTTATAATAATTATACAGGTACGCTGGTTAATGGATTGGTATATCACTTCCAGCAGTTACCGCAGTTGCCGGGTAATGATGGCAGGCCGGGATTGGTGCACCGGATTGATAAAGATACCTCGGGGTTGTTACTGATCAGTAAGAACGAACGCTCCATGACTTACCTGGCGCGCCAGTTTTTTGATCACAGCATTACCCGTAAATATATGGCATTGGTTTGGGGCGATCTGGAAATAGATGGTACCGTAACAGGCTATATAGGGCGCAGTGTGAACGATAGAAGGGTTATGTCGATATATGACGACCCCGAGAAGGGAAAGTGGTCTGTAACGCACTATAAGGTGCTTGAGCGCTTTACTTATGTTACGCTGATTGAGTGCCAGCTTGAGACCGGTCGCACTCACCAGATCCGTGCACACATGAAGCATATTGGGCACTCCCTGTTTAGTGATGCCATGTATGGCGGCGATAAAATTTTAAAGGGTACTATGTTTGGCAAATACAAGCAGTTTGTTGAAAATTGTTTTGATCTGATGCCCCGCCAGGCCTTGCATGCGCAGACTTTAGGCTTTAAACATCCATCTAAAAAAGAATATATGCATTTCGAATCTGCTTTGCCAGAGGATTTTGAGTCGGTTTTAAACAAGTGGCGAAAATATATTGGCGCCCCTGCAGATCAAAACGCTTAAATTATTGTTCTGCATTTATCAATGAAGCCTCTTTTCATCAATTTCAACGGAGAACTTATCCCTGCAGATAGCAAGGTGCTTACCGTAACCAACCGATCCTTCAGATATGGGGATGGTGTTTTTGAGAGTATGCGCCTGCTGAAAGGGCAGCTGCAATTCCCGAACCTGCATGCCGACCGCCTGCAGGCAGGTATGAAAGCCCTTAAGATGGATGGCTATTCGCAGATGGACGATTGGTTTTTGAAAGAGAAAGCAACAGATCTGGCCACACGTAATAAAATTAAAAATGGCCGCATTCGCCTAACTGTGTACCGCGATGCAGAAGGCCTGTACACACCCACCGATAACAAAGCGAGTTATTGCATGGAGCTTGAGCCAATAGAGCACGATTATTACGAGATGAATAACCGCGGCTTAATTATGGACGTGTTTACCGAACTTGCAAAACCGCTTAATTATCTATCTAACTATAAAACCTGCAATTCGCTGGTGTACGTTATGGCAGGCATCTACAAAACCCAAAACAAACTGGATGATGCCTTTTTGCTAAACCAGAACGGTTTTTTGTGCGAAGCCATCAGCTCCAATATATTTGTTTGGTATAACAACCATTTATATACCCCCGCACTTAGCGAAGGCTGTGTAGGCGGTATTATGCGCCAGGTGGTAATAGATCTGGCTCTTAAGCTGGAAATCCCTGTTACCGAAGCCCAGATAAACCCCAATATCCTCTACGAAGCCGATGAAGTGTTTTTAACCAACGCCACCCGCGGTATACAATGGGTAATGGGTTTTGGTGTAAAGCGCTATTTTAATACGCTGAGTAAGAGTTTGGTTGATGAGCTGAATAAGATTTAGGAATCAGGAATCGGGAGTCAGGAATCGAGACAAAAAAATCAATTTTGTCATTGCGAGGTACGAAGCAATCTCGTAGCCGTGCAGATCGAATAATGCATGCGACGAGATTGCCACGCTATCGCTCGCAATGACAAGAGGTATATAACTACCCTACAAATTCTCCTTTACTAACCGTAGTATAAATACTATCCCAAAGGTTAATACGTTCTTGCAGGGCTTCTGTAACTGCTACTTCGGCTTCGGCCCATTTGGCTTCGTCGTTGCCGCAAAGTTCGGCGGTCATTTGGTAGGCGAGGTGCGAGTGATGGTCGCCATCAACTTCGATATGGCGCTCTAAGTAATATAAAAAGGTATCAACCTTACCAGGGAACTGTTTGTTAATTTCTTTTACCAGGCTGATGAACATGCCCGGGATCAGATCTTCGCGACCAAAAGTAAATACGGCCGCCTGCAGGTGTGGTTTGTTGGTATTAATAACCTCAAAAGTATGCTGCACAAAATTACGGGCAGAAACCGGGATGTCAGCAATGATCAAGGCTTCATCAATAAATTTACCGCTTGATAACTCGAACAACAAACTATCAATAGCAGTACTTGTAGCTCCGGCTTGCTCCATGGCTTTAAGGTAAAGCTCGAAATGGCTGCCACGATTGCCGTGCTGGTCTACATCGCTTTCTTCACCTGTTACAATCTCATTAATGAGGTAACGGGTATTAGCATTACCAACCGGAATCCAAGGTAACTGCACACAAGTAAGGCCTATTTGCAGCGATTTAAGCAACGACATAAAATCCCACACGGCAAAAACGTGATGCTGCATAAAAACATGTAAATCATCAAGCGAAGTTATTTGCTGGTACAAGGGGTGGTTGGTCAGTTTTTCGCGAAATGGGGTTATTGCTGTTTTAAGCTGCTCAATTCTCTGCTCGGGTGTCATCATCTGCTTATTAGTTTGCCGCAAAAATAGAAAGGCAATTGATTAGGTAATAGTTTATTATGTTTTATGACGGTCTATTGATGTTCACTGGTTCATTAGTTCAGTTGTTCATTGGTGCTTATTCCCAATAAACTAATGAACCAGTGAACTAATGAACGGCTTACAGCCTCACCCCCCTCAAAAATTCCTCAACACTCATCCGCTTTTTTCCTTCCAGTTGAATATCTGTTACATGGATATATCCGTCTGCACAGGCAAATTTGAGGTAAGTTTTATTGTCGGTGCTGTAAGTGCCGGGTGTGGTATCAATAGCAGATACTTCTTTAGTAGCAGTATATATTTTCAGTATTTTACCATTTAACTCAGTAAACGCAGTAGGGTAAGGGCTTAAGCCGCGGATGAGGTTGTATACCCGTTCAACTGGTTTGTTCCAATCTACCTTGCAATCTTCTTTGAAAATTTTAGGGGCATGTTTGGGTTCGGCACCGTCTAATAAATGCGCTTGCGGTTGCTCGGTATACTTGTCGCTTTCTACCGCTTTAACGGTTTTTACCAATAGGCCTGCGCCTTTATTCATCAGTTTATCGTGTAAGTCGCCAGCGGTAAAATCTTCAGGGATAGATACTTTTTCAGTAAACAAAATATTGCCGGTATCAATCTGCTGCTGCAAAAAGAAGGTGGTTACACCGCTTTCTTTTTCGCCATTAATAACCACCCAGTTTATAGGTGCAGCGCCGCGATACTGCGGCAATAGGGAAGCGTGCAGGTTAATGGTGCCCTTAGACGGCATGCTCCAAACAACCTCTGGCAGCATGCGAAAGGCAACCACTACTTGCAGATCAGCTCTCAGCGCTTGCAACTCCTGCAAAAAGTCCGGATCGCGCAACTTTTCTGGCTGTAGTACTTTTATATTATTCACCACAGCATATTTCTTCACTGCCGATTCATTTAGCTTTTGCCCACGACCAGCCGGTTTATCAGGTGCCGTAATTACTGCTACCACTTCGCAGCCCGCTTGTATCAGGGCATCTAATGATGCTACTGCAAATTCGGGCGTGCCCATAAATATTATTCTCATTTCTTTTGATGATTAGTCATTCAACCCCTGCACGTCATTGCGAGGTACGAAGCAATCGCGAACTATACAGAGCGGCTCTGTATGCAGGGGGATTGCTTCGTACCTCGCAATGACGTGCAGGGGGATAACGGTATATTAATTTACTGGTATAGCAAATACTTCTCTCTTTTCTCTTTAAACTCACTCAGCGCTGGTTCCCAGCTCTGGCGAATTTCCCGCTCACTTAACCCCGATTCAATCTGTTTCCTCAATGTTTCTGTACCCGCCAGTTTGGTAAAGTAAGCATTAAAGAAATGCGTTTGGTCTGGGTAATTCTTGTATAAGTTGATCAACCAACTCAGGTTCAGTTTGCCTGATCTTTTTAATGCATCGGTATTGTAATCACGCAGATCAATGCCATAACATAACCTATCCTTCAATGGCGGGTTATCGCTTTTGCCAGGCGTACTCACCGGGGTAAAGGTAAATTTGTATGTTCCTTTAAAACCAGGGTGGCCGACAACAGTAAAGGGGAAATCTGTACCACGACCTAAGCTCATCGCCGTTCCTTCGAACAAACAAACACTTGGATATAGCAAAATAGACTGCTGGGTATTTAAGTTTGGCGATGGGTATACCGGCAATTCGTAAGCCATTTTGTGGTTATAATTGGCCACTTTAATAATTTTGAGTTTGCACTGTACATGCTTATTTAACCAACCTTCGCCGTTAATCATCTGGGCATATTCGCCAATGGTCATGCCGTGGGCTATGGGGATAGGATGCATACCTACAAATGAACGGTAAGTGGTATCCTCCAGCACCGGGCCGTCGACCAGGTAACCGTTAGGGTTTGGGCGATCGAGGATCATCAGTTCGATGTTGTGCTCGGCACAGGCTTCCATTACATAATGCAGGGTAGAGATATAGGTGTAGAAGCGCGCACCTACGTCCTGAATATCAAAGATCATCAGGTCTATACCTTTCAGATCATCCGCTGTTGGTTTGTTGTGCTTGCCATAGAGCGAAATTACAGGTAGCCCGGTTTTGCTATCCACATCGTCATTTATCGTTGCGCCATTGCTGGCATTGCCACGAAAACCATGTTCGGGGCCGAATACCTTTTTGATGGATACGCCTAATTTTAGCAAACTATCGGGGCTTGGGGTGAGGTTTTTACCGATAACCGAAGTTTGATTAACCACCATGCCGATGTTTTTACCTTGCAGATAGCTCAAGTATTGGTCGGTTTGATCTGCACCGGGAATAGGATTGCCTGCCATACTGCTGTAATGGTGCAAGTGGGTTACCCTATGCGTTGGTAAATAAACGGTATGGCTAGCAGAAGCATGTATGCTTGTTTTGTGCTTAACGGCTTTGTGGCTAACAGTATGATGACTAACCGTTTTGTGGCTACTGGTAGTATGGCTGCTTTTATGTGTAGTCTTTTTTTTATGTTGCGCTGCAGACGCACTGCCCAGCAGGCCAAGCACAATTATAATGCTGAAAATTTTATTCATAGGATAGTATTAAAATAATAACGCAATAGTTGCATTTAACAGCAAAAGCGCATATTTGCGAAAGTACAAAAAAAACAAACTGACTTGAGTTTTTCATCATTCATAGCCGGCAGGATATCTTTTAAATCAAAACGCACATTTTCTAAATTGATTGTGCGCATTGCCATCATTGGTATTATGCTGGGTTTGGGGGTAATGATCCTTTCTATCGCTATTGTAAAGGGCTTTAAGCAGGAGATAAGGGAGCGGGTGAGGGGTTTTTCGGGCGATATCCAGGTTATTAAGTTCGATAATAATAACTCGTACGAAAACTCACCCTTTAGCAACGATCAGCAGTTTATCAGCCACGCTAAAAAGAGTTTCAATATTGCCAATGTAATGCCTTTTGCCAGTAAGCCGGGTATTATTAAGGCCAATGATGAGATTGAAGGCGTAGTACTAAAAGGCGTTGATAAAACCTACGACTGGACATTCCTGAAAAAAACTTTAGAAACGGGTAGTGTGATGGACTTCAGCGATTCGGCTGCTGCCACCAAACAGATCATGATCTCGCGCTATACGGCTGATAGATTAAAGCTGAAGACGGGTGATAATATGGTAATGTATTTTGTGCAGGAACCTTTGCGCAAACGAAAATTTACCATCAAAGGCATATATAATACAGGTGTCGATGAAGTTGATAAAACCTATGTGATTGCCGACCTATCGCTCATCAGGCGTTTAAACAACTGGAAGCCGGATGATGTGGGCGGCTTTGAAATACAAGTAAAGGATTTCGAATATCTGCAACAGGCATCCAATAATCTGAATGACATCCTGCCATCTAAATTGCGTTCATACACGGTTAGCGAAACTTACCCAACCATATTCGAGTGGTTAAAACTGTTGGATGTTAACGCCCAGGTAATGCTGGTACTTATGCTGGCCGTTGCGGTTATTAACATGATTTCGGCCTTGCTGATTATGATACTGGAGCGTACCTCGATGATTGGCATGCTCAAAGCCCTGGGCGCTACCAATTGGACTATACAGCGCATTTTTTTATACAATGCCAGTTATCTTATTGGCGTTGGTTTGGTGCTTGGTAATTTGTTTGGTTTGGGTTTAGGTTGGTTTCAGTCCCAAACTCATTTCTTTAAACTCGATCAAGCATCGTACTACATGAAATTTGTACCTGTAGAAATTACGGCGCAAGATGTGCTACTGCTTAATGCAGGTACTTTGGCTATCTGCCTGCTGGTGCTTGTAATCCCCTCAATGCTGGTAACACGCATATCGCCGGTTAAGGCCATCAGGTTTAAATAGAAGGTAAGCCATTAACGAAATTATTAAATGGAGTAAACTCACATTCGGTGTTGCGTTAAGGATAGGAGCGGATATCGTCCGCCTAACGGCGGATTAATGCCTGTGCAGTATGGGCGTATGGCCTGGCCTATAAGGCAATGCCCTCATTAAGCTTTTTTTCTATAGTACTTTCTCTTTTGAATAGAAGAACATCATTCACCCCCGCCCCGGCAATAAAAAGTTATACTATACTATTTCTTCGAAGTAGAGAAACTCAGTTTAAGATTTATACCACTTGCCCCAAATTTAATATCCTGCGTACCTAAGCCACTAAGCGGGTACTTCAGGAAAGGCTCGATAATCAGGCGGTTTCTGCCCAATGGATAACCCATACCAAACGAGAAATTAAGCGTACGTGCAAAATCAAACGAATTGAAGTGCTGGCTCGAGGTGTTTTCCTGTGTTTGCTGTACAGCGTTGTTAACAGCGCTGAGGGTTAGCGAATTATTTGCCGCCGCATTGTAAAAGTTATTGCCGTTGGTATAAGTAGATCGATAGGTTTCATTAATATAAGTCCCTGAGCTTATGCCGGCAGATATATAAGTATCATTCTTTTTGGGGTTAAACTGGTATTTAATATTTAGCGGGATATCCAGGCCAACTAAACTGGCATTGTAGTTTTTTACATCCGGGCCCACACTTCTCAAACCCGAAGTTACCAGGTTATATGAAGTAGCTACCGAAGCCGGAGACCTATTAACCAGATCCAATGCCAGGCTGTTCACTTGTTGGGGGATATTGCCACTGCTATAGCTCAGCGTGTTTTGGCCGATAGATACACCAGTACTAATCTTAAAATTGCTGCTGATCTTGAAATCAGACGAAAAACCGCCACCTACATTCAGTTGGTTTTGGCTGCCTTTGGCATAGTTAAAATAAGTAGCAGCATATAAGCTCATAATTACAGCCCGGTCGCTTTTGGCTGTTTCGTTCTTTTTGGTTGCATTTTTTGCAAGTACTTGCCGGCGTGCATCATCAGCTGCAATCATTTGTAAAACCGGGTCTGTTTTTTGAATAACAACAGATTGAGCTTTTGTTGGTTGCTGCGCTACAGCCACCTGGGTGGCTGTATAACTTGCTGCACTATCTGCAACACCGGCTGTTTGTGTAACAGTAACCGGTTGTTCTTTTACCTTAGCAAGGCTTTGCGATGTTTTATCGGTTTTTATGTATTCCGCAGGATTGTTGTAAGTAACTTTGTCCGGTACTGTAATTTCAGATTGTGATTGATCTGACAGATGATTTTTAAGTCCATGATGATGCTTAACCGGAGTTAAAGCGGCTATGGCTAAAGCACCGTTTACAGGTGTAGCTGAAGTTTTGTTTTCGGTTACTATCCTTGTTTCAGCAGATTGTCTGCTCGCGATATTAGCATGCTCACTAGTTGCACCAGCTGGCGATGCGTTTGTTTGAACGGATGTTGCTGATTGTGCAGCAGCGCTTTTATTAACAGCCACAGCCTCACCTGTATTTGCAGATGAATTTTCTGTAGTGTTAGTGCCGGTTTTATCAGTAGTTATTTTATGCCTACTTACCATTTGCTGGCTGGTAGTTTGCGGGTAGAAAAACCAGGTGCCCAGGCACAGCAATAACACAGCGGCGGCCGAATACCACCACCAGGCTATAACCCTGCGTTTCTTTTCTTCCGGAAATCTTTGGCGCAGCAATTCCCATCCCGCATCTGCAGTATCATCCTCGTAGTGGTCAAACACTTCCCGGATGCGGTTTTTTAGGTCGTTATCCAGTTTATCACTCATGCTTATGCGCTTCTGCGTTAATTATATTTCTCAATTTCTCTTTCGCCCTGCTCAGGTATACCCTTGAAGAGCTCGACGGTATTTCTAATGTCTCGGCAATCTCATCGTGCGAGTAACCATCAATTTCATACATGTTAAAAATGGTACGTTGTATGGGGGGCAGTATTTCCATCATCTTTAAAATGTCGGCCGCGTCCAATTTTCCGGATGGATTGCTGGCGCTATAAACCTGGATGTTATCATTAATTTCCAGGTTTAGCTGGTGTTTCATATCCTTACGTCGCCTGTCAATACTTGTATTTACCACAATTGCACGCAGCCATGCTTTAAATGCCTTACCCTGATCATAATTGCTGATGTTGTTAAACACTTTTATAAAAGCATCATTTACAGCCTCTAATGCATCATCCCGGTTAAAGCTGTAACGCAGACTAATACCCATAGCATAGCCATAGTACTGCTTATACAGCAATTCCTGGTATTTAAGGCTGCCTTTTTTGCATTGTCTGATCAGTTCATCTTCAGCAATGCCACGGGTATTTTGCATTAATTATAATTCGGCCCTGCTGATGATTATGCACTTGTTATTTAGTGCATTACGCATCAAAAGTTTATAGTGATACAATGATTTATTAAATCGCAAAAATAATATATCAGCGTGCTAATATACCGGCGATATTCATAAAACAGGTAAGGGGTATTATAGACAAAGCCTCCCGAAAAGTCAGGAGGCTTTTATAAAAATTAAAGGAGTTAAAACGCTATTTAATTAGTTTTCTTAAGCAAGTACTGATAAGCTAAAGTATCAGAAAATACTGCCTGGAACTGGAAATTGGTGCCATCATAACCATACTGATAAAGGCCAGCTAAATGTATTTTAGGCAGTGGAGCTGTTGCGTTAGTTGGTATAGTTTTATCAACAAACTGTATGTAACTGCCATTCAGGGCAAAATCGCCATAGCTGCCCGCATGGTAAAGCACAGTATCGCCGGTAACTTTAAAGCCGGTAGATTGGCTGATGTTTAAAATAAGGTTACTTATTTTAGATGTATCAGTTTTTTGGGTAGTTGGGTTATAGTGTACAACCCTAAATATGCCGCTAAAGGTACCGGTTGGTACTGGTACCGGGGTAGAGTCACTGCTGCTGCTTTTCATGCAGCTGCTTAAGGCCATAATAGCAAAAGGTAGTAAGTATATTAATTTACGCATAAAAATTATTCTTTACTTCGGATACGTTGCTTTTAGTGTAAACGTTACAGTGGTTAAAAATATTTTATATTTTTTTTGCTTCGTTCCAATACACGTCCATTTCGGCCAGCGTCATGTTCTGTAGTTGCTGGTTATTTTCTTTGGCTTTACTTTCGAGGTACTGGAAACGCTTAATAAATTTACGGTTAGTTTTTTCGAGTGCATTCTCTGGGTTAATATCTACAAAGCGGGCATAGTTAATTAAGGAAAACAGCAGGTCGCCGAATTCGCCCTCTGCTTTTTCGGCATCAATGGTTTCCCCTTCGGGTACGTTAAACTCATCCTTAAACTCCTGGATCTCTTCTTCCACCTTTTCCCAAACCTGGTCTTTATTCTCCCAGTCGAACCCAATACCGCGGGCTTTTTCCTGTATCCGTGCAGCTTTTACTAATGCTGGTAGCGATGCGGGTACACCTCCTAGAACAGATGTATTACCTTTTTCTTTCAGCTTAATTTGTTCCCAATTACGTTTTACATCATCCTCATCATTTACCATAGTATCGCTGTAAATATGCGGGTGGCGGTTAATCAGTTTATCACAAATACCGTTCAGTACATCGGTAATGTTAAAATCATTAGTTTCAGAACCTATTTTGGCGTAAAATACCAGGTGAAGCATAATATCACCCAGCTCTTTACGAACCTCCTCCATGTCATTACTCAGTATGGCATCAGAAAGTTCGTAGGTTTCCTCAATGGTTAAATGGCGCAGGCTTTCCATCGTTTGTTTCATATCCCATGGGCAATTAGCCCGCAGATCATTCATAATGGTCAACAAACGTTCGAAAGATCCGCCAGCAGTATCAGATGTAACAGGTGGGGTAAGCGCCATATAATATAGTTTTGTGTTTTGAATGAGTGAATTAGCGAGTAAATATACTCAATACTGTTTTGAGTTTTGACGGGGGATTGGTGAATTTTGAATGAGTAGTATCTCCACCACGTCATGCTGAATTTATTTCAGCACTCCACATGACAGGTCGGAGATTTGTATATTGTATACTTAGCAAGTGGGGTGCTGAAACAAGTTCAGCATGACGGTTTTATTGATGAGCTTCTTGGGTTTGTAACTCAAAACTCGTAACTCGACCCTCACAACTGCTTCACCGCTCTCAGCATTTCCCTTTTACCCGGTGCACCCGGTGCTTTTTCAACTTTCAGGCCTAGCGCTTTAAGCATCCGTTTTAAGTTACCGGTTATGGCGTAAGTAACAAATACGCCGCCCGGTTTTAAAAATTTGATGGTGTGACCAATAGCTTCCTCGTTCCACATTTCGGGTTGGTGGGCAGCTGCAAAGGCATCGAAATAGATTACATCAAATAATTGATCGCTGCTAAAAGTTGTCAGTTGTCGGTTATCGATTGTCAGTTTGGTGTGCTCGTTGATTTCGACCTGATGGTCTATTGATGCCGGATATTGTTTTAAGAAGCTTTCCCAAAGCGAGGCTGATACATATTCTTCGTAACCGGTTTGGCCTATCATTTCTTCGCTAAGCGGATAAGCTTCTATGCCGGTATAATTGAGTTTGATTTGTTTGGCGGTGCAATAATCGGCAGTAATTAAAAAATTAAGGCCCGTGCCTAAGCCAACCTCTAAAACGCTTACCTCATTAACATCTGCACTGGCCAGGTAATGTAGCAGCCCTGCATTTAAAAACACATGCCTACTCTCTTGTAAAGCACCGTGGCGCGAGTGGTAATGCTCGCCCACCTGTTCGTTATAAATGGTTTTGGAGCCGTCGGCAGTGGTTACGATGCTTAAGTTCATTTTATAATTTCGGATGTCGTAAGTGCAATTTTGGATTTATTTAATTTGTCATTGCGAGGTACTGCCTGTCCCGGATTTACTTCGGGAAAGCAATCTCGTAGCTAGGCAGATAAATACAGCACACTACGATATTATTAATGTGTGTTGTTTTCTTGGTATTAATGAGCTTCCTATGGTTGTTTGTCCATGCTATCCCTCAATAACAAATTTATTTAAGTTTTTGGTCTCGATTCCTGATCTCGTCTCTTGATTCAAAAACCTACCCCACATACTCCACAATCGCGTCGCTCAGATCATAAACCGGCACACCAGTAATTTGTGCTGCAATAATACTGCTGGCTGCTGCAGAGCGGTAACCTGCGGCGCAATGTACTACGATGGGTTTATCGGTCGGGATCTTCAATAACTCTTCGCGGATTTCGGGCAACGGGATGGTTAACGCATCGTTGAAGATCTTGTGTTCGTTAATCTCGTTCCAGTTGCGTACATCCACAATGGTATATTTTTCGGGATGATCTTTAAAATCGTCTTGATCTAATATAACTGAATGATGGGTAGCATGATCGGGGCGGAGTAGCGCACCTTTAATGTTTTTTTCGTAACCTATTTTAGCCGTTTTGCCAATAACAGAATCAAGGCTTTCCTCGTCGGCTGCAATGAGATAGAAAGGCTCATCCGGGTTAAGCAACGCGCCCAACCAGGTTTCAAATTTACCACCTTGCTGTATGTTAACCGATCCATTTACGTGGCCTTTCTTAAAATCGGCTTCGGGGCGGGTATCTATTACCAATACACCGGCTTCTAACGTGGCATTGTTGCCTAATTTGGGTACCGATGCAATGCTCGCACTAAATGATGGTGCGCCTTGTTTATTAAGTTCTACATCGTAGCCAAAATAGCGCGGCATAAAGGGTTGATCGGCGGTAAGCAACTCCACAAAGTGCAATTCTTCCATCAATTGTAGTGCATAATTTTCGCGCAGTTCTTTACCGATGGTGCTTTGCAAATCGGGACTCATGCTTTTACCGCATAACGAGCCGGGCCCGTGTGCCGGGTAAACGATCACATCCTTTGGCAGGGTCATCAGTTTTTCGCGTGTAGAATGGTAGAGTTGGCGGGCCAGTTCTTCTTTCTTCGCGGTTGTATTACCAACGCTCTCGCGTAAGTCGGGGCGGCCTACATCACCTGCAAACAGCGTGTCACCAGTAAATATAGCTTGCGATTTGCCATCTTCGTCTTCAACCAAAATACAGATTGAGTCGGGCGAATGGCCAGGGGTGTTCAGTGATTTTAGTTTAATGTCGGCCAGGTTAATTACATCCCCATCATCAAATGTTTGATGCGGATAGCCCGCACCCACCAGCTTGCTCACATAAATAGTAGCCCCGGTTTGCTCATGGATTTCGAGATGCGAACTTACAAAATCGGCATGGGGGTGGGTTTCAATTACGCCCACTATATCGGCTTCGTGCTGGGATGCCATGTCATAATAAGCTTGCGGATCGCGTGCGGGATCAATAACAATCATTTTGCCGGCCCTTATTACGGCATATGAGGCATGTGCCAGGCCTTTATCGTAAAACTGATGGATAAACATTGGCGCAAAGATAGCGGATTAATGATATTTTTTGAATGGGGAAGCTTGGGCTCAATGTCATAATAACGGGGCTTTCTGCAAAGGCAAAATTTAGCTTGATAGTTAATATTGGCAATGCAACTAAATTATAGTATTATTTAATATTTGTGCATTGTAAATAGTTAATTTTCAACCGTATGTTAATTTATTTTATAAGTAACTTTTGTGGAAAAATAATTTAGGGTTTTAACACGGTATTTACTCCAGTAAATTGTAAGGGTGTTTTTAAAATGCTATATTTCAGCAACTTAAACGCTCCAACGTCATGAAGTTAATTTTCTTAACCCTTGCTATGGGTTTGCTATATACTATCGATAGCAAAGCCCAGCATTTTAGTGGCTGCGCCAACCAGGAGACGGCGCCTATCAGTAAACAGGTACGCCTTACCAAGGGCACCGGCAACCCCCAAATGGACCACTGGCTGGACCGTGAAGGTAAGGTGCTGCGCAGCTTTTTCGGTATAAACCCCGGCCTGGTAATGTACGATGATTCATTGATCGACCGCCCCAACGCCTGTGTTTCGGCAGTGCCGGAATCGCTTGATACACCCGATGGTACCGTAGCGCTCGGTTACAATTACCTGCAAAATATGTACAACTATTCGGGCAATTTTACCATGATCCCCCTTGTGGCTGCGCACCAGTTTGCCCACATTATCGACTTTACTTTGAAAGTAACGCCTGCCATGCCTATATATAAGGAATTATATGCCGATTACATGGCGGGCTGCTTCATCGCCTACAGCTCAAACCAAACCTGGACAGATATTAGCCACAACGTGCGGTGGGTAGTGCGTATAGGCGATTACGCCGCCATTAATGACCCTGACTGTCACGGAACCCCCATGCAACGCATGGCGGCCTTTAAAGCCGGCTATGATTGGTATAAAGGCCAAACCCTTGCAGGTGCCAAAGTCGTAGTAAAAGATGCCAGCAATGCCGCCCGCGGATATTTAAATTTGCCTGAGGAAAAGATGGTGGCGAATAAGTAGGGGGAGATATAGCGTATTGGTTTTTCTGGTATTAATATTGAAGATCAATAAACTATATTTGTATAAATGCAGAGCGTAATAAGCAATAATATAGAGCAAATAAAAACCTTATGTGATAATCATGAGGTGAAATCTCTTTTTGCTTTCGGTTCTGTTGTTGGCGATAGTTTTAATGATACAAGTGATGTTGATCTGGTGGTAGACATCAAAAATACCGATCCATTAAAATATGCTGATAATTATTTCGCACTTAAATTTACACTTGAAAATTTGCTTGGCAGAAAAATAGATCTGCTGGAAAGTAATGCCATTGTTAATCCTTACCTCAAGAAGGAAATTCAGCAAACGCGCGTTTTGATATATGGTAACTAAGTTAAAACTCGGCTTGAAATTATATTTGGATTAGATACATCATAATACCACTTGATGTTTGGCCATGAAATTAATAGCCTCTTTTTTTTCTTCTGGCTTCATGTTGTACCAAACAGCGGGGGATTCGCTATCATAGGCAAAATAAAAATATCTTTCCTGGTTAGTCGTGTGTCTGTAATCGCTGTAACTAGCTTTAAGAACGGCATAAAGTGTATCATTTTGGTATAGGTTTCTTTTGAAGTAAGTTCTTGCGTAAAGAATAACCTTTTCGCTGTGAATTAACTCAGGGAAGGTGGCGGAAAAAGGTGAACCTCCAAACATATTATTATTTGTTTTTAATATGAGATATGTTGTACATTTTAAATCAAAGGCGTCTCCTAATCCCGAATTCTTAGTTGCAAATGAGATAATTAAATGGTGAAGTTTATTGGTGCTATTAAAGGAGGTATCGACAAAAGCAACATCTTCAACTGTCAAATAAGGTTTTTTTTTAACAACAGTATGAAATGATTGGACTATAGAAGTATTGGGCGAATTAAGTATATTTTTCTTCGAATTATTGTTAATGATGCTTATTGTGGGCCTTGTTGTAATAATTTTACTCTTTTCAAAATCCAAATAAACCATAATTAAACTGATGGCTACCATGTAATATATAACAGGGTTTAGCCTTTTAAAAAATAAAATTCTCGATTTGCCACTAAAAGAAGCAGGTGTTCTATCATAAAACTTGCCCTTTACTAATAACGGTAATAGTAATATAGTAAGTTGACAAATAGCCAGAGCAATATTATAAAAATAGATGGATTTGAATGGATTCATAAACAAATATACTGTCAAGCAATAATTGCAACTACGGCAATCTTAAAGAATTTTCGTAATGCTCAATCTTTAGTTTCAATTTCAAATCTTCATCTATAAACGCAGA
>CAHJXH010000026.1 GCA_903644075.1 Sphingobacteriaceae bacterium | reverse complement strand
CATGACGATGATCCCCGAATCATTATCATTTGCTATTCTGGGTGGCTTTCCTCCGTTGGTTGGTTTGTATGCCGCCTTTATTATGGGTTTGGTTACGGCAGTGTTTGGTGGCAGGCCGGGCTTGGTTTCGGGCGGGGCGGGCGCTACGGTTGTGGTGCTTATAGCGCTGATGAAATCGCACGGTATTGATTATGTGTTTGCTGCCGTGGCACTGGCCGGCGTATTTCAGATTTTAATCGGGCTGTTTAAGCTGGGCAAGTTTATCAGGCTGGTTCCGCAACCGGTAATGTATGGCTTCGTGAATGGGCTGGCAGTAATCATTTTCATGGCTCAATTAGAGCAATTTAAAACGGTAGTGAATGGGCATACAGCTTGGCTAAGCGGCTCGCCGTTAGTTATAATGGCAGGTTTAGTGGCCTTAACTATAGGTATTGTATACCTATTTCCGAAGTTAACAAAGGCAGTTCCGCCATCACTCGTGGCTATTATTGTTGTGTTTTTTGTAGTGCTGGGTTTTGGCATCCATACCAAAATGGTGAAAGATATTGCTGCTGTGAGCGGTGGGTTTCCACCATTCCACATCCCTCGGGTACCATTTAATTTAGTTACGCTACAAACCATATTCCCCTATGCCTTAATTATGGCCGGTGTTGGTTTAACCGAGGGGTTGTTGACCCTGAACCTGGTAGATGAAATTACAGCAACCAAAGGCAACGGCAACCGCGAATGTATAGCCCAGGGAAGCGCTAATATACTTAATGGCTTCTTTTTTGGTATGGGCGGCTGCCCGATGATTGCCCAAACTTTGGTGAACCTTTCTGCGGGTGCAAGGGCAAGGTTATCGGGCATTATAGCTGCGTTAACTATTCTGCTGATTATATTAATCGGTGCCCCGGTTATTGAACGGGTACCTATGGCTGCACTTACCGGGGTGATGATTATGGTTGCCATCGGTACATTCGAGTGGCTCAGTTTCAGGATAATTAATAAAATGCCGAAGCAGGATATTTTTGTAGGTATGTTGGTTGCGCTCATCACCATTTGGCTGCATAACCTGGCGTTGGCCGTACTCATCGGTGTAATTATATCGGCTTTAGTATTTGCCTGGGAGAGTGCCAAACGAATCAGGGCCAGAAAATATATAGATATTAACGGTACCAAACATTACGAAATATATGGACCGCTGTTTTTTGGATCGGTAGCTGCTTTTAATGAAAAGTTTGATGTGCTAAATGACCCATCAGAAGTAATTATTGATTTTAAAGATAGCCGGGTAGCTGATATGTCTGGCATTGATGCTCTAAACAAATTGACAGAACGGTATCACCAAGCTGGCAAAAAATTACACCTGAAGCATTTAAGTGCTGATTGCCGCTTGCTACTCAAAAACGCCGATGATGTAATTGAGGTGAATATTATGGAAGATCCTACTTATGTTGTGGAATAGTTGATTGGGTTGGAATAGGTTGATTAAGTTGGAATAAGTTTAGCAGTATATAACCAATCAACGTACTTAACTCAATCCAACTCAATCAACTCAACTGCTTAACTCAATCAACTTATTCCAACTTAATCAACAAAACTGTATCTTTGCACATGATAAAGTCAATGACAGGGTACGGCATAGCTGTTTCCGACTCTGGCAGCACCAAATACACCGTTGAGATCAAATCGCTCAACAGCAAGTTCCTCGAGTTGTCGCTGCGCATGCCCAAAGCTTTTTCCGAAAAAGAGTTTCAATTACGTACGGACTGTAATAAGCAGATCGAACGTGGTAAGGTAAACCTCAGTATTAATATTGAGCAAGCCGATAAGCAAGCCAAAGCTGCAGGCATCGATACCGTTTTGCTGAAGCATTATTATGATCAGCTTAAATCGGTAAGTGAAAGCTTAAACGAACCAACCAGCAACCTGCTGCAATTAGCACTGGGTTTACCCGAGGTGGTTAAGTTTGATGAAGAAACGCTATCAGACGAGCAATGGAAAGAGGCCGACAAAACCTTTAAACAGGCAATGGCGGCATTTCAACAGTTCAGGCTGGATGAAGGCGCTGTATTAGAGAACGAGGTGAAAGGCCGCATTGCTATCATACTGCAAAATCTGGATCAGGTTGTTTTGGAAGAACCAAAACGTGTAGCCCAGGTTCGCGAACGGTTACAAACTTTCCTGGCTGATGCTGTAGGCCGCGAGAATGTAGACCAGAACCGCCTGGAGCAAGAGCTGATCTACTACATTGATAAATTTGATGTTACCGAAGAAAAAGTAAGGCTGAAAAGCCATTGCGACTACTTTTTAGAAACCCTGAAAAGCGACGATGCCAATGGTAAAAAGCTTGGCTTTATATCGCAGGAAATAGGCCGGGAAATTAATACCCTGGGCTCAAAAGCCAATGATGCTGCCATCCAAAAGCTGGTAGTAGGCATGAAAGAAGAACTTGAAAAAATTAAAGAACAATTACTAAACGTGTTGTAGTTGTGAATGGTTGATTAAGTGGTAGTTGATTGTGTTGAATAGGTTTAGACCATTTTAGCCGATTAACTATCTGCCAAGCCAACCACTCACCTAATCAACTGCTCACCATTCAACTATTACAATATGCCCGAAGGTAAACTGGTTATATTTTCTGCACCGTCCGGAGCCGGTAAAACTACCATAGTACATCACCTGCTATCTAAAATGCCCGAGCTGGAATTCTCGATCTCGGCAACTACGCGCGAAGCACGGGGCGACGAGCGCGATGGACAGGATTATTACTTTATCAGTGTAGAAGAATTTCTGCATAAGATTGCCAAAAAGCATTTTGTTGAGTTTGAAGAAGTATACAGCGGCACCTTTTACGGCACCCTGCGTGAGGAAATTGAACGTATCTGGAAAACCGGCAAGACCGTAATATTTGATATTGATGTAGAAGGAGGGTTACACCTTAAGCGTAAGTATGGGCATCAGGCTTTAGCCATATTTGTACAGCCACCATCATTAGAGGTGTTAAAAGAAAGATTGACCGGCCGCGGCACCGATAGTGTAAAAAAATTAGAAGAGCGATTTGAGAAAGCGGAAAAGGAATTAAACTACGCACCGCGCTTTGACGTGATACTAAAAAACCATGAACTTGAAACCGCTTGCAAAGATGCAGAGAAGCTGGTAAGAGATTTTTTAAATAATTAAGCCGTTTGGTTTAATTATATTAATCACATAGTTGTTTTCTTATTGAAATTATAATATATTGCCTATATAATTCAAAATCCGGTATTGTAAAAAATGAAGATAGGCTTACTGTTCGGCTCTTTTAATCCTGTACACATAGGCCATTTAATTATTGCTAATTATATGGCTAACCATACCGAACTCGATAAGGTTTGGCTGGTGGTTTCGCCGCAGAACCCCTTCAAGAAATTAGGCGACCTGATTAATACCTACGACCGCCTTGAGATGGCCCGTTTGGCTACCGATAATTCAGAAAACATTTCAGTGTCTGATATCGAACTGAAAATGCCGCAGCCATCGTACACCATCGATACGCTTACACTGCTTAAAGAAAAATACCCGGAGCATGAATTTGCCTTGATAATGGGTTCAGATAACCTGATCTCGTTACCTAAGTGGAAAAACTATAAAATGATATTGCGCGATTATCGCGTTTTTGTTTACCCACGCCCGGGCTATGAAAATGCCGATCTGGCTAATCACCCCTCAGTCACCATCACCATGACGCCATTGATGGAGCTCTCTGCAACGTTTATTCGTAACTCTATCGCTGCTAAAAAGAATGTGCAGTACTTCGTACCCGACCCGGTATTGAAGTTTATAGAGAATAAAAATCTGTATCGATAGGTTTCTTCCGACATTTTATTTCCTTAACTTTAACGTAACGCAGAATTAAAAATGGGTAGGTTTTTCAATTGTCATATTTGAAGAAAATGTTAACCCATATTGGTAAATCTGTATCTTTGACATTAGAAATAAAACGGATTAATATGTTAACGAAACACAAAGTTCAAGAACTAATTAATCACATGCCGGATTCCTTTTCTGTGAATGAGCTGGTAGATGAATTGATGTTGTTACAGAATGTTGAAAAGGCCCGTATACAAGCCAAAAGCCGTGAAGCCTCTGTCGAGGTTCGCGTTGAAAAACCAGAATTCGCAATGCAGTAATCCTGCTTCAGACTTCTCACCAGGAAGTCTTTTTTTTTGTTCTTTTTTTCGATCTTGGTTCCTGATTCTCGTTTCTTGCTTCTCATAAAGTATCTTTGCATCTGTGAGCGAGAAAACCATTTTAAAATTACAATTGCCAACCGACCCACTTTGGGTTAAAAACGTGGTTGAAAGCAATATCGAAGAATTGCTGACCGACCATGCTTTTTGCGAGCAGAAGGCTGCCAGTAATGGCATCACCATTATTGTACAAAACCCAGACTTGCCCGACCTTGTACAGGAAATGGCCGATTTGGTGCGTGAAGAAATGGATCATTTTAAACGCGTACACGAGTTTATTATTAAGCGCGGTTATACATTAGGCCGCGAGCGGAAAGATAACTATGTGAACGAGCTTTTTAAGTTTCTGCACAAAGGCGGAGGTCGTAGTGTACAACGGGTGGATAGGTTGCTGTTCTCGGCCATGATAGAGGCCCGCAGCTGCGAACGTTTTAAAGTTTTATCAGAAAATATTGCTGATCAGGAACTATCTGAATTTTATCATGAACTGATGATCAGCGAGGCAGGGCATTATACTATGTTCCTGAAATTTGCCAAGAAATACAATGATGGGATTGATGTAGATAAGCGTTGGGCCGATTTTTTAGTATATGAAGCCAACGTAATTAAAAACTACGGCAAAATAGAAAATATACACGGCTAATATCAGGCAGCTAACTGCAGCTCGATACGTTGGATAAGGTTATCAAGATCAAAAGGTTTGGCTACAAAATCATTCGGTGCTCCTTGATCAAACATAACACTGTAGGCGTTAACATTGGCAGAAAGTAGTATCACAGGGATTTGATTTAACTGTGGATCTGCTTTCAGGCTTTTGCAAATATTGCGGCCATCCATACCCGATAGCATTACATCCATCAATATTAAATCCGGATGATAAGCGTTCGCTTCATTAAAAACCAGTTCACCTTGCGAAATTGCTTTCACATCAAAATTATATTCGCAGAGTATCTCTGTTAAAACTTCTAAAATTCCGGTGTCATCGTCGACCACTAAAATGCGCTTTCCCATATCACAACAATTATATATGGTTGACAGATACAATCATTGTGCCATGAAGTGTTTAACAGCGTGTCAATCAGGAATTTTTTAGGCGGATTAATCCCGTAGTGCTCTGCATGTAATTATTAATGATGTCGATATCTGTAGTATCACTCATAAAGCCAATATAATTATCAGGCCTTACCACCAGTGTTTTTACATGATCGGTCCTGATCTCAAATGCATCGAAAATATGCTGATTGCGATCTGATGGCGGCAGATAAAAGAAGTTAAGCCCCGAACCATAAAAATGGGTGATCCAGCGGGCAAAGGCCAGCAGCTCCAATTCAGCCAGTCGGCCGAAGATGATCATAGTAAAACCAGGTTTGCTGCACCAGGCGTGCAGATCGGTCTCTATTTGTTTTTTCTCGTCGTATAGTTTTAGGTAAGGTAGCCTGTCGCCCGCTTTAATTTTATGCGCATGGCTTAAATGCAGGTTAATGTGGCTATGGCGATAATTAATGCCGATCTGAGATACCCGCTGAAAAAAGCTTTGTTTAACCCTATGATTAGCCCACATAGCCGCGAGGACTTTGGGCAACGCAAACTTTTTAAACAACTGTGCCCACCAGGCCTGCGACATGATGATATTAAACGCTTTGTCGGTGGTTTTTAATAATTGTTTGGCAACAGGCATCCTTTCTTCGGCATACGTATTCAAAATGCCTTCGTGTATCTTATTGTTGATAACACCGGCCAGTTTCCAGGCCAGGTTGTAGGCATCCTGTAAGCCTGTGTTCATTCCCTGCCCACCAACGGGTGAGTGGATATGCGCCGCATCGCCAATTAAAAAGCATCGGCCCGAGCGAAATTTATCGGCCATGCGGTGGTGTAACTTGTAGGTAGTAAACCAATTGCACTTGTTTACCACTACCGGGCCTTGGGTTATTTTTTCGGTAAAAGGTAAAATATCTTCCAGCTTTATATCATCCTTACCTTCAAACTCCGGGGGCAAACTGCCAATTATCCGAAACCCGTTTTTATCAGGCGTAGGGAAAAAGCCTGCAAAGCCCTTGTTGGTTAAATGCAGTTTAATATAATCATCATCGTGGTTAGAAATAATATCGGCCAGGTAAAACAGGTGGGCATAGGTATCGCCGCTGAAATGGATATCTAATTGTTTACGTACCGTGCTATGTGCACCATCGGCACCAATAACCCAATCGGCAGTAATGATAACTTCAATCCCGTCGCTAATCAGGGCGGCATCAACCGATTTGCTTTTCTGTACAATCCCTTTTAAAGTTGTATTCCAATAAACCGGTACCACATGCTGGGTAAGGTCGCCAAGCAATACACGCTCGTTTTTATTTTGTGGGTAGATGAAAATATAAGGATAGGGTGTTTCGCCCTGGCCGGTATCTGATAATGGAAATGTGCCTGTGAGCTTGTCGCCATAAAAAAACTGCAGACCTGCATTAGGTTTGCCTTCTTTTAGTACCTGGTCAACCAATCCCATCTGGCGATAAATTTCCATAGAGCGAGCCTGCACGGCCAATGCCTGCGAATGGTCTGTAGGGCCGAGCTTGCTATCTATAATAACCGGCTCAATGCCATACCGCAACAACTGCGCAGCCATCATTAAACCCGAAGGCCCTGCGCCTACTATTAAAACTTTGGTATGCTGGCTGCTAATATTCATCAGGCGTGGAATAACAGAAATATGGTTGGTTTTTTATGCAGATCGGGCGGTGCCTTTTTCCAGGCGGCAATGGTTTGGGTTTTCACCAACTCATCTTCGGCGGTTAGGTTGCAGGCAATGCAAAGGCGGGTATTAGGTTTGCAACTTTTTAATATCTCTTCCAACAAAGCATTATTGCGGAAAGGCGTTTCTATAAACAATTGCGTTTGCTTTAGGCGCTCGGCAAAGCCTTCCAGTTCTTTAATGCGTCGGCTGCGGTCGGCTTTATCAATGGGTAAATAACCGTGGAAGGTAAAGCTTTGCCCGTTAAAGCCCGAAGCCATAATGGCCAGCAGGATAGAACTCGGGCCAACCAAGGGTACCACTTTAATACCACGTCGATGTGCTTCGGCTACCACATCGGCACCGGGATCGGCCACGCCGGGGCAGCCGGCTTCGCTCATTAGCCCGGCATCACGGCCAGCTATTAGTCCGGTAAAAAATGTACTGATATCTGCATTGCGGGCATGCTTGCCATAATCGTGAATAATGAGCTGGCTTTGCGGTGTTTGCAGACCGGCTTCTTTCAGAAACTTACGGGCGGTTTTCTCGTTCTCTACAATGTACTCTGTAATGCTATTAATAGTTTGTACCAGGTAGGGCGTAAAAGACTTTGCCGCTGCAGCATCGGCAAGCGGAACCGGTATTAAATAAAGTGTTCCGGTGGGCATAATTGCAAAAATGCCTTTTTTTATTTAATTTAAGGTTATCAGAAAGGAGTTAATCAAAAATGAAATCGTTAGGCATTAATTGGTTTATTGACGGCTGTATTGACTTTGAGCATAAAAAATATATCCTGCTGGATTATATGCAGCAGATTAACCGCCATTTTGATAAAAATAACCTGTACCCAAATCTGACCGATCTGATATTTCATTATAACAACCTGATGGATTTTAAGCACAATAAATCGGTGCTACAGCAGGCCTTTCCACAGCGGTTGAGCAAAGCGGATATAGAAGCGGTTAAACTGACTTACAAAAAGATAGTTCAGGATGATAACTCGATGTACGAGATTGAGCGCATAATTACTTACGCTATCAGCAAAATGGATCCGGCTATACAAATTGGTAAAGAGCTGTATAGTTTTGTGGAGCGGCATATAAATATTGACCCGGTAGGTGTTGTGCCTATATTACCTTACCACGGCTACTTTAGCCTGCGCAATGGTACCGACAGAACAAACTGGATCTATGAATATCACATCACCATTTTTGAAAATAAAGACGATAAGTACCGCGGCATCAACATAGAGTTTATAGACACTTTTGAGCAAGGCATTGCCAACACGCCCGAATCTGTAAAGCTGGACCTGGTTAAACATCGTAAGCATTTGCCCAACCCGGCAGTGTATTATGTGCAGAGTGATATTGCTTTCCCGCTGGAGCAAACTTTGCTACCTGTGGCTAAAAGGAGTTTGGTGAAGTATATTTCGGCGGCATAGGGTTTTACGTGGGATGTTAGACGTTTTACGTTTTGGATGGAGCTTCGTATCACGCCCAACGTAAAACGTAAAACCTTTTGAGCTCACTTATAACGTCGAACAAAAAACGTCCAACCTCATCAATCTGCCAACTCCGGCTTTGCTTTGGCTTTCGCTATCTTAACATCTTCTGCATTGTTGATCTTTTTAACGTAGAGCTCGTCCACCAAAATAAATACTATTGATAATAGCGGTACGGCTAAAATAATACCCAATACCCCAGAAAGCGTACCCATTAAAACCTGGCTGATAATAGTTAGCGCGGGCGGCAGGTTAATCATTTTATTCTGAATAATCGGCGTTACGATGTTGCTTACGATGGTTTGCGATACAATGTAGATCAGCGCTACTATAATTGCACTGTTAAGGCTAACCGTTAAAGCCAGTAATACGCCCGGTATCATAGCTGCCAACGAACCAAAATTGGGAATTATTTTAAGCATACCTGCAAACAAGGCTAGTACCAAGGCTGCTGGGATACCCATAATGGTAAGCCCTGTGAAAAGCATAATAGAGATGAGCACCATGGAAAGCAGCATGCCCTTAAGCCAGCCTTTTAAGGAAACACTAATACGATCGATGATGCATCGCCCCAGTTCTTTCCGGTCGTGAGGGATGAGCAAGATAATGCCGTCTTTATAAACCGAAGGGTTTAGTGTAAAGAAAATGGACAAAAACATAATGATGTAGATATTACCCATTACGCCAAAACTGGTGCTGAAAAAGTGCTGCGCAGTAACCATTATTTTCTGCGAGTTGTCATCGTCTTGTGTGTAATCAAGTACCTTTTGGCCCAGGGAGGTTTCTGCCAGTTTAGCTTTAAAGTTGGCTACGGTATGTGGTAATGTATCACTTAATTCTTTAACCTGTTTTTGAATATTGGCGCCCATAAACCAAAACAAAAGCCCCAATAAAATGAATGTGCCCCCAACAGATATATACATGGCCGGTTTGCGTTTCCATTTGGTTTTACGTTGAATGAGATCGCCCAGTCCGTGGAAGTATGTGGAGATTAGTGCACCGGCCAACACCATCAGCAGTACATTAAAAGCAACCCTGGCTATCAAGATCACTACTACCAATAAGGCTACAATGGCAACCGTATGCCATACTTTTTGGATATAGGTTAACTCTTTTTCTACGGTTTCGGCCGATTTTTTATCGCGGGTCATGCTTTTGCGTTATACGTTATACGTGGGACGTTTTACGTGAGAGATCGTAAAACGTGTGTGTTTAATAATACGTAATACAATTTTGGACAGATATGTTTTAATTGGTTTTAGGATAAAACTAAAAAAAGCCTCTGGACAATAAATCCAAAGGCTTTGTGATATGTGTTCGTGCTTTTCGTACAACGTCAAACGTCCCACGTATAACCTTTCTAACTTAACTTCGCCAGCGCATCTTTAATACGTGGTATCATCTGGCGAATCTCTTCGTGGGTACAAGTACCAACCGAAGCACGGAACCAGGTGATGCTGTCATCGGTACCAAAGGCCGAGAATGGTACCAAAGCCACCTTAGCTTCTTTAATGAGGTAGAAGTTGATATCTGCTGATGAATTCAAGACTTCGCCTGTTGGAGTAGTTTTGCCGATATAATCAACCTTAACGGTTAAGTAAATGGCACCCATTGGCTCAATAGCATCAACGCTAAAACCTTCGGCTTTTAATTGTTGGAAACCATCGTAAAGCAAAGAAAGGCTGGTTTTTATTTCGCCTTTAAACTTGGTTAAATAGTTATTTAATGGTTCTTCGCTTTTAATAAACTCAGCAGTAGCAACCTGCTCTGGTTTTGGAGCCCATGCACCCATGTGGCCAACAATAGAACGCATCTGACCAATAATTTTCTCGGGACCAAAGCCCCAACCCACGCGAACGCCGGTAGCAGCAAGGCATTTAGAAATACCATCGATGTAGATCACATAATCTTTCAGCTCTGGGCGTAAGCTAACCGGGTCAACGTGCTCTTTGTTGAAGGTCAGCATAGAGTAGATCTGATCGTACATCATGTACAATGGTTTCTCACCAGGTAAGCGCGATGCATTTTCTTCGATAACCAGGTCGCAAATTTCTTCCAGGTCCTTTCTATCAAACATGGTACCTGTTGGGTTCAATGGCGAACACAATGCTAATAAGGTAGCGCCTTTTAGGTGCGGGCGGATATCATCAGCCGTTGGCATAAAATCGTGCTCGGCACGGGTAATAATCTGTACTTCTTCGGCAGCAGTTAGGTGGCAGTAGTGGTTATTGTTCCATGATGGTACAGGATAAACCACTTTGTCGCCTTTATCAACCAAAGCCAAAAATGTAGAATAGATCAACGGGCGTGAACCACTGCTGATCAGGATCTGGTTGGCGTTATAGTCTAAATTGTAATGTTTTTTCAGGAATTCAGACACTTCCTGGCGCAGGGTGGCAACGCCGTCTGCAGGTGGGTAGTTAGTCTGGTTATTATTATAAGCATCAATAATACCCTGCTTCAGCTCATCGGGTATCGGATAAATATTAGAATCGAAATCGCCGATGGTTAGGTTGGCGATTTGCTGTCCTTGTCTTTTTAACTCGTTAATTTCGGCACCAATTTTAATGATCTCCGATCCCTTAAGGGTTTGTGCAAGCTGTGAAGTGCTCATAGGGTATATTATTGAAAATTGAAAAAGCCCGCTTTTACGGGCTTATAATATTATTGGTTAGTTAATAGGCCTTACGCAGCCTAATGATGCGTGCCCAGTGCATTACTTTCATAACCGGGTAAACAGGATCAAACTCGAACCAGCGTTTAGCAAAGTTAGCGCTATTAGGATGCTTGTGGTGATTATTCTGAAATAATTCGCCCAGCATAAAAAAGTCGAACGGGGTGGTGTTTTTCGATTTGTCGTTATTATCGAAATTGGCATAACCATATTTATGGCCGCACCAGTTGACAATAGCACCGTGGATAGGGCCCATCATAAAATGGATAGGCAATAAAAGAAACATCCACCAATGGGTAGCAAAGGCTACATAAAAGGCTACATATAATAAACCGAATATAATGCGCGATACTAAAGTTGAACCGTAATAATCTAACAATCTCCACTCAGGATAGTTGCCTTTGAAACGGGCTTCAGGTTCTTTCAGTTGCTTTTCGTGCTCGCGGAAACTTAGCACCGTATGCCACATCATCTGTATTACATCGGTAAAAAAGTGAGGCGAATGCGGATCTTTCTCGGTATCACTGTAAGCATGGTGCTCGCGGTGCATTATGGCGTAAGCCCTTGGGTTTAAGAAAGATGAACCCTGGCAAATAAAGGTCATCACGTGGAAGGTGCGCTCAAAAAATTTATGTGTAGTAAACATTTTATGAGAAGCGTATCTGTGCAGAAAGAATGTTTGAAAGAACAGTGACAGAAACCAGTGAGCCAAAAAGAATATAAGAATAACCACTTAATGTATTATATGAAGGTGTTTATAAAATGCTGCAAAAGTACGAAATTTTTATGGACAAGCTTCGCTTTTTTCGAAGCTGTTTAAAATTGGCGCTTAAGCAATTAGTATATTGTAAATAACGAAATGCTTATGAATATAGTTTGAGCGGTATATTATTAATGTGTTAATAATTGTTTATAAGTTGAATGATTACAATACGCCTATAATAAAAAAGGCCAATCCATTGATGAACCGGCCTTCTTTATTAGTAAAACTTACCTATTGATTATTTTGCACTATCGCGTAAAGCTTTCACTTTATCGTGCGCTAATTTTTGTTCCTGTGCCTGGCGTGATACCAGTACAGACAGTTCGCCCGACAAATCACCATCGGTTAAAGCTGACTGATATGCTTTCTTAATGGCATCTTCACCACGCTCGCACTCGGCTAAAATACCTGCGCGGTCTTTGCCGGTAAATACGGCACGCACATCAATCCAGGCACGGTGAATGGCACCGCTAACGCTCGAACCTGTTTTTACGTCGTTATCATATCTCGATACCGCTTGTGTTAATTCCTGGGTATTGGTGCGGCTTTGTTGCGCATATTCCTGGAATAATGATTTCAAGTCAGCGTCATTGTCAGATAAATCTGCAATGGCTTTCTCAAAACCTTCCACACGGTCGTTGTTAATTTCTATTAAGTCGTTTAAAACTTCTACTGATTTTTCGATGGTTTCCATAGTATAGATTTTTTATTCGTTTATGTAATGCATCTGCAATACAAGTTGAAGTTTGCAATTAATATGCCAATAATTAATTGGGGGTTATTTTAATTTATTTAAAAGTTAAATTCAGGTTTTTAAACTTCAGATTGTAGTTATGGGCTTTCTAAAGGCTGCTTAAGCAATAATTAAAAGACACACCCAAAGGAGGTGGTGTAAAAGTTTGTGTGCGTAAAAGGGCAAAGTGTATACACGTTGTGTGATTTTTAATTAAATGTTTATTCATTAGTTAATCTGTTTGTTGTATTGGGCAAATAATTGTGTTGCTGTGTGTTTAAAAAGCAATGGTAACAGGTTAGTTACTTTGTGGCCTTATATAGTTGCAATACCTTACTTATATTTAAAGCAGTGTTTAATGTACTGCGATGTTAAACACTACACTACCTTAAAAACTATTGTATTAAATTGGAACAGAACGAGCGATCTGACCGGGAGCTTCGCGATTTGCGTTTATTGAAGGTTGTTGAAGAAATTGA
Source organism: Sphingobacteriaceae bacterium (assembly GCA_903644075.1). Taxonomy (GTDB): domain Bacteria; phylum Bacteroidota; class Bacteroidia; order Sphingobacteriales; family Sphingobacteriaceae; genus Mucilaginibacter. The sequence continues at coordinate 17,090 of CAHJXH010000026.1, read as the reverse complement.
AGACTACGCAATTTTGACTCTTGATAGCGGCGGTAATATTGAAAACTGGAACAAGGGTGCCGAAAAAATAAAAGGCTACCATTTGACAGAAGTGATCGGTAAAAATTTCAGCATATTTTATAATGATGAAGATCGCCGCAACGGTAGGCCAGAAACCCTCATTGATTTAGCCACGCGCAACGGCAAAGTTGCCGAGCATGGCTGGCGTATCCGTAAAGATGGTTCGCGCTTTTGGGGCAGCGTAGTTATTACTGCCTTGCACAACGAGCAAGGCGAAGTGATAGGCTTCATTAAAATAGTGCACGACCTTACCTCCAAAATGCTGGCCGAAAAAGCCATTAAACAACATGTGCACGATCTGGAGGTGAAAAACAAGGAGCTCGACCAGTTCATCTACATCGCTTCGCACGATTTGCAGGAACCTTTGCTTACTGTACAAAATTTTGTTGAACTGATTGAGGAAGAATACGGTCAAGATTTTGACAGCAGCCAGGCGATGTATTTTTCGTTCATCAAGCAATCATCAGCCAGGATGCGCAGCCTGGTAAAAAGTTTGCTCGACTACTCGCGTATCGGTCGTAAACGGGTACTTACCGATGTAGATTGTCAGCAATTATTAACCAGCGTTTGCACTGATTTGCATGATGAAATCCTGGTATCGGGCGCGCAGATTGATTATGGACGGATGCCCGTAATTATGGGCTACGAAGCCGAGCTAAAGCAATTGTTTAATAACTTAATCAGCAACGCTATTAAGTTTCGTAAAAAGGATGTGGCGCCACTGGTTTGGGTTTCGGCACAATCATATAGTGATGGCTGGCGATTTGCTGTTTCTGATAACGGCATCGGTATTGAGCCAGAGTATATCGAAAAAGTGTTCCTGATATTTCAGCGCCTCAACACCCGCGATGCTTATGATGGCAGTGGCATTGGCCTGGCACACTGCAAAAAAATAGTAGAACTCCACAACGGCGAAATCTCTGCCGAATCGGTACCCGGCGAAGGCAGTACCTTTTACTTTAACATAGAAATTTAATAACAGCCCCTACATATAAATGAATAGTTTAAGCAACCTTAACTGTATCCTATTAATAGACGATGATATCCCGACCAACTTTATCCACCGGAAGGTGATCGAGAAATCGAGTATCCCCGCGCATGTGCAGGTGGCAACATCGGCCAAAGAAGGGTTGGACTTTTTAGCCTATACAGGTAAGTACGCTGATAGCGAAACCATCCCCCGCCCCGGTATTATATTTTTAGATATTAATATGCCAGGTATGAACGGTTGGGACTTTATGGATGTTTACCGCGGATTGGATGATGCCCAGAAAGCACGCATGGTAGTTATCATGCTCACCACCTCCCTAAACCCCGATGACCGCGAACGTGCCCTGCGCGATGAAGATATTGTAACCTTTATGCACAAACCCCTTCGCCCGGAAACGGTGGTAGAACTGGTGGGGACGTATTTTCCGCAGGCGAGTTGAGGTGGATATATTCTGGCGCAACCGCTTGTGACTTAACTAAATGACAAATTAGGTCTACTACATTAATTGTACTTATAGAGATTTCAGCACACGGGTGATAAAACCTTTAACCCTAAACCCGATTGCAGCGGATACAGGCCTCGCGCCTAAGGCCTTGTGCGCGTATAAGCGGAAAGCGGGGCTATCGATGCCCAAGAGCTACTGGCGATCATTTACAAGTTCTCTCTGTAGTTTTATCTGTATGCTACGAGATACGAAGCAATCGCGAACTCTACAGGGCTACTTGGTGAGCCACTCTGTAGGTCTGGGATTGCCACGCTATCGCTCGCAATGACGTTCTGAGCGCATAGATGTTCCTTTTGTTGTCGCAAAAGGAACATCTATACCCCTTTACTAATCAGTTATTTAATACATAATGGGCAATTGGCGAATATATTTTACAATCCACCAACATTACCACCTAATTGCCTCAGCACTAAATGCAAATTTCCTGAAAAAGTACTTGTAAATTAAACAAATCTGCGTATCTTTGCAGTCCCGAAAAATGCGGGTATAATAAAGTATTTAATTAAATTAATTTAAAGCAAGTGAATACGTTAAGTTACAAAACTGTCTCAGCCAACAAAAAGACCGTTAACAAAGAATGGGTTGTTGTTGACGCTAATGGCGAGATTTTGGGGCGCTTGTCTTCTAAGATCGCATCGATCATCAGAGGAAAACACAAGCCAGGGTTCACCCCGAACGTAGACTGCGGCGATAACGTTATTGTTATCAATGCAGACAAGGTAAAACTGACTGGAGACAAATTTGCCACCAAGCAATATGTTTCATACACTGGTTATCCAGGTGGTCAGCGTTTCATTTCTCCTAAGGAGTTAATGGCAAAACATCCAGAGCGTGTAGTTGAAAAAGCTGTACGCGGTATGTTACCTAAAAATCGTTTGGGCCGCGCCTTATTTGGTAATCTGCATGTTTATGCAGGTGCCGAGCATCCTCATGCAGCACAAAGCCCAAAAGCCATTTAACTTTTAATTTTTAAAGGAAAAAAGAAATGCCAACAACAAACACTTCAGGCAGAAGAAAAACCGCTGTTGCACGCATCTATCTTAATGATGGTGCCGGTGCACTTACCGTTAACGGTAAAGACTACAAAGAATACTTCCCAACCTTACCTTTGCAATACGTTGCTACCCAATCTTTACTGGTTTCTGGTTCAGAGGGTAAATTCGATATCATTGCAAACGTAGCTGGTGGTGGTGTTAAAGGACAGGCAGAAGCCGTTCGTTTAGCTATTGCGAAAGCTATTGTTGAACTTGATGCTGAAAAGAAACCTGCATTGCGCGCTAAAGGTTTAATGACACGTGATGACCGTATGGTTGAGCGTAAAAAACCAGGACGCAAGAAAGCACGTAGGAAATTCCAATTCAGTAAACGTTAATATCAGGAGGACACAACAATGGCAAGAACAACATATCAGGATTTACTTGACGCAGGTGTACACTTTGGTCACCTTACCCGCAAATGGGATCCAAAAATGTCTCAGTACATTTTTATGGAGCGTAACGGTATCCACATTATCGATTTAAATAAAACCTTAACCAAGGTTGAAGAAGCTGCTGCAGCTATTAAACAAATTGTAAAATCAGGACGTAAAGTTTTGTTCGTAGCTACTAAAAAGCAAGCGAAAGACATCGTTGCTGATTACGCAAAAACAGTAAACATGCCTTTCGTAACCGAGCGTTGGTTAGGTGGTATGTTAACTAACTTTGCTACTGTACGTAAGTCGATCAAAAAGATGTCAAACATCGATAAATTGACTAAAGACGGTACTTACAGCAACCTTTCTAAGAAAGAGCGTTTAATGATCCAGCGTGAGCGTATTAAATTAGAATCACTTTTAGGTGGTATCTCTGATTTAAACCGTTTACCTGCAGCATTATTCCTGATCGACGTTAAGAAAGAGCATATCGCAGTTTCTGAAGCATTAAAGTTAAACATCCCAACCTTTGCAATGGTGGATACTAACTCTGATCCTTCTAACATCGATTTCCCTATCCCGGCTAACGATGACGCTACCAAATCAATCTCTTTGATTACCGGTATCATTATCCAGGCTATACAAGAAGGTTTAGATGAGCGCAAACGCGAAAAAGAAGACGAAGCTGAAAAAGAAGCTGTAGCTGCAAAAACTAAAGCTGATGCTCCAGAAGCTGCCGCAGGCAACGAAGGTGGTAAAAGAGCTCGTAAAGTAGCTGCTGACGCTGAAACTCCTGCTTCAACAGAAGAATAATAATTTAGTTGTGAGTTGTCCGTTGTCGGTTGTCAGTCTTTTAAAGATCATACATCCATAACAGACAGCTCACACTTTATTTATATAAATATTAATCGGAGGTTGTACTTTTGCCCGACAACAGACAACCGACAACAGATAACTTAAAATTATGTCTACAGTACAAATTTCTGCAGCTGATGTAAATAAACTGCGCCAGCAAACCGGTGCAGGTATGATGGATTGCAAAAAAGCTTTAACTGAAACCAATGGTGATTTTGAAGCGGCAATTGACTTTCTAAGAAAAAAAGGTGCTAAAGTAGCGGCAAGCCGTTCAGACCGCGAGTCGAACGAGGGTGTTGTTATTGCTCGTACTTCTGAAGATGGTAAAAATGGTGTGATCGTTGTTTTAGCTTGCGAAACTGATTTCGTTGCTAAAAACGCTGAGTTCATTGCTTTTGCTAACGCTGTAGCTAACGTTGCAGTACAAAACTTGCCTGCCACAGTTGAAGAACTTGGTGCGCTGGAAGTTGATACAGAAACCAGCCGTGTTAAAATTGCTGATGCTCTTTTAGATATGACCGGTAAAATCGGCGAAAGAATTATTGTTAGTACTTATGAAGTATTATCAGGCGAAAAAGTTGTTCCTTACATCCACGGTAACTTCCGTTTAGGTGTATTGGTAGCTTTAAACGCTAACCCTGCTGGTGTTGACGAAGCTGGTAAAGATGTAGCAATGCAAATTGCTGCCATGAACCCGGTTGCTGTTGATAAAGACGGTGTTGATGCTACTACTATACAACGCGAAACAGAAATTGCTATCGAGCAAATTCGTGCAGAAGGTAAACCAGAAGCAATGATCGAAAAAATTGCTGCAGGTAAACTAAACAAATTCTACAAAGACAACACGTTGTTAAACCAGGAGTTTGTTAAAGACCCTTCACAAAATATTGCCCAATTCCTTAACGGTGTTGAGAAAGGCCTGACAGTTACCGCGTTTAAGCGGGTTGTTTTAGGAGCTTAATTTATTTATCCCCTCGTTTTTTAAACGAGGGGATTTTTTTTGCCCTTTTCTTTCTACCCTGTTTGTCATCCAGAGCAACAGCGAAGGATCTTCTGCAACAAGCATTTAAAGAAGAAGCTTGTTGATCTTGTTCCCGGAATACAAATAGGCAAAACAAAATTTTACATTTGTCCTTACATCCTTAGACGCATCTATGATAACTGCCTTCTATCATCTGCAACTGATCGACAATGGTACCATTACCAGCGGCAAAGCCGTTTTAGTTGAGGACAAAAAAATTAAAGCTGTAATAGCCGAAAGCGAGATCCCTGCTGAGGCAGAAAAAATTAACCTTCATGGTGCTTATGTTGCCCCGGGCATGCTTGATCTGCAAATTTATGGTAGTGGCGGCAAGCTGTTTGCCGGTAAACCCGAAGTTGCTGCACTAAAGCAACTGGAAGACGACTTACTCAAACAAGGTACTGTCGGATTCTTTGCAACCATCGGTACCAATACCGATGCAATAGTTGAGCAAGGAATTGAATCAGCAAAAGCGTACCGTAAAATATGTAATGGCAATTTCTTAGGCTTGCACCTCGAAGGGCCATTTTTGAACCCGATACGCAAAGGCGCACACCCCGAAGAACTGATCCAAAAGGCAACACTTGAGAAAGTAAAGCGCTGGATTAAATCTGCCGAAGGCGAAGTAAAAATGATAACCATTGCACCTGAACTACAAGAACAGGAAGTGATTGATTACCTGCATGCACAGGGCGTAATTATATCATCAGGCCATAGCAATGCGACTTATGCCGAGGGAAAAGCTTTTTTAAACAAACCAATTCCCGCAGTTACGCATTTATATAATGCTATGCCGCAAATGCACCACCGTGAGCCGGGATACATACCTGCTATTTTTGAGGAAAAGCCATATACCAGTATAGTGGCCGATGGTATCCACGTTGATTTTGCTATGATCCGTTTAGCTAAACGCGAATTGGGCGATAAATTATACCTGATAACCGACGCGGTAACTGCTGCAACAGAAGGTGCGTACAAACACCAGATGGTAAACGGACGCTTCGAAATGGATGGCACACTATCTGGATCGAGCTTAAATATGCTTAAGGCAGTACAAAACTGTGTAGAGCACGTTGGGATTGAACTAGCCGAAGCTATTAACATGGCCACTTTATATCCGGCGCAACTGGCCGGTTTAAACAAAGGCCGCATCGCCCCAGGATACGATGCAGATTTAGTGATTTTTAGTGATACTTTTGAAGTAAGGGCAACTTGCATGGCCGGAAAAACGTATCAATTCTCCTGAACACCCGAATAAGAATACTAACTAACTAAACTACTTTATATGAAATACAAACGGATATTATTGAAGCTTAGCGGCGAATCATTGATGGGCGAAAGACAGTACGGTATTGATAACAACCGTGTGCTGCAGTATGCTCATGACATTAAAACAGTGTTTGATGCAGGCATTGAAATAGCCGTTGTTGTTGGTGGCGGAAATATTTTCCGTGGCCTAAGTGCCGAGAAATCGGGCATGGAGCGTGCACAGGCCGATTATATGGGTATGCTGGCCACTGTAATTAATTGCATGGCTTTGCAAAGCGCATTGGAAGGTATTGGGGTAGAAACCCGCTTGCAATCGGCTATTAAAATGGAGCAGATCTGCGAGCCTTACATCCGTCGCCGCGCTATGACGCATTTAGAAACCGGCCGAATCGTTATATTCGGTGCCGGTACAGGTAACCCTTATTTTACTACCGATACTGCAGCATCATTACGTGCTATCGAAATTAAAGCCGACGTGGTATTGAAAGGTACCCGTGTTGATGGTATCTACACCGCCGATCCGGAGAAAGACCCATCTGCTACCCGTTACGACGAGATTAGCTTTGCTGAAGTATATGCTAAAGGCCTAAACGTAATGGACATGACGGCCATTACCCTTTGCCAGGAAAATAAACTCCCAATCATTGTTTTCGATATGAACAAACCTGGAAACTTTGAGCGCATTGCCAATGGTGAAGCCATTGGTACATTAGTGCATTAAGCCCGGGAATCAAGAATCGAGAGTCAGGAATCAAGACTATACGTAGCGACACAATACTTTGTGTCGCTATTTTTTTGCCTTAAATCTCTTCACCAGTCACTCTCCACCCGTCATGCTGAACTTGTTTCAGCATCCCACAGGATAGGTCACGGACTTGACCGTAGAAGCTCGAAATATATATGGCACATGCCACTATGTGCCACCTGTGCCACTTTGCATACTTAAAAGTTTTTATTATACCAAATGGTATATTGATATTTATCTTATAATCAATGAGTTTAATAGGTTATTTGCCGTTTTTTAATTGCATCCGTGTGCCACTTTTACCGACTTAAAAGTTAGGTTTGGTGACAATGCTTTGTCACAAAATAAGCTTCTCCCGTCATGCCGAATTTATTTCGGCACCCCACAGGGCAGGTCGCAAACTATGCTCTACGCATACTTAGCGCGTGGGGTGTTGAAACAAGTTCAGCATGACGCAAGCGAAGATAATCTCTCTCACAACCTTACGCTATTACAATCTAAAATCCACACTATCAGCAATTTCGTTTTTATCATATCGACACCTACACCTGTTTATTAAAGACATTTCGCTACATCTACCAATGAAAACATTTTGCACGCTCTTAGCTTTTATCATCCTGTCGGCATTTACTGCTACGGTAAACCGACCTGTCGAAAAAGTAGATCTTAATAAATACTCCGGTAAGTGGTATTCGCTCTATTCCATTCCCACATTTTTTGATAAAGGCAGCCGTGAAACTACTACTACTTATAACTGGGACGAGAAGGGGTATTACGATGTACTTACCACTTACAAAAAAGGTGATGACCAGGACGTACATACCTATAAATCAAAATTATTCCAGGTAGAGGGTACCAATAACTCGCAGATGAAGGCTCAGTTTATATGGCCTTATAAAGTTGATTACTGGATCATAGAACTGGCCGACGATTATTCGTACGTGGTGGTTGGCCATCCCGATCATAAGTTTTTATTTATTATGAGTCGTAAGCCATCGATGGATAAAAAGCTTTATGATGAGATTGTGGCGCGTTGCAAAGCCAAAGGTTATGCGGTAGAAAAACTCACCTCACAAAATCATAATGGTTAAATTTTATTACCATATCGTTAACAAATATCTGTTTTACCAGGAAAGCTTGCTTAGTTTTTTGCAACTGTAGCAAAGACAGTCTCGCTTAAATGATACTTTTTCTTATTTTTGGCAAAAATTATTCAGAATGAGCGAACTCGTTAAAACCCAGTTGAATGATGCAAAGGCTTCAATGGACAAAGCCATTGACCATACAGACTATGAATTAGGCAAGATCCGTGCAGGCAAAGCAAGCCCTGCAATGCTTGACGGTATTATGGTTGATTATTATGGTACGCCAACACCACTGGCCCAGATTGGGAATATAAACACGCCTGACGCACGTACCATTGTGGTACAGCCGTGGGAAAAATCATTACTTAACGCCATAGAGAAAGCGATTAAAGAAGCCGATCTGGGTATTAACCCGCAGAACGACGGTGTAATTATCCGTTTGAACGTACCGCCGCTAACCGAAGAGCGCCGCCGCGACCTGGCTAAAAAAGCTAAGGCCGAAACAGAAAACGGTAAAATTGCAGTACGTAACATCCGTAAGGATACCAACGAGAAAATCAGGAAGCTGAAAGCCGATGGTGTATCTGAAGATGAGATGAAAACAGGCGAAGCCGAAGTGCAGAAACTGACTGATGCTTACATCATTAAAGTTGATAAACTGTACGAAGCGAAAGAAAAAGATATCATGACGGTTTAAGCAATAATAAACCGAATGTCAAATTAAAGGGAATGAGCGTATTACGCCATTCCCTTTTTTATTTTTGCGCTTACAACATGAAAATACTTTTAACATACTTATCCCGCTATCGCGGTATCGTAATATTGGCACTGGTACTGGCTGGGTTCAACATCGGCTTTTCTCTGCTCGACCCATATATCACAGGTAAAATTGTAGATCAGTACATGGTGCCTAAACAGCACCTTACTTATGATGAGCGCTTACACGGCTCATTAATATTGGTAGGCCTGGCTATTGGCGCCGCTATGGTTTCGCGGATTGCCAAAAACTTTCAGGATTATTTTACTAATATCATCACACAAAAAACCGGGGCACAGATGTACTCTGATGGTTTAAAACACTCGCTCGAACTGCCTTACCAGGTATTTGAAGATCAGCGAAGCGGCGAAACATTGGGCATACTGCAAAAAGTACGTCTCGATTGCGAAAAGTTTATTACATCTTTTATCAGTATCCTTTTTGTAAGCCTTGTAGGTATGATCTTCGTTATCGTGTTTTCGATGACTGTAAGTTATAAGGTTACACTTGTTTACTTTTCGGCTATCCCGGTAATTGCCTTAGTGAGCTCATTACTAAGCAAACGAATTAAAGTAATTCAGAAAAAAATTGTAGGGCAAACCACCAGTCTGGCAGGTTCAACTACCGAATCATTACGTAATATCGAGCTGGTTAAAAGTTTGGGTTTGGCTAAACAAGAAATAGACCGCCTTAACAAAACCACTTATCAGATACTTGACCTGGAGTTAAAGAAAGTAAAGTTTGTACGTAGCATGAGCTTTGTGCAGGGTACCATTGTAAACCTGGTGCGCAGCTGTATGATTGTGGTGTTATTGATGCTCATTTTTAAAGGCGAACTATCGCCGGGTAAATATTTCACCTTCCTGTTTTATTCATTCTTCCTGTTCAATCCGCTGCAGGAGCTGGGTAATGTAATCCAATCATGGCGCGAAGCGCAGGTTTCTTTGGGTAATTTCCAAAGCATTTTAAGCATCCCTATCGATGTAAAACCTGTTAAACCTGTGATGATCGAGAAGCTGAGAAAATTAACCTTCGATAAAGTAAGTTTTAAGCATTTAACGGCTAATCGGAATGCATTAAACCATATTGAGTTTGAAGCCAATACTGGCGAAACACTGGCCTTTGTTGGGCCGTCTGGCTCGGGTAAAACTACTTTGGTGAAATTGCTGGTTGGTTTGTATCAGCCGCTGGAAGGCGATATCCTTTACAATAATGTATTGAGCAAAGAGATTGATCTGGATCAATTGCGTGAAAAGATCGGCTTTGTGACGCAGGATACGCAGCTGTTTTCGGGTACTATTCGCGAGAATTTAAAGTTTGTTCGCCCCGATGCTACCGACGAGGAGTGTATGAACGTACTGCACCGTGCTGCCTGCCAGAGTTTGCTGGCGCGTGCCGATAAAGGGTTGGACAGTGTAATTGGCGAAGGTGGCGTAAAAGTATCTGGCGGCGAGAAGCAACGTTTATCAATTGCCCGTGCCTTATTACGTAAGCCAGATCTGTTGGTATTTGACGAAGCAACATCGGCATTGGATTCATTAACCGAAGAGGAAATTACTGAAACCATTCGCGATGTTTCTGTGTTGAAAGATCATATAACCATCCTGATAGCGCACAGACTTTCTACAATTATGCATGCCGACCGCATCTACGTGCTCGAACAAGGGCGTATCATAGAATCGGGCAAGCATGCCGACCTTTTAGCACAAAAGGGATTGTACTATGCCATGTGGCGCCAGCAGATAGGGGAAAAGTACACTACAGAACCTTTAGCTAACGTATAAACAAAATGGAAAATCTCCCGCTGGTATCAGGAACCTTAGGTTTAATATTGATGATCGTGTGGCTCGCGCTGCTCATCTTCACGCTGTTCCACGCCATCGGGAATAAAAACATCGACCGCAATAACAAGTGGCTTTGGGTAGTAATTATGGTTGTAGTCCCTATCCTTGGCTCGCTGGTTTATTTGTTTTGGAGATTAGTGAAAAGGGTAGCGAATTAAGAGCTCTCCCAAACCCTCTCCGAAGGAGAGGGCTTTAAAAACCGTTCCCTTTTTTGTCATATTGAACGCAGTGAAATATCTTCTTCGCTATGCTAATCGAACATGCATAGCGAAGAAGATTCCTCGTACCTCGGAATGACAAAATAAGTTAAGAAAATAGCCGGTAAAATAAACGCCCGTCATCCCAAATTTATTTCGGGAACCCACAGGACAGGTACAAACCTATGCAAATATACACCTGACATGTGGGGTGCTGAAACAAGTTCAGCATGACGTTAAGTAGTATATAAATTACACTACCGGCTCCGTAGCGTCAGCTGTATGAATATCCTTCAGCGTGCTTGGTATTAAATTCTTAGTCTTAAAATAAGTAACCGTTACCACCAGCAAGGTCATACAGCCGCCAAACAAAACCGCAGGTGTAGTGCCCAATACCTTCGCAGCAATACCCGATTCAAAATCGCCGATCTCATTAGATGAGCCGATGAACATGGAGTTTACGGCAGAGACACGACCCCGCATTTGATCGGGTGTAAGTAACTGCATAATAGTACCACGGATAATTACACTAACGCTATCAAAAGCGCCCTGTAAGAACAGGAATACCAGCGATACATAAAATATATTAGATAAGCCGAAGCCGATAATACACACACCAAACCCGGCAACTGCAATGAGCAGGTTTCGCCACGGGCGGTTCATGGGCGAATACTTAACCATCACAAGCATAGTTAGGGCAGCACCTAATGACGAAGCCATCCGCATTACACCTAAGCCTTCAGAACCTACTTTCAGAATGTCGAGGGCGTATACAGGCAATAAAGCTACCACACCACCAAAGAACACCGAAAATAAGTCGAGGCTCATGGCGTAAAACATCATTTTGTTGTTGAACACAAAGTGTAAGCCTTCTTTCAAACTGATCCAGATGCTTTCTTTCGGGATAAATACTGCCGGGTATTTACGCAGTCTGTAAACCAACACTAAAGCGATAAACAGGAATATTAATATGATACTGAAGTTGGCAGTAATGCCCGATAAACCCGGGATAACTTTACCGGAGAAACCGTATAAGAAACCACCCGTTAAGGGACCAAGGATAGATGCCAGCTGCCATGCCGAACTGCTCCAGCTGCTACCATTGGGGTAAACTTCTTTAGGGATGCTATGCGCATAAATGGTAAACGTAGCAGGGCCGTAAAAGGCACGGGCAATACCGTTGCAGAAAATCATGGCGTAGAGGATGTACAGTATCCAGCCATTGTCGTAAGCATTCATGCTGTTAAGCGTGAACGTAAACATCACTAAAGAAGAAAGAAAAACGCCGCCGAATATTAAGAGCAGCATTTTCCTTTTCTCGTATTTATCGGCAATGTAACCGCCGTATAAAGCTATACCAACCGCAGGTATGGCTTCGCTGAGGCCGATAAAGGCAATGGCTACTTTGCTATGTGTTAACTGGTAAATGTAAAAACCCAGCACCGTAGTTTGCATTTGGTATGCAAACGTAAAAAAGAAGCGCATGCCGATGTATGCGCGAAAGTCCTTAAAGCGAAGGGCTGCAAATGAATCTTTTTTCTGGGGTTGACTGTCTCCGTCGTTTGGCACTATGATATAATAGATGTTTGGCGCAAAGCTACGATTGAAGTTTTAAATACCAGTTAAAAATTTAAAATTTCAGTCCGTGTTGGTCAATCAGGTAAATCAAAGAAGCAATTGAGGCAGCGCCAAGCTCCAGTTCGCGCTTGTTTACGTTCTCAAATACATCATTTGGTGTATGGTGAATATCAAAGTAACGTTGCGAATCCGGACGGAAGCCGATCAGTACGGCGGATGGCTGTGTACCTTTTAGCGGGCCAATATCAGAACCACTGCCACCGGCAACCAGCATATCAGCCTCGTACGGACTAAGCAATGATTTCCAGTTCGCATTAATCTGTTTTAAAAATTCAGGAGATGCACCCTGAAAACTGAAACCGCGTGGCGTAAAACCACCTTCGTCAGTCTCAATAGCTGCAATATGTTCTTCTTTGTTTTGTGCTGCCAGCTCTGCGTATTTTTTACCGCCGCGACCGCCGTTTTCTTCGTTCATGAAAAATACAGCACGAATAGTATGTCTCGGGCGATAACCTGTGGCTTTGAAAATACGCAATACCTCTGCCGATTGCATAACACCCGTACCATCATCATGCGCACCTTCGGCCAAATCCCATGAATCAAGATGCCCACCTACTGTGATAAATTGATTAGGATTTTCGGTACCCGTTAACTCGCCAACCACGTTAAATGATGGCGCATCGGGCAGGGTTTGGCAGTTATCTTTCAGGAAAAATTGTACAGGTTTGCCGTTAGCCGCTTTAATAGTTTCGCTTAATTTATTAGCTGCAATGGTTGATAATGCCGCTGCCGGGATAGGTGCACTGGTGCCGTAGTTAGTAGCGCCGGTGTGCGGATAATTATCCAACGCTGATGTTAACGACCGTACAATAACCGCAACCGCACCATATTTAGATGCCGCGCCCGGACCCAGATTACGCTGATCGCCGGCGGTACCGTAAGCCGATCCTGCCTCGATAAAGCGCTCATCGAACGGGCGGTTAAAGAAAACGATTTTGCCTTTGATCTTGTCTGCTCCTAAAGTTTCCAGTTCTTTAAGGCTGTGCAGTTCAATTACCTCGGCAGTGATACCTTCTTTAGGTGTACCTACCGACATACCCAACGCCGCTAATGCAACCGGCGTACGCGTTTTGCCATTGATAATAAAGCCCTGCTCCTTTTCGCCGCGTACCCAGTGAGGCACCATAACAGGTTGCAGGTATACTTTATCAAAGCCATAGCTTTCCATTAGCTTCTTGCCATACTCAACTGCTTTCTGTGCATTCTCAGACCCGCTAATCCGCTGGCCGATATTCTTGCACAAATAATGCAGGCTCTCATAAGCCTTGCCATTTACAAGTGCCTCATCATATATTTTACGAAGGGTTACCGAATCAGTTTGCGCACTGGCAGATAAACTTGCCGCACATAAAAGCACAGCAGAAAGTATGGGTTTTAGTTTCATGTGTAATTAAGGGTTGTTGTAAGCGGAAAGATAATGGTTTGGAGGGGAAAGTCAAAGTAACAATGGTGAAGGGAACTTTAAGTTTTGTCATTGCGAGGAGGAACGACGTGGCAATCTCGTAACTCTACAGAACGAATAAGCATTGGCGACGAGATTGCCACGCTATCGCTCGCAATGACAAAAAGGGATTTACTTTAAGATATCTTATCCCAAGTCAACCCACCACTCTTAGTCTGTAGCATTTGGTGGAGTACCTGGTTTTCCGGGTGGGAGAGTTGCGGGTCTTTTTCGAAGATCTCCTCAACCTGGTGGCGTACGGTCATTAGCAGTTCCTGGTCTGTGGCCAGGTTGGCCATTTTAAGGTCGAGCACGCCACTTTGCTGGGTGCCTTCAATGTCACCCGGGCCACGCAGCTCTAAGTCGATCTCAGAGATCTTAAAGCCGTCATTGGTAGATACCATGGTATCCAGGCGGATTCGGCCTTCACGGCTCAGCTTATGGCCACTCATCAGTATACAATAAGATTGCTCGGCGCCACGACCAACCCGGCCGCGTAACTGGTGCAGCTGCGATAGTCCGAAACGTTCGGCATTCTCGATGATCATTACCGAGGCATTGGGGACGTTAACCCCAACTTCGATCACAGTAGTAGCCACCATAATGTGCGTTTCGCCTTTTACAAAGCGCTGCATTTCGGCTTCTTTATCGGTAGCATGGAGTTTGCCGTGCACAATACTGATGCGGTAATCCGGCAAGGGGAACTCGCGCGACATGGTTTCTACGCCATCTTCGAGATTCTTCAAATCCAATTTTTCGCTTTCCTTAATCAAGGGATAAACTACATAAACCTGGCGGCCTTTGGCAATTTCCTGTTTCATAAAGCCGAACATGCGCAGGCGCTGGTTCTCGTAAAAGTGGATGGTTTCGATAGGCTTACGCCCGGCAGGTAATTCATTTATAACGGATACATCCAGATCACCGTACAAAGTCATAGCTAAAGTACGCGGAATAGGTGTAGCCGTCATTACCAACACATGCGGAGGCAAGGCATTTTTGTGCCATAACTTAGAGCGTTGCTCTACGCCGAAACGGTGCTGCTCATCAATAACGGCAAGGCCGAGGTTTTTAAATTGAACCTTATCTTCGAGTAAGGCGTGGGTACCGATAAGGAGTTGCAAGCTGCCATCTTCCAGTTTTTCGTGGATAGGTTTGCGGGCTTTTTGTTTGGTTGAGCCGGTGAGCAGGGCAAGGTCAATAAAGCCGTCACCTACTAAACTTTTGATGGAGTGATAGTGCTGCGTCGCTAAAATCTCGGTAGGGGCCATTAAGCAGGCCTGGAAGCTATTATCTATAGCCATCAGTATTGTCATGAGTGCCACAACTGTTTTGCCGCTACCAACGTCGCCTTGCAGCAAGCGGTTCATCTGCACACCGCGCTGTGTATCGAGCCTAATTTCTTTTAAAACTTTCTTCTGCGCATTGGTTAGGGCGAAGGGTAACTTATCCTCATAAAAGCCGGTAAAGTACTGGCCAACCTTCTCGAAAACATTGCCGCGGTACTTTTGGGTACGGGTTAGTTTGTTTTTGAGTAGTTTAAGCTGAATGTTGAAAAGCTCCTCAAACTTTAAACGATGCTGAGCTTCGTGCAGGGCTGTGGCATCTTCGGGGAAGTGTGCGCTGCGGTAAGCATCGCTGCGGCCCATGAGCCTGAATTTTTGTAACAGGTATTGCGGCAGGTTTTCGGGTATATCCTTGGCATGTTGCTCCAGCAGGGTAGCTGTGAGCTTTTGGATGCCTTTGCTATCCAGCGAAAACGCTTTGAGTTTTTCGGTTGAGCTATAAACCGGTTGTAGGGTAAGGTTGCCTTTGCGTTTTAAAGCTTCGGGGCTGTAGGGCTCAATTTCGGGGTGCGCCATTTGGGCTTTGCCATTAAATGAGCCCGGCTTGCCGAAAATAATATAGGCCTTACCCACCACCAGTAATTTTTCAGCCCATTTAATGCCCTGGAACCAGGCCAGTTCCATAACCCCGGTGTCGTCCTGTACACGGGCTACTAAACGCTTGGTGCGTTTATCGCCAACCAGTTCTTTATGGGTAAGGCGGGCTATTACCTGTACATGGGGCAGGTCGTCATTGATATCGCGAATCTTATAAAACTTGGTACGGTCGATATATTTAAACGGGAAATGCCGGAGCAGGTCTTCGAAAGTGAAGATGCCCAACTCCTTTTTAAGAACCTCGGCACGGGTGGTGCCAACGCCCCTAACATAATCAACCGATGTTTTAAATAACTGATCCAAACGAGGTGCTTAACCTAATACTGCAATTACAGATATTTCAACGTTCACATTTTTTGGCAATGCAGCGGCTTGTACCGTTTCGCGGGCAGGGAAGTTGTCTTTAAAGTACGATCCGTAAATTTCATTAACGGTAGCAAAGTTGCCCATGTCTTTTAAAAATATGGTGCTTTTAACAATGTTGGTAAAATCTGCACCTGCTTCTGTTAAAATAGCTTTCAGGTTTTCCATTACCAGTTTGGTTTCAGTGGGGATGTCGCCAACCACCAGTTCGCCGGTTTTAGGATCAAGCGCTATCTGGCCAGATACGAATAAAAAGTTTCCTGCTTTTACGGCCTGGCTGTATGGGCCTATTGGAGCAGGCGCATTAGTGGTATTAATGATAGTTTTCATTGGGTTGTATTTCACTTTTTGATAAAGAATACATCAATCAGTTTCCAGATGATGCCGGCTAAGAACATAATGATAGCCAGTGCATTAATGAAATGCATTACTCTCAGGTTAAAATTGGCCGGGCGGTTTGGATCCTTTTTACGAAAGAAGTACATAAAACAAAGTTAAACAAAAAAGGCGTCCCAGTGTGGGACGCCTTTTCGTAATACTAATTTTGTGTTAATTATTTTTGTTCGAATTCAACACGACGGTTTTGAACACGTCCTTCTTCAGTTGAATTGTCAGCGATTGGCTTAGTTTCGCCATAAGCTTTAACACTTACACGTTTTGCTTCAACACCAGAGTTAACTAAGTAAGTTTTTACTGAGTTAGCACGGTCTTTAGATAAGCGCATGTTGTGTGCAGCAGTACCTTCAGAAGATGCGAAACCGTCTAATTGTAATTTTTTAGCAGTGTTTGCACGTAAGTCAGCAGAAACAGCATCTAAAGTTGGGTAAGATGAAGTTCTTAATACTGAGCTATCGAAATCAAATTGGATGTTAGTGTAAGCAGCAGGAGCGTTAGCAGCACCACCTACCATAACTGTATCTTTCTTCAATGGGCAACCAGCACCGTCAACTACAGTACCTGCAGGAGTG
>CAHJXH010000025.1 GCA_903644075.1 Sphingobacteriaceae bacterium | reverse complement strand
TCAACTGTAGGCAGGTTATCAAAACCTTCGCAAATGGCTTTAATGTATAGGCCTGAGCCGCCGGCCAGTATTACAATATCGTGTGCCTTAAAAAGCTCATCAAGCAGTTTTAAACCTTCGGTCTCAAAATCGCCAACGTTAAAGCTTTCGGTAATGGAATGCGAATCTATGAAGTAATGCCTTGCTGTTGCCAGTTCAACGGGTGTTGGTTTGGCTGTGCCGATAGACATTTCTTTGAAAAACTGCCGCGAATCGGCTGATAGAATAACGGTGTTGTAGTATTGGGCTAATTTAATTGCAGCAGCCGTTTTACCAACAGCGGTAGGGCCGGCTACTACAATTAAAGTTTTATGGTTATTCATTAATGGTTTAATAAATGAACATAGGTTCATTTACCGGTCAATTAATAATCGTCGTGGCTGCCTTTGCGTCCGCCGCCAAATTCGTCGTCATCCTCATTGTCTGAAAATTCGTTACCGAATTCATCTTCCTCTTCTTCATGAGTTTCTTCTTCCTCATCGATTGAGCCACCGAGGCCTAAGGCCGGGTCTTTAACTTCAGAGAAATCTTCTGCATCTTCAGGGCTAAATTCCATCTCGTTCAGGAAATCAAACTCTTCGCTGGTTGGCGGGATCACCGTTGTACCCAATACGTTACCGAATTGTTTAGGTGCTTCGCCTACACTTTTAAACACGCTTGGGTAAGTAACTCCCGGCGTTTCGTTCAAAATTTTCATCAGCTCCACATGGAAGTCAAATGGCCTCTCGAAATTAAAAATGTAATAAAATTTCTGATGCGGGTCATCTATAAAATTGCTCAGCTTCGAGTTTTCCATCAGCGCAATGCCGCGATTGGTTTTACGCTCGTTCGGCTTGTAGGCAATTTCTTCGCCTTTAGTCCACTGATCGTTACTTATATAAAAAGAAGATGAATAATCGGGATTATAACCTGTTGCCTGGTGTATCGCCTGGTGTAATTCTTCAAAAGTTTGATTCGATTTTACATCTATCTCTCTTGAAATATCATCATAATCTTCAAATGTAACCTTGAATCTATATATCGCCATTTTGTGTTTTGTGGATTTTTGCCAAAAATAATACTTTAATTTAAAAATGTGTTTGCCACAACTTTTAAGCCAATTTGTTCGCCTTTAGAAATTGTGAACGTAATAGCGGCTTCGCGTGTGTTAGGTATTTCGCCTTCTAAGATGGCTTCGCGGATCTGATTTTTAATAATACCCACTTCCCGACCCTCCTTAATACCAAATAGTTGCATTATGTCAAGCCCTGTTATGGGTGGCTGCCAGTTGCGTAACTGGTCGCGCTCTTCAACGTCTTTTAATTTCTGTTGAACCAGTTCAAAATTGTTACGATATTTCTTAACTTTATATTCGTTTTTGGTGGTAACGTCTGCTTTACAAAGCATCATCAGGCTTTCAACATCTTCACCTGCCTCAAAAAGTAAACGCCTTACGGCCGAATCTGTGATCACATCCTGCGCCAATACAATAGGGCGAAGGTGTAATTGCACTAACTTTTGCACCAGCTTCATGTGCTCATTTAAAGGTAGCTTTAATTGGGCAAATATCTTGGGTACCATACGTGCACCGCGGTCTTCATGGCCATGGAAAGTCCAGCCGTGGCCGGGCTCAAAGCGTTTGGTTGCAGGTTTGGCAATATCATGTAATATAGCAGCCCAGCGCAGCCAAAGGTCGTTGGTATCAATCGTTATGTTATCCAATACCTGTAAGGTATGGTAAAAATTATCTTTATGCCCTTTACCGTTAATATATTCTACACCGTAAAGCTGAACCATCTGCGGAAAAATGATGTGCAGCAAGCCGGTATCAAACAAATAATTGAAGCCGACAGATGGCTTAGGCGAAAGGATAATCTTATTTAACTCGTCGGTAATACGCTCCTGCGATACAATTTTGATGCGCTCTTTATTCAGTTTAATAGCTTCAATTGCATTTTCAGCAATCTCAAAGTTTAATTGTGATGCAAAGCGTATAGCCCGCATCATGCGCAACGGATCGTCAGAGAAAGTCTCCGCCGGATCAAGCGGGGTACGGATCAATTTATTCTCCAGGTCAACGATACCTTCAAATGGATCAATCAGCTGACCGAAGTTATCCGGGTGCAGCGAAATAGCCAAAGCATTGATCGTAAAATCACGGCGTTTCTGGTCATCGTCCAAAGTGCCGTTCTCTACAATAGGTTTGCGTGAGTCGGCCCGGTACGATTCTTTACGTGCGCCTACAAACTCTACCTCTACATCCTGGTAACGAAGCATAGCCGTACCAAAGTTTTTAAAAACAGAAAGTTTAACTTTTAAAGCAGCGGCTACCTGTTCGGCAAAATCAATACCGTTACCTAAAATAACAATGTCGATATCTTTAGATGGGCGGCCCAGGAAAATATCACGTACAAAACCACCAATGGCATATACCTGTAAGTTGCTTTTACCCGCAAGTTTAGAAATAATAGAAAATACAGGATGTTTAAGATGGTTCTTCATGCAAATACAATGGCATAGCCTGCCGGTGCAAATTTAGTGATAATAGCTGTGCAATAACAGCCTAAATTATCGGCGTAAAAACTCGAACCTACCGGTTGGTTCTAAACGCATAATGGTTGAGGGTTGGTTTTCAGACAGATCGTGCTGAGCAACATCCACCACATAATCAACCCCGTTAATTATGTCATCACTCACAAAACCAAAGTTTTTGGGCGACGGCTCTCCGCTGATATTAGCAGAGGTTGATACCAATGGCCTGCGCATACGCTGTATCAATTGCTGGCAAAATGGATGTTTACTTACACGCATGCCAATGCTGCCATCGGCAGAAATTAAGGCTGGGGAAATGCCTTTAGCGCCCGGCATTACTAATGTTAAAGGGTTTTCGGCAAACTCAATGAGGTCATAAGCCAAGGCAGGTACCTCGGCCACATAGCGTTCCAGCTGGTGGTCGGCATCTAGCAAAATGATCATGCTTTTGGCCTCGTCGCGCTGTTTTAGTTTATAGATCTTTTGTACAGCCTCGGTATTGGTAGCATCGCAGCCTATGCCCCAAATGGTATCGGTAGGGTAGAGGATAATACCACCATCCTGAATTACTTTTAAAGCTTTGGCTACTTCTTCTCTAAGCATGGTTTAATACGTTTTTATATAATTCGGCATGCTGGGCAGCCAGTTTATCATCGGCAAAGTTACGCGAATATGCCAAACCTTTACTAATCATGTTTTGGCGGAGGGATTCATCTCCCAATACCTGCATAATTAAGCCGGCTAATTGAAACTCATTATCGGGGTTGGTATACAGGCTATCTGGTCCACCGGCTTCTTCTAAACATGATCCCGTTGCTCCGATAGCAGGTATTCCAGAACAAAGCGCCTCTAATATTGGTATCCCGAAACCTTCATATCTCGAAGGATAAATAAAACAGCTTGCCTGCTGATAAATAGCAGGTAATTCATTAAACTTAACTTCGTGTAAAAAGATAATTCTTTCAGTCAATTGGTGCTGACTGATGTAGGCTTTAACTTCATCCAGATAAGCAGTGGGCTTACCAACCACAACCAATTTAATATCGGCAACTTGTCCTAAGGCCTTAACCAGTAATAACAAGTTCTTGCGCGGTTCAATAGTACCGACATTAAGCAGGTATTGATCGGGTAAATTATATTTCTGTTTTACGGCTTGCTTTTGTTCGGTAGATTGCTCGGTTTTAAAAGAGGCATCACAGCTTTGATAAATCACCTCAATTTTTTTAGCATCGACCCTTAGCAGTTCGACCAAATCATCTTTAGTTTTCTGGCTGATGGCGATAAACTTGTTAGCCACCCGGCAGGCATGCTTCAATTTAGCCTTATAAATTACCCGGTTTGCCCAGCTGAAATATTGCGGGAAACGCATAAATATAAGATCGTGCACCGTAACTACCGACTGTATACCGGCTTTGTTAATATCCAGCGGCAACTCATGACTAAGGCCATGATAGAGCTGAACACCATCTCGCTTCAAATCCCTTACAATGCCATTGGTGCGCCACCATGAGGTGAAAAACTTTAAGCCGGGCGTTTTGGTTTGGCTTTCCTGCAGTGGGGTATAGATGCCTGGCCTAACCTTTGGGGTGTAAAGCAAGTATTCGTTGGCAGGCTCATACTTTATAAGCGCTGTAATAAGCCACCTGCTGTAATTTCCCAGCCCGGTACGATTTAAAAAAGCTCGCTTCGCATCAAAACCTATTCGCATGTATAGCAAAAGTAACACCATCCGGCAATAAACAGCAATGTATCTGATACAAAAACTGTTAAATAAAGGTGTTAACTGTAAATCTGAAAAACTAAAGCAAATATAATTTGTTTAATTTATAATTAATTTGTTTAACCAAAATACAATAGTTATGAAAAGTGCAAGTATCATGATCGCAATTGCGACATTTTGTTCAGTAGAAGTTGCTATGGCAACAAATCATAAAGTGATTGTTAATCAAAGGCCGTTAACAAGTATGCAGCAGGACACCGTTCCGACAAAGAAAACAAAGAGGACGCCAAACACACCTACACCGACGAATCCCAACCCGATGCCTACGACACCAACTAGCCCAACCACGCCAAGCCCGACATATCCAACCCCAACTAGTCCAACAAACCCAACTCCAACTAATCCTACAACTCCGACTAACCCAATGCCAACCAGCCCAACAACGCCTACACCAACAACACCAACCAGTCCAACTATACCAACCAGCCCAACAAGGCCTCCGCAACGATAATAAGTACTTGTTGTAAAAAAAAGATCCGTTAGCAGTACGCTAACGGATCTTTTTTTACAATGACGTTCTATTTAATTTTGACTTAGTGAATGATAGTGTGTTTCACTATTCGATCATTCACTCATTCAACTAAATTACACCGCAACATTATTCTCTCTCAATGCATCATTAAGGGAGGTTTTTTTGTCGGTTGATTCTTTACGTTTACCGATGATCAATGCACAAGGCACTTGAAACTCACCTGCCGGGAATTTTTTGGTATATGAACCAGGGATAACTACCGAACGTGCCGGTACAAAACTTTTATATTCAACAGGCTCTTCGCCGGTAACATCAATAATTTTGGTTGAAGCTGTTAATACTACGTTTGCACCTAATACTACTTCGTTCTCTAAACGTACACCTTCTACCACGATAGCGCGTGAACCCAGGAAGCAGTTGTCGCCGATGATAACCGGGGCAGCCTGAACCGGTTCTAACACACCGCCGATACCTACACCGCCACTCAAGTGTACATGCTTACCAATTTGGGCGCATGAACCTACAGTAGCCCAGGTATCAACCATGGTGCCTTCGCCTACATAGGCGCCAATGTTTACATACGATGGCATCATAATTACGCCTGGGGCTAAATAAGCACCATAGCGGGCAATACCATGAGGCACCACGCGAACACCGGTTTTTTTGTAGTCGGTTTTCAGTTTCATTTTATCATGGAACACAAACGGGCCAACCTTAATTTCCTCCATTTTCATGATCGGGAAATACATCAATACCGCTTTTTTAATCCACTCATTTACGTGCCAGCGGCCTGCAATGCACTCGGCAACACGGGCTTCGCCTTTATCAAGGCGGGCAATAATGGTTTCAATAGCGTTGATATAGTCGTTTTCACTTAGCAGGGCACGGTCTTCCCAGGCTTGTTCAATGAGTTCTTTTAAATCTAAATACATGATAAAAATTTTCGCAAAGTAAAGGTTTTTTGAGCAAAATTATGGCCTAAAAAGCTATTTAACAGGGATCATCCCTTTTGGTGCGTAGGCATATACAAAATATACAAGCACAAGGCAAATGGCTAAAGATATAATCAGAGGCTTCATAATGCTTTTCGGGTAATAATCGCTCTCCGGGAAATATTTGTTAAAAAAGTACTCGGTTAATATAGCAGCGCCAATACCATTAAATATAATAGCAACTGCGCTGGTTTGTAAGCCAACATAAGCCATAATAATACTACCAATAAAGGTATATAGTACAGAGAACAGCAAAACCAAATTGGCTTCTTTCCTATAACCGGCCGATCTTAAATTGAGCATCAATAACACGCCGCCAAATATGGTGGAGAAGAATATAGAAAAACCCCAAATAGCCCGTTTAGAGTAAATCTCAATATCGTAATTATCCTCGGTCTGCGAGTCTTGTGTGTAGTCGTTGTTTTCTTGTAATTCCATTAGTGCAAATATAATTTAAAACAAACACTTGCTGCTGTGCAAATTATTTAGCCATTTTGTAGTTCTGTTTATACAGAGATAGTTTTATGGCAGAAAAAGAAAAATTACGTATAGATAAATACCTGTGGGCTATCCGCCTTTTTAAAACCCGTACCCTGGCATCTGATGCCTGCAAGGCAGGGCGTGTGAAATTGAGCGGGCAAAATATCAAAGCCTCGCACGAGGTAAAGCTGAACGAGGTGTACAGCGTTTCTAAAGGCCCCGAACGGAAAGTGATTATGGTGACAGGTTTACTGGAGATGCGTGTTGATGCTAAAACCGCTATTAATTACTACGAGGATAAAACACCGGTTGAAGACCGCCAGGGTTTCCAGGCGATGTCGCAAGCCCCTCAATTACGTCGCGACCGTGGCACGGGTCGTCCAACCAAGCGCGACCGCCGGGATATTGACGACTTGCAGCAGGACTTCTTTGAGAAAAATACAGAAGGTGAACACAAGGATGAAGAGCATTGATCTGAACTAAAAAACAAATAACAACCTTTAACCCTTTGGTATTTTAATGGATTCATTGACCCACCTTACGCTTGGCGCCTGTACCGGTGAATTGATATTAGGCAAACAGCTGGGTAAGAAAGCCATGCTTTGGGGAGCCATTGCTGCTAACCTGCCAGATGTTGATACCGCTGCCGGGTTATTTGTGCATGGTGACAGGGCGTTAATGATCCACCGGGGTATTACCCATTCGTTCCTTTTTGCCATAGTGATAAGTGCACTTTTAACTTACCTGGCCAAGTGGATTCATCCTAAAATACCTGTAAGGTCGCTCGCCATTTTCTTCTGTTTCGAGCTTTTACTGCATGATTTATTAGATACCTGCACCAATTACGGTACCGGTTTGTTGGAGCCATTTAGCCATGCCCGTTTCTCGGCCGAGGTGCTATACGTGGCCGATCCGTTGTTTACCATTAGCTTACTTATTGCTTCGATATATTTACTTTGGGGTACTCGTAATCGCAGCCAATGGGCGGCTATCGGTATTTTAATTTCGGGTTTTTATTTGAGTATTGCCTGTGTAGGGAAGTTTTATATCGATGGTAAAACCAAGGCAACCTTAAGCACACCGGCACCATTTACCTCTTTGTTATGGTATTGCGTTATTAAAACTGATAGAGGATATTATACGGGATATCAATCTGTTTTCGATCATACGCCTGTTAATTATGGCTTTCATCCTCAAAATGATTCGCTGCTTAAAGAAGCACAGCCAGATCTGAAAGCCTTTGCCGATGGGTATTACACCATCAGCCAATCGCATAATCAATTGTATTTTAATGTGCTGCGCTTTGGGCAAGTACAGGGTTGGCAAAACAATATGGCGCCTTTTGCATTAAGCTATCCGGTGAATAGTACCGGTGACGAAAATATGATCATTCAAAAAGGCAGGCTAAGCGGGTGGAATAAAAAATCCATCGGCCAATATTTAGAAAGGATAGCAGGCCAATGAACTGGTACCTATTAGGCAGTATTGCTTATGTGCTATTAACCGTGTTCGTTTGCTTTCGGGTACTTTATGATATTCGCTCTACTACCAAAACGTTTGCTTACTTACTGGTGGTTATCCTGTTACCGGGTGTTGGTATGGTTATTTACTTTGCAGTAGGGGCTAATTACCGGAAGAATAAGCTTTACAGTAAGAAGATTGTAAATGATAATAAGCTGCTGGCTGATATCCGCAAACGCATTGTCAACGAATCTGAAAAAACTTTGGATACTGGCGAGCAGGAAGTAAAATCGCACAAAAAACTGGCCCGGCTACTGTTGAATGACAACAGCCCGCTAACAGGTGATAACGAGGTTAAACTGCTATTGAATGGAGAGCAAAAGTTCCCTGAACTGATAGAAGCGCTAAAGGCAGCACAACACCATATCCACATCGAATATTATATTTTCGAAGATGATAACATCGGCAACCAGATTAAGGAGATCTTGATTCAGAAAGCAGCCGAAGGTGTGAAAGTGCGCTTTATTTATGACGATTTTGGCAGCCGCTCTATCCGCAAGCAATTTGTGCGCAAAATGGTAGAAGCAGGAGTAGAGGCCTATCCGTTTTATAAGATCTGGTTTATAGCCTTATCCAACCGGACCAATTATCGCGACCACCGCAAAATAGTGGTTATTGATGCCAGCACCGGCTTTGTAGGTGGCATTAATGTGAGCGACCGCTACATTAATGGCGACCCAAAACAATTGTACTGGCGTGATACGCATGTAATGATTAAAGGCCCCGGAGTTTACTATTTGCAATATCTGTTTATTTGCGACTGGAATTTTTGCGCCGATCAGCGACTGCCCATAACTAAAGAACTATTTAGCTATACCAAGAACAAAAAAGGCAAAGCCATTGTACAAATTGCAGCCAGCGGGCCCGATTCTGATACGCCTACGATCATGTTTTCTTTGTTGGAAACCATTGCCATGGCCCAGGATGAATTGTTGATCACATCACCTTATTTTATCCCGGGTGATAGTGTGCTTGATGCGCTTTGTATTGCGGCTATGAGCGGTGTGAAGATCAAATTGCTGGTCCCTCATCATTCAGATTCTGCATTGGTAAATGCGGCTGCACGATCATATTACCGGGAAATATTGAGTGCTGGCGTAGAGGTTTATTTATATCAAAAGGGTTTTGTGCATGCTAAAACTATGGTTGCTGATGGCCAGCTTGCCATTATCGGCACCGCCAACATGGACCATCGCAGTTTTGAGCTCAATTTCGAGGTTAACAGCATGATCTACGATAAGGCTATAGCCAAACAATTAAGAGATGCTTTTTATAATGACATTGAAGATGCGATGCAAATCAATGCCGAACGGTGGGAAAACCGAACTATTCTGAAACAATTGCCGGAGAAATTGTGCCGTTTACTCTCGCCATTATTATAGCTCGTTTATTATATTATTAGTTGAGATACTCTTTCGAAATCAGTTCGTAAAGTTCTTTACTGTCTTTTGCCATGTCCAGGTTTTGTTTGAGCAATAACCTTAGGTCATCTTGGGGCATTGAATCGGCAATATCGCAAAGGGCTTTGTAGCATGAAATTTCAAGGCTTTCGATAGCATTTAAAGAACACAGCATGCAGAGGTCGCCTTCCAATTTGGTCATGCCTTCGGCCCTTATAGCAGCGTAGGCTTCTATGGTTAGGAAACGAACACCAAGACATTGTTTTATCAGATATTCCTCTCCTATAATTCTGTAAATTTCATCCATTCTGAGTACTTGGATCTTCATATCATCCACGTTTTCCAGTATGGCGTTTTTAAGGTCGTTAAATGATGCGCTGGCGGCCATAATAGGCAGGTTAACAACCAGGTATTGCCTTACACAATAAATATTGCTGAGCTGCATTAAGAAAACCTTCTTTAACGATATTTCATTCAATTTAAGATGGCCGTTAAATAGCCTCATGTTCGATTTGTTGTTGGGCATAACTGAGGGATCTATGGGAGTGTAATGTGAAGCGTTAATTAAAGGTAGTTTAATTTATGGTTCATACATTAAAAACCGGTAAAATACATGGTGAGCAGGCAATAATATATCTTAGCCAATTACATTTCCTTACTTTTTAGTTAAAAAAAACTGACTTAAAAGTTAGTAAAAGTGGCACATGAGTGGTATTTGAAAAGTAATAGAATTTGCATGTAATTATCTTTTAGCCAGTTAATTATAATTATACTATTTGGTATAATAAATACTTTTAAGTCTGCAAAATGGCACAGGTGGCACATGTGGCACGTGCCATCATATGCCACCTGTTAAATGGTTTAATTAAGGTTTGAAAGAGCTTACCAAAATTTCACATAAAGGGCAGTTAGCAATAACAGGGTTACTACAATTAAACCTAATGTGGCTGGATCAACCTTAAACATTTTGGTATCTAGTACAAATGCTTTTGGATTAATTTTCGGCCCGGCGAAGCTTACCACAACCATTACAATCATGGTGAACAGGAAGGATAAGCCCATACAAATCAAAAACGGAATTTCATAACCTCCCTTGCCATTTGGGAATGCTGTATATAAAAAGGTCTCGTGACCGAATATGGCCGGGGCATAGTTATTAAACAATACCGACATCAGGAAGCCGGTAATAATACCCGTAATGGCTGCGGCCCCTGTTGTGCGTTTCCAAAAGAAACCCAATATAAATATGGCGAAGATGCCCGGGCTAATAAACCCGGTATACTTCTGGATAAATGTAAAACCGCCTTCGCCGCCAATCCCAAGCAAATCTTTCCAGGTTAGCAGTATAGATAGCAGCATGGCAATGCCAATAATGATACGGCCCATGCGGACTAACGATTTTTCGTCGGCGTCTTTTTTAATGTATTTTTTGTAGATATCGAGCGTGAAAATGGTGGAGATACTATTGGCTTTACCAGCCAGCGAAGCTACGATAGCCGCTGTTAAAGCAGCAATTGATAAACCTTTTAAGCCGCTTGGTAAAAAGCCTAATACGGCCGAATAAGCATTATCA
Source organism: Sphingobacteriaceae bacterium (assembly GCA_903644075.1). Classification (GTDB taxonomy): domain Bacteria; phylum Bacteroidota; class Bacteroidia; order Sphingobacteriales; family Sphingobacteriaceae; genus Mucilaginibacter. The sequence continues at coordinate 20,224 of CAHJXH010000025.1, read as the reverse complement.
GAATTAAGGTGGCCGCCCGAAGTCATCTCTTGCTGCAACCCACCATGCTTGTATAATACGTAAGCCGCAATACCTGGTAATACCACAATGATAGGCATGGCCAGTTTCATTAAACCAGCAAAGAGGATACCTGTGCGTGCTGTTTTTAGATTAGCACCTAATGCCCGTTGCGTGATGTACTGATTACAGCCCCAATAATTCAGATTCACAATCCACTGGCCTGCAAAGTACATGGCAATACCCGGCAGCAACAGGTATTTGTTAATTTCTACCTGCGAGGCATGAGGGCCAGGTTTGGGCAATATCATCTTGAAGTGCTCGGGAGCATCTTTCAGCATGGCGTTAAAACCCGCAAGTGCATCGTGACCGAAACCTAATTTTTCGCTTACCAAAGTCAGTGCAATATAAGTGGTAGCCAATCCACCGATTACCAGTACAGTAACCTGTATTACATCGGTAAAGCCAATAACCTTCATACCTCCCAGGGTAATAATAAGTGCAAAAATGGCCAGTGCGATGATAATATAATGGAAATATTCGCCACCGGCTAAATTATTAATAGCCAGCGCGCCTAAGAATAGGATAGAAGTTAGGTTAACGAAGATATACAGGAATAGCCAAAAGATGGCCATAATTAAACTCACCGTTTGGTTGTACCTGGTTTCGAGAAATTGCGGCATGGTGAAGATCTTATTTTTAAGATATACCGGTATAAACCACACAGCAACAATAATGAGTGCGATAGCTGCAACCCACTCGTATGCGGCTACTGCCAGGCCAACAACAAAGCCGTTGCCGCTTTGACCGATAAACTGCTCTGCCGAGATATTGGAGGCGATCAGCGAAGCGCCAATGGCCCACCAGGTTAACGAACCTTCGGCCAGGAAAAAATCTTTGGAGTCGGATACGCCTTTTTCTTTCTTACTTCTATACACCCAGTAGCCATACCCGGCCACAATGATAAAGTAGATCACGAAAATGACGTAATCAATAGGGGAAAACTTGCTCATATTTAAATTAATTGGTATTGCTTAAAACCGGGAGAGGTAAAACCCATCTTATTCTCCCCCGGTTTTTATTAGGTTATATTATTTATAAGCTACCTCGTTCCAGCGCAGCTCATTACGCAGTTGGTCCAGTTTGGTATCCTTACCGATGCGGATAAATTCCAGCCCGGCTATATCTGCAAAATCCTGCAGATGTTCGGCAGTCAGGTTTTGGCTGTAAGCAGTATGGTGTGCACCACCGGCATAGATCCAGGCTGCGCAACCGGTTTTCATATCCGGGTATGGTTTCCATAAAACGCGTGCCACAGGCAGGTTCGGCAGGTCTTCAATCGGTTCAATGGCTTCAACTTCGTTAACAATCAGACGGAAACGGTTGCCCATATCCACAATCGATGCATTCAATGCTTCGCCACCAGCCACATTAAATACCAAACGCGCAGGATCGGCCTTACCACCAATACCAAGCGGGTGCACTTCTAAACTTGCCTTACCGTTAATTAAAGAAGCATCAACCTCCAGCATGTGCGAGCCTAATACCAGGGCATTATTCGGGTCGAAGTGGTAGGTATAATCTTCCATAAAAGCATTACCGCCTGGTAGCCCGGCACCCATTACTTTGCAGGCACGTACCAGTGCCGCGGTTTTCCAGTCACCTTCACCGGCAAAGCCATAACCATCGGCCATTAAACGTTGAGCGGCAATACCGGGTAGTTGGACCATGCCATGCAGATCTTCAAACGTATCAGTGAAACCTTTAAAGTTGCCATCAAGCAAAAACTTGCGCAGGCCCAGTTCTATTTTAGCAGCTTCATAAACAGATGAATGTTTGTCGCCGCCTTTTTTAAGTGATGCATCCATGGTATAAGTTTCTTCATACTCAATTAGCAGGGCATCAATATCAGCCTCGCTTACTTCGCTGATTAGTTTTACCAGATCACCAATACCATAAGTATTTACCGAGTAGCCAAATTTCATTTCGGCTTCTACCTTATCGCCATCGGTAACGGCCACATAGCGCATGTTATCGCCAAAACGGGCGAACTTAGCGCCTTGCCAGTCCTGCCAGCCGGCAGCAGCGCGGGTCCAGGTTTCGATCTGGCTGATAACCCCGGGGTCTTGCCAGTGGCCAACAACCACCTTACGGTTTTTGCGCAGGCGCGATACCATAAAGCCGAACTCGCGGTCGCCATGGGCGCTCTGGTTCAGGTTCATGAAATCCATATCGATAGAACTCCATGGAATATCACGGTTGTATTGAGTATGCAAATGCAGCATTGGTTTCTGTAGGATACTTAGCCCGCGAATCCACATTTTGGCGGGAGAAAAAGTGTGCATCCAGGTAATGATACCGATACAGTTTTGGGCAGAATTAGCTGCTAACAGGGTGTCGTAAATTTCTTCAGGAGTTTTAACAACCGGTTTGTAAACTATAGTTACCGGGATCTTGGCATCGGCATTTAAACCATCGGCTATGTGCTGAGAATGTTCGGCCACCAGGCGCAATGTTTCTTCGCCATATAAATGCTGGCTACCGGTGATGAACCATACTTCAAAAGACTTTAAGTTGATCATTATTAGTGTTTTTTAAATTATTGGTTGATGGGCGAAAGCTTGAAAAGGGCCGCGCCGTGTTTATTGATTTGTGTTTGATAGTTATTTTGATAGGTGCCAACGTTCTGCTTTTTCCAGAGATCGCGCACTTGTACTTTGCCTTTAAAGCCCAATGCTGATAGATCAAGGCTTACCTCGCTGTTCTCATCCTTTAAATTAAAGACGGCCGCATAAATATCCTTCGATCCCGGTACCTGCGAGTACCAAACCATGCTATCGTTATTATGGTAAAGCTCTTTCGGGTTTTGCCCGTGTTGATTAACGGCCAGTACTTCGGCGTTGCTCAGTAGTTTTAAATCAAGTGGACGGTTTTCTGGCATATTGCCACCCATCATTAATGGCGAGCGGTAAATGCACCAGAACGTCATGTGGGTATAAAGCTCGTCATCGGTGAATTTGCTGTAGCGCTCAGGGCCAACTGGTCCGCGTTTTGATAGTTTGCCAATTTGTAGCATGTCGCAATCGGGCCAGTGGCCGGGGCCGCCCACGCCCTGCCAGTTGCGGGCGTAATTGAACATGTTGAGCAACTCTTTCCAGCTATCCCAGAAATCGTCGGCCATGCGCCATTGGTTAGCATATTGTTTAACGTGGTCAGCTTCTTTAACCGGAGTTTCACCGGGCGAAATGCTGAGTACAATTGGCCTTTTGCTATGCACAATGGCTTTGTGGTAGCCCTCAATTTCTGCTTTATGATAAGGTCTTGAAATATCATCTACCTTAATAAAATCAACGCCCCAGGAGGCATAAAGATCGAGTATGGAATTCAGGTATTCCTGCGCACCAGCCTTGCTCATATCCAGGCCGTACATGTGGTTCATCCAGTCGCATTTGGAGGTAGTATCGGCAATCATATCGGCAGTAATACCTTTGGTACCCAATACGGGAGATTTAGCCCAAACTGCCTGCCTTGGTATACCCCTCATGACATGGATACCGAATTTGAGGCCTAAACTATGCACATAATCGCCCAGTGGTTTAAATCCTTTACCGCCAAATGCAGATGGGAATTTAGTAGGCTGAGGCATTAACCTGCCCCATTTATCCATAGTAAGCCAGGGGACAAAGGAGCCATCCTGTAGGTTTTTCTGAAAGGGATTGCCAATATTACTCCCCGGCGGGTTATCATACGACCATAAAAAATCTACCACCACATATTGCCAGCCGTAGGGCTTTAAATATTTAGCCAGGTAACGGGCGTTGGCTTTAACCTCATTCTCGTGCACGGCAGAGCCATAACAGTTGTAGCTGTTCCAACCCATGGGTGGGGTAGCAGCTATCTGTTGGGCTTTAAGCGTTACGGTTAAGGCAAACAGGCTAAGTAAAAAGAGACAAATCGTTTTCATTTAGCTGCTGTATTATTGTCCGTAATAAGAATCCGGCCCGTGTTTACGCTGGTAGTGTTTGTTCACCAGGGCATCTTTTAAACGCGGTGCCTGCGAGTTAATCTGTTCCGTTAGGTAAGCCATTTGTGCTACCGCTTCTAATACTGCACTGTTATAAACAGCTTTATCGGCAGTTTTACCCCAGGTAAAAGGGGCGTGGTTGCCTACCAATACCATTTCAACCTCTTTATGGTCGAGGCCTAATTCGGCAAAATAGTTGAGGATCTGGAAACCGGTCTGGTACTCGTAATTACCCTCAATTAACTCATCGCTCATGGGCGGCGCGCAGGGAATATCGGTAGTTAAATGATCGGCATGGGTAGTACCAAAAATAGGGATACAGCGTTGCGATTGTGCCCAGGCAGTAGCATAAGTAGAATGCGTATGCACAATGCCATTGATGCCTTCCCAGTGTTTGTATAAAACGGCATGGGTAAGAGTATCTGATGACGGCCTTAATTCGCCCTCAATAGTATTGCCGTCGAAATCTACGATCACCATTTTTTCGGGGGTGAGGTCTTTGTAAGGTACACCGCTGGGTTTAATGGCAAATACGCCCAACTCGCGGTCGGCAGCACTGACGTTACCGAAGGTGAATAGTACTAAACCAAGCTTAGGCAACTGCATGTTGGCTTCGTATGCAGTTTGTTTAATGTGGTGATACTTGCTCATGATAAAACCTCGTTGTGTTTAACAGATGAAACCTGGTTTTTTGATTGCGCAATCTGGAAGGCAATAAAATCGCCCAGGCCTTTGTAGTGTGCATAGCGTTGAGCATATATTTTTTGGTTTGCAGGGTTAGGCTCATAAGTTTCGTCGAAACCGGTACCCATGGCCGTCATAGCATCTTCAACCGTGGGGTGTATGCCTGCAACAACTGCGGCAAACATGGCCGCCCCCAATGCACAGGTATGGGTAAATTGGTGAATGCGGATAGGCATACCCAAAATATCGGCCATGGTCTGCATTACAAACGGCGATTTTTTAGCCACGCCGCCAATACCGATGATACCCTTAACGGGGATGCCTTCCTGAATAAAACGATCTACAATACTCTTGGCACCGAAACAGGTAGCCTCTACCAGTGCGCGGAAAACCCGTGGGGCATCAGAACCTAAACTCAATCCTGTTATAGCACCTTTTAATAATTGATTTGCATCAGGTGTACGGCGACCGTTAAACCAATCGATAGCAAGCTCATTAACATCATCAATAGGTAACAAAGCAGCCTGGCGGCTCAGCTCAGGAATGATTTCCTCCGAAAGTTCTGCTTTTAAAGCTTCAGCTATCTCCGGATTAATCACTTTTGAATGATCTAACAAGTTATTCAACGGCCAAGAAATGATATTTTTAAACCAGGCATAAGTATCGCCAAAGGCAGATTGCCCGGCCTCTAAACCTACCATGCCCGGTATTACAGAGCCGTTTACCTGGCCGCAAATACCTTTAACCAGTTTGCCTTCAATGTCTTTTGTAGGTGCAACCAAAATATCGCAGGTTGATGTACCCATCACCTTACTTAGATGGTATGGTTCAATCTGTCCGCCAACAGCACCCATGTGGGCATCAAATGCACCTACGCCAATTTTTACATCTTTGGGCAAACCTAAGCGTTGTGCCCATTCTGCACTGATGGTGCCTGCGGCTATATCAGATGTATAGGTATCTTTAAATAATTTATCAGTGAAGCCCGTTAAAAGTGGATCTAACGAAGAGAAGAACCGATCCGGCGGCAATCCGTCAAACTCTTCTGCCCAAAGTGCTTTATGGCCTGCGGCGCAACGGCTGCGCTTTATCCCGGCTGCATTTGTACCACCTGTTAAGAGGAAAGGAATCCAGTCGCAATGCTCAACCCAGGAGTGAGTGGCGTTTCTAACCTGCTCATCGGCCCTTAGTACATGGAGTAATTTGGCCCAAAACCATTCGGACGAGTAAATGCCGCCTACGTATTTCAAATAATTAATATCGAAACGCGTGGCATGTTCGTTGATCTCGGCTGCTTCTTTAACCGCTGTATGATCTTTCCAAAGCACAAACATGGCATTGGGGTTGTTCTCAAATTGTGGTAGCAGGGCAAGTGGTTTGCCTGTACTGTCTACAGCAACCGGGGATGAACCTGTGGTATCAACAGAAATGCCTTTAATGTTTTTGGCAATCTCTTCGCCACCGGCCAGTTGGATACAATCTTTAATCGTAATCTCCAGCCCTTCAATATAATCCAGCGGATGTTGCCTGAACTGGTTATCGGCAGGTTTACAAAACAAGCCCTTTTGCCAGCGGGCATAATAATATACAGATGAAGCAAGCTCCCGGCCATTTAAGGCATCAATAATTACGGAGCGAACAGAGTCTGACCCGTAGTCGACCCCAATCACAAATTGGTTAATACTCATAAGTGGTTTATAATACGTGTTGAAATAACACTTATTTTTTGAGATAAAAAAATTTATTTAAGAAAACATTTAATTCTTTTACCGAAAATCGCTTGGATAGGCTGTTAAAGAAGGTTTCCCGGGTTGGGAATGAAGTTTAGAAAGGCCTGGAAATTAGCATAATACTGCTGCATATTGAGCTGGTAGTAAAATGCGCCGCGTTTCGAGCCCGATTTGTCTTTGTCTTCGAGTTTCATCATTAATCCGGTTGCCAAAACGCGCTGGCGGAAGTTTCTTTTATCAATCGTAGTATTATATACGCTCTCGTAAAGGTTCTGTAATTGAGGTAGCGTAAACTTAGGTGGCAACAGCTCGAACAGGATGGGGTGAAGGGCTGCCTTATACCTGATTCGTTTCTTGGCCAGCTCAACCATGTCCTGTTGGTCGAAAATCAATTTGGGTACGCGCTTTAAAGGGAACCATTCTGGATGATAATCGCTGCTCAGCTGGGTTTCGTACTTATTAATGTCTATTAATGCGAAGTAAGTTACTGATACTGTACGTTCTATAGGGTCTCTTAAAGGGTTGCCGAAAGTATGTAATTGCTCCAGGTAAACACCTTCGAGGCCTGTTAACTGCTTTAAAATGCGGTTAGATGCCTGGTCAAGGCTCTCGGTTGGCTGCACAAAACCACCCATTAAACTCCATTTATCTTTCTCTGGCTGGAAGCCTCTTTTTATTAATAAAATCTTTAACGTCTCGCCGTCGAAGCCAAATATGATACAATCTACTGCTAATAATAGTCGTGTTTGTTTGGAGTATCTGATCATATCGAGTTTTAAGTGTGGTTGAGTTTATTATAAGTACGTAATGTAGACAAAATTATAAAATAAAAAGAAGTTTAAAAATATTGGTAAAACAGCCTCTAATGGCTCATTTAGGCACTTTCATAGTGTAATAATCACACTTCAAAATTTAAATTTTTTTTAAGTGTTTATTTCACGTTTATAAAAAAGTATTATACCTTAGATTTTAATTACCGCTCACAACAGCGCTAATCGACCAATAATAAATCGAACAAAACCAAATTTTTAACCGGTAAAGGCGTAAGCCGATACCAGAATTAAGCATTATGAGACTGACTAAAAATCACTTTTATATAACTGCCTGGGCACTTATATTTAATTTTTCGTGTTCACAGCCTTCAAACACTAACGTTACAAGTACTGCAGATAGCTTAAAAATTGCGGCGGTTGTTGTACCAGACTCGGCAGCTTTTAAATTAACCGTTGATGGTAAGCAGGTTGGGTTGTTTGTTTTGAAAAATAAAAATAACACCTCTGTAGCTATTACCAATTACGGTGGCCGCCTGGTTAGTTTGCTGGTGCCGGATAATAAAGGGAAACTGACCGATGTAATATTGGGCTATGATAGCCTGAAGAGTTATCAGAAGCCTAAAGAGCCTTATTTCGGTGCAATTATCGGCCGTTACGGCAACCGTATAGCCAAAGGCAAGTTTAGTATTGATGGTAAAGCTTACCAGTTAGATGTTAACGATGGCGTTAATACCCTGCATGGTGGCTTCAAAGGTTTTTACTCACGTGTGTTTACACCTAAACAAATAAGTGCTAATGAGTTGCAACTAACCTACACTTCTGCTGATGGCGAAGGAGGTTACCCGGGCCACTTATCAGTTAAAGTTACTTATACTTTAACTGATGATAATGCATTAAAAATAGCTTACGAAGCTACTACCGATAAACCAACCATTGTAAACCTAACCAACCACGCTTACTTTAATTTAAACGGCGCGGGCAGTAAAACCATAACCGATAACCTGCTGCAAATTAATGCAGATCGCTTTACCCCGGTTGATACCACGCTGATCCCGACAGGGAAACTCCAGAATGTTAAAAGTACCCCGTTTGATTTTATCACATCTAAAGCTATTGGTACGGACATTGGAAAAGCCGATGAGCAGCTGAAAAACGGCAAAGGTTACGACCACAATTTTGTACTGAATAAAGCCGATATCAAAACCATTGCAGCTACAGTTAAAAGCACGGTAACAGGCATCGTTATGGATGTTTACACCCAAGAACCAGGCTTGCAATTTTATAGCGGCAACTTTTTAACAGGCGAAAGCCATGACGGCAAACATGGCGCTGCCTACGGTTACCGCTCGGCCTTGTGCTTAGAAACACAGCATTTCCCTGATTCGCCGAACGAACCATCGTTCCCATCAACCTTGTTGAAACCCAACCAGACTTATAAAACCACAACCATCTATAAATTTTCAGCTAAATAATCAGACCCCAAAACCATCAATTAAACCACCCCAATTATGAGAGAACGTAGACTTAAAAACTTAAGGAGCCGTGGATTTTCCCTGGGACTTCTGCTCATGCTACTGATATTTTCAGTTAGCGTAAACGCACAAAGCCGGCAGATTAAAGGCTTTGTAAAAGATGAGGCCGGCAAGGTATTGCCCGGCGCTACCATCACCATTAAAGGAACCAAAAAGGTTACCTCTGCCGACCTTAACGGTATGTTTTCGGTAGATGCCGAAAAGGGCAATAGCCTTGTTTTCAGCTTCGTTGGTTTCGCCACGCAAGAAATTGTAGTGGGCGATCAAACCAATATCGTAGTTTCACTGGCCCCGCAATTTAACTCTTTAAACGAGGTAGTTGTGGTAGGTTACGGCACCCAGAAAAAGGAAAACCTAACCGGTTCTGTTGCTGTAGTTAACGTGCAGGATGCCGGCAAACGTGTAACAAACGATGTAGCCCGTGCTTTACAAGGCCAGGTTGCCGGTGTGCAGGTAAACGGTTCGGGCGTACCGGGCGAAGGTGTTTCTATCCGTATCCGCGGCGTAAGCTCGCTAACTAATAACAACCCGCTTTATATTATAGACGGGGGACAAACCCAAACCCCTTATGATTTCCCGGTTGGTGATATCGAAAGCATCCAGGTAATTAAAGACGGTTCGGCCGGTGCTATTTATGGTTTCCAGGGTGCCAACGGGGTGGTATTAATTACCACCAAGAAAGGTAAAGTTGGCCCGTTGAAAATCAACTACAATGCTTACTACGGCAGGCAGTATAATCCTAAAAAAATAGATGTTACAGATCGGGTTCAATACCAACAGATTGCCGATGCTGCCGAAACCAATGCGGGTTTGTCACTTGCTCCGGGTAATGATCCTTCATCACCCAGCTATATCACAAACGTAAATACCGACTGGCAGAAAGAAAACTTTACCACTGGTACTACGCAAAATCACGAACTGACTTTCTCAGGCGGTAACGAATCTACCACCTATAATTTGGCTTTTGGTTACTATAACCAAACAGGTACGGTAACAGCAGGACCTAACTATAAACGCTATAACATGAGCGGCGATTTGCAGGGTAAAAAAGGTATCCTTAGTTACGGCGCAAAAATGGCCTTTACCGAAGCTTATTACCGTAACCTGGCTTATCCGCGTTTGCACGGTACCGGTAATGAAGTGGTTGATATGATCACCGCCATCCCAACCATGCCGGTTTACGATTCTAACCGCGAAGGTGGTTATGGTGGGGTTGATCAAAATACGCAACGTGCCATTTCATTAAACGTAATCGGTGTTAACAACCTGATCCAGAACAACAGTCAGCACGACCGTTTCCTGGGTGCTGCATGGGTTGGCCTGGAGTTCTTCAAAAATTTCAAATACCTGTTAAACGTAACATTTGACCGTACCGATTTCCGTAATTTCTATTTCGAACCTACTTATGATCTGGGCTGGTTTTATCCAAGCATATCAGCCTATCATAGCGATGGCCGCGGCGAAAATTATACCGCACTGATTGAAAATACGCTGAGCTATAAATTCTCAGTCCATAAAAATAATATAGAGTTACTGGCAGGTACCTCATACCGTCGCGATGCATCAAATACCATTACCGGTACAGCTACCAATTTGACTCAGCCATATAGTTATTCGTTTGATAATGTATCAGATCAAAGTAATACTTCGCTGTTTGGTAACTCTGGGCAGCGTAAGTTTTACTCGCCAATCTTTGGTCGTTTAAACTATGATTATGCAGGCAAATACCTGTTAACAGCTAACTATCGCAGAGATGGTTCGTCGCAATTACGTCCCGAAAACAGGTTCGGTAATTTTGCCGGTGCTTCAGTAGGATGGATCTTAACTAAAGAAACCATTTTCCACCTGCCCGATGCTATCACCAATTTAAAACTGCGTGCAGGTTATGGGGTCCAGGGTAATATCAACTCGTTAACTAACTGGTACCCTTATCAAACTATTGTAAACTCAAACGCCAGTTATGTATTTGGCAATACGCTTGCCGCAGGTACAACTCAAACGCAGGTGTTTGACCAAACCAATAAATGGGAACAGAAAAAATCAACCAACATTGGGTTTGATTTAAATATGTTTCATGATCGTTTAGCAATCACCGGTGAGTATTACAATAACAAGATCAACGGTATTTTGCTGGCTGTGCCAATCCCAATTTCGGTGGGTGCAATTAATACGCCTATTGTTAATGCGGCTTCATTTACCAACAAAGGTTTAGAGTTTACAGTAACCTACCACAGCCCAAATACAGGCAGCTTCCATTACGACATCAGCGCCAACGCATCAACACTTAAAAACAAAGTGTTATCATTAGGCCAGGGCGATAACCCAATCTATGGTGCTTTCAGTAAAACTGCTGTAGGCGGCGAGGTTGGCCAGTTGTTTGGTTATGTAACCGAAGGAATCTTCCAAAATGCAAACGATTTAAAAAATCATGCTACCCAGGTTGGTGCCGGTGTGGGTGATGTTAAGTTTAAAGATTTGAATGGCGATGGTATTATTACCGATGCCGACCGTACTTACTTAGGTTCGGCCATTCCGAAACTTTACTACGGGTTTAACTTTAATGCGGCTTACAAAAATTTTGATGCTACCATCTTTATCCAGGGTAACTATGGCAGCGAAATTGCCAACGGTGTTTACCAGGCTTTAATGACTGGCCAATACGGTAACCAAAGCATTGATGAGCTAAACTACTGGACACCGACCAACACCAATACCAATGTGCCGCGCCCAATTATTGGCGACCCCAATGGTAACGGCAGAAACTCTGACAGGTATATTCAGAGTGGAAACTTCACCCGTTTGCAAACTGCGCAAATTGGTTATACCATCCCAACCGACCTGTTGAATAGAACGCATGTATTTAAAACATTCAGGGTGTATTTATCGGGGCAAAACCTGGCAACCATTACCGGTTACAAAGGTTATGATCCCGATTTTGGCAACGACGGAACGCTTAACCGCGGATTTGATTACGGTTCGTTCCCTAACCCGCGTACTTTCCTGGTAGGTGTACAAGTAGGTTTATAATTATTAACCCTTAAGAAGCAGTAGTAATGAAAAAGATATACATAAAAGCAGTAGTAGCAAGTTTAGCCTTAGCTGTTTTTTCAACAGGTTGTAAAAAGTCTGACCTGGATACCGTGAACCCTAATGCCCAAACCACAGAAACTTTCTGGAAAACATCAGACGATGCGGTTAAGGGTATCAACGCAGCTTACGGAAGTTTAATTATTGATGGATCTTACATGCGTTTTAGCCCCGTAGTTGAAAACACACGTGGTGACGATTGTACCAGTAACAGCCCATGGGACCAGATCTATAACATGGGTAAATTTAATATGGCCAGTAGTGGAGATGGTGTGCTGTTCTCGTGGACGGCCTACTATCAGGGAGTTTTAAGAGCCAATGAGGTTTTGCAATACGTTCCGGCAATTAATATGGATGCTGCCCTAAAAAACAGAGTGTTGGGTCAGGCTTATTTCCTGCGCGCCCTGTTTTATTTCCACCTGGCCGATTTTTATAAAAATGTGCCTATGCCTTTAACCCCGGCACAATCGAGCGCAGATTATTTTGCCAAACAGGTATCGCAAGACCAGGTTTGGGCGCAGGTGATCAGCGATTTTAGCAAGGCTAAAGATTTGCTGCCGGTATCATATGCTAATCTGGGTACGGTTGATGCCCAGGTTGGCCGTGCTACAAAAGGTGCAGCAGCTGCATATCTCGGTAAAACTTATTTGTTCACTAAAAATTACACAGCGGCGGCAGATCAGTTTAAGTCAGTAATCGACCTCAATATCTATAGCTTGATGCCGAATTATTATGACAACTTTTTTACCAATGCTGAGAACAATGCCGAGTCAATCTTCGAAGTACAGTTCTCAAGAGATGCCGGTGGTACAGACCTTGGCTGGGGTGGCGATCCGTCATCGGGCTGGGGTAAAACATCCGCCCGTGCGGTTACATTTGGTGCGGCAAGCTTCGGGTTTGGCGACGTACAGCCAAGTGCGGCTTTGTACAACGATTTCATGTCAGAGAAAACAACCTCTGGCGGTGTAGATCCTCGCCTGGATGTAACTATGTACTACAACAAACCGGGCGAAATACTGTACGGTGTAAACTTTGCCACTGCGTATGCAGGTAGTTCATCACTTAACCAGTTATGGTGCCATAAATATGAAAACGGCGATATTGGCCAGGCTAATGAGTATGACTGGCGCTCTGGCATTAACGAAAGGTTGATGCGCTATTCGGACGTGTTATTAATGTATGCCGAATGTTTAAATGAAACCGGTGCAACAGCACAAGCTTACCCATACATTCAGCAGGTGCGTAACCGTGCGAAACTGCCTGATCTGGCTACCGTTAAACCAGGTATGACCCAAACTCAAATGCGCGACCAGATTGCACATGAGCGGTTCCTGGAATTTGGTTTGGAGGGGCATCGTTTTGATGATATTCGCCGCTGGGGATGGTTGCAGGATGCCACCAAATTAGCATATTTGAAAAGCCGCGACCCGGAGTTTAATACCTATGTTGCAGGCCGCGAATATTTACCAATACCACTTACAGAAATACAAACCAATGTAGGCCTTGTACAAAACCCAACTTATTGATAATTGAGATTGATTTATAAATAGTTGATTTACTAAGTAAGCTGGTCCCCGTGAGGGGATCAGCTTTTACAACATTAACACAAACCATTTAAAACGTGAAAGCAAAAAAACTCTACCTGTCCATCCTGATCTCATGCGGATTAACTTATGCATCACAGGCGCAAACTACGATTACTGTTTCGGCTGGCAACAACCCTGCCGATCCGATAATCAGTAAATACATCTACAGCCATTTTGCCGAGCATTTGGGTCGCGGCATTTACGGCGGTTTTTATGTAGGCGATACCTCTAAAATTCCGAATACCAACGGCGTTAGAAATGATGTAATTGCTGCCTTAAGAAAGATGAAGATCCCTGCATTAAGATGGCCGGGAGGTTGCTTTGCCGACACGTATCACTGGAAAGATGGCATTGGCCCGAAAGATAAGAGACCAGCCATTGTAAATAAATGGTGGGGTAATGCCATTGAAGATAACAGCTTTGGTACCCACGATTTTTTAAACATGTGCGAACTATTGGGGGCCGATCCATACATGGCCGGTAACGTAGGTAGCGGCACCGTGCAAGAACTGGCCGACTGGGTACAATACACTACGTCTGATAATAAAAACCCAATGTCGGACCTGCGCCGTGCAAACGGTCGCGATAAACCATGGAAAGTAAAGTTCTGGGGTGTAGGTAACGAAGCTTGGGGCTGTGGTGGTAACATGACACCTGAATATTATGTGAACGAGTTTCGCAAGTATTCAACCTTTATGAATAATGGTGGCCTTTTCCGCGTAGCATCAGGTGCTAATGTAGCCGATTACCATTGGACAGAGACGCTGATGAAGAACATCCCGAAAGGCCTGATTGAAGGCATTGCTTTGCATAGCTATTCATTTGTAGAATGGGAGAAAAAGGGCCCCGCTACAGGCTTCAGCGAAGAACAATATTTCCGCACGATGAAAAGCGCTTTATTTATGGATTCGCTGATTATCAATCACTCTAAAATAATGGATAAGTATGACCCGAAGAAAAAGATTGCTTTAGTGGTTGACGAATGGGGTGGATGGTATGATGTGGAACCGAACACCAATCCCGGCTTTTTATACCAGCAAAACAGTATGCGCGATGCCATGATTGCAGGTGCTACACTCAATATTTTTAATAACCATGCCGATAGGGTGCGCATGGCCAACCTGGCGCAATGCATCAATGTGCTGCAATCGGTAATCCTGACTGATAAAGATAAAATGATCCTGACACCAACTTACCACGTAATGGAAATGTACAATGTGCACCAGGATGCAACCTTACTACCACTCGATATTAAGAGCGATGATTATACTTATGGTACCGATAAGTTACCGGCTATATCAGCTTCGGCATCGAGAGATAAAAATGGGGTAGTGCACATCAGCCTGGTAAACATCGACCCCAATCATGTGCAAAAAATGGCCTTGAACATTAATGGCGAGAAATTTAAAGGAGTAACCGGTCGTGTGCTGGCATCGGCCAAAGTGGGCGACTATAATTCATTCGCGCAGCCAGAGAAAATTAAACCCGAAGTATTTAAAGGTGCATCTGTAAAAGGAGATGTGATCAATATTAGCATGCCTACAGCTTCGGTTGTGGTGCTTACTTTAAACTAACAACGATAACGCAAAATTGCAGCGAGATGGGAAAGATGAAATATTTAGTGGCAGCTATCGTGGTATCGGCGATAATGGCCTCTTGCAGTAAAAAGGGGGAGAGCCCTACAAATGGGAGTAAAACAGATACCGTTACTACGCCTACAACAACATTCGATATAAACACCATTAACGATACTTATGCCGATGTAGCCCCCTTTATCTATTACCCCAAATGGACGGTTTACAACGTGCACGACCCTTCCATCAAAAAATTTGGCGACTACTATTATTGCTATAGTACCGATGTAGGTTACGGGATTGATGTTCGCCTCGGCCTGCAGATCCGTAAATCTAAAGATCTGGTTCAATGGCAATATGTGGGCTGGGTATTTTCGGCCTTGCCAACTAAAGGCGCTGCTTATATTACGGGCAAAGGTGGTACGCCCAATAACTCGCTTTGGGCACCTTATGTGTTGAAATATAATAATGAGTATCGCTTGTATTATTCACTATCATCGCCAACTGCACGTTTAAGTGTGATTGGGCTGGCAACAGCTTCATCACCAGATGGGCCATGGACGGAGAAAGGTATAGTAGAAACATCAGCTAATGATAACACCATCCAAACTAATGCCATTGACCCAACGGTGGTAACCACAACAGCCGGCGACCAGTACATGTACTACGGTTCGGCCTGGGATGGTATTTATATTCTGAAGCTTAACTCAACTACAGGTTTAGCAGCAAGTGACGGTGATAAGGGCACCCGTATTGCCAACCGTGGTTTTACCGCAGGCGCTTATAACGGCAATATTGAAGGTGCCGAGGTAATTTATAACCCAACGCTCAATAAGTATTTTCTGTTTATTTCTTACGATTGGCTGCAAACCAAGTACAACGTGAGGGTGGGTAGGGCCGATAGCCCAACCGGTCCCTTTTTAGATTATAACGGTCATAATTTAAATACGAATGAAGACCACGGGCCGATGATCGTTGCGCCTTATCAATTTGCCGGTCATGGCGGCTGGCAGGGTACTGCTCACTGCGCTGTGTTTGACGATGGTAGCGGGCAGTACTTTATGGCACACCAGGGCAGGCCTTCGGTAAACTCTTACTTTATGGATCTGCATGTACGCAAAATGTCGTGGACTGCGGATGGCTGGCCTATTGTATCGCCGGAGCGCTACGCAAACGTAACTCAAACTGCTATTGCATCAACTGATTTGGCAGGAACCTGGGAGCGTATCCAATTAGACTACCGCGTTGTGCCGGGTTATGCAGATACGCAGGTGTCCCCCGATTTGCAGGTAGCCTCAAATATAACAATTGCCGCAGGTGGGACGGCGACCGCATCAAGCATGACGGGTACCTGGACTTATGCTTCGCCCTGGTTACAGATTAAATGGAGCAATAATACGACCGAAAACCTGAAAGTAGAACGCGAACGCGACTGGGAAAACAAAGTGGCATCAACCTTAATATTTACTGGTTTAAATAACAACGGCACTGCCGTATGGGGTAAAAAACGATAAACGAATACATTAACAATATGAAAAATAGTTTATTAATGTTACTGGCATTGGCTGGTGGTACAATGGCTTATGGCCAGGCTAAACCTGCGGTTTACGTGGTTAAAGCCGATCTCATTAAAGCCCATGTACAACCAACCATGTACGGGATATTTTTTGAAGATATTAACATGGCTGCCGATGGCGGCGTGTATGCCGAGCTGGTTAAAAATCGTTCGTTTGAGTTTGGTGCCAGCTTAATGGGATGGACAGAGCACAGCAAGAATGGTGGCAAAGGCAATGTAAAAGTGATTGACCGCAGTACCGAGCGTCCCGAAAACCCGCATTATATCACTATAGATGTAAATGCAGGCACTTATGGATTGAATAACGAAGGTTTCCGGGGCATGGGAATTAAACAAGGCGAAACCTATAGTTTTTCGGTACTGGCACGCCAGCATAACGAGAGTAAAATTAAACTGATTGCCGAATTAGTTGATGCCAAAGGAACTGTTATCGGCAGTGGTGAGATTAGCCCTGATGATGCCAATTGGAAACGCTATAATGTAAAGTTTAAAGCCACCGCCACGGTACAGAAAGCCAGCCTGAATATATGGGCAAAGAATGAGGGATTGATTGATCTGGATATGATTTCACTGTTCCCCGAGCATACCTGGAAAAACCGTCCCGGCGGTTTGCGTGCTGATCTGGTGCAGAAACTTTATGACCTGCATCCCGGTTTTCTGCGCTTCCCCGGCGGCTGTATTGTAGAGGGCAGGGATTTAACTAACCGCTATCAATGGAAAAAATCTATTGGCGATATTGATCACCGCGAGAACATTATTAACCGCTGGAACACGGAGTTTAAACACCGTTTAACTACTGATTATTACCAAACCTTCGGACTTGGTTTTATGGAGTATTTTATGACTGCCGAAGATATTGGCGCCGAGCCATTGCCGATTTTAAACTGCGGCATGGCCTGCCAGTTCAACACCGGTCAGCTGGCACCTATGGATCAGCTTGATCCTTATATACAGGATGCCTTAGATCTGATTGAGTTTGCCAACGGCGGCCCCGATACCAAATGGGGTAAGTTGCGTGCAGATCTCGGTCACCCCAAAACATTTAACCTGAAACTGATGGGTGTAGGTAACGAGCAATGGGGCGAGCAATACATTGAACGCTGGAAGGTTTTCGAAAAAGCCATCAAAAGCAAGTACCCTTACATGAAGCTAATTTCGAGTGTAGGGCCTGATCCCGATGGTTCTAAGTTCGATTTTCTGAATGCAACCTTTCGTGGATTCCATGCCGATATTCTGGACGAACATTATTATCGAGCACCAAAGTGGTTTCTGGATAACGTAAAACGCTATGACAATTACGACCGCAAAGGCCCTAAAATTTTCGCCGGTGAATATGCCGCCCAAAGTGTAGCCATAGCAAGCCCTGATAATAAAAACAACTGGCAATGCGCCATGTCTGAAGCGGCCTTCATGACCGGCCTGGAGCGTAATGCCGATGTGGTAAATATGGCTTCATACGCCCCGCTATTTGCCCATGTTGAAGGCTGGCAGTGGACACCAGATTTGATCTGGTTTGATAACCTGAAATCGTTTGCTACGCCTAACTACTACGTGCAGCAATTATACTCGGTAAATAAAGGGACAGATGTAGTGCCGGTTACATTAAATAACCAAACGGTTACCGGGCAAAATGGTGCTTTTTCATCTGCCGTGTTAGATGCTAAAACACATGAATTGGTTATCAAGATTATTAATACAACTAAAACGGCACAGTCGGCCAATTTTGTGGTAAAGGGTACCAAAGGTTTAAAAGCTACCGGCATACTTACCACATTGCAAAGTAATAACCTGGATGCTGTAAACTCATTGAGCGGCGATATTGTAAGTCCTAAAAAGCAAAGCATCACGATAGCAAATAACAGCATTAAGCTGAATTTGAAACCATACTCGTTTAACGTGATCAGGGTTAAATTGAATTAACATGAAAAAGCTATTGTTTTTACTGATCCTGCTCTGCTCGTGCATAGCTTATGGACAGGATCTGAAAACTGGCATTTCGGTACACGATCCGGTGATGATTAAGCAGGATAGTACCTATTACCTGTTTTGCACAGGCATGGGTATTACCGGGTGGTCATCTAAAGATATGGTGCATTGGAAACGGGAGAAAAACATCTTTGATAAAGCGCCGCAATGGGTTTTGGATGAACTGCCGGGTTTTGATAACCACATCTGGGCTCCGGATATTTCATACTATAACGGGCAATATTACCTGTACTATGCAGTATCAGCATTCGGGAAAAATACCTCGTGCATTGGGCTGGCCACCAATAAAACTTTAGATCCGGATAGCAAAGATTATCAATGGATAGATCATGGTAAAATTATCCAGTCGCACCCCGGAGTCGATAATTGGAACGCCATCGACCCCAACCTCATTACCGATAAAGACGGAAAACCATATTTGGCATTCGGCTCGTTTTGGGGTGGATTAAAGATTGTTAAACTATCTAAAGACAGGCTGCATGTTGATGAACCGGTAACCGCTTTGCCAACCATTGCCAGCAGGCAGGGAACAGCTTTAAAAGAAAACCTGCCATCGGTTGACGGCAACCCTGTTGACGCTGGTGGCAATGCCATCGAAGCACCATTCATCTTCAGGAAAGGGAAATACTTTTACCTGTTTGCTTCTATCGATTATTGCTGCAAAGGGCCGAAGAGTACTTATAAAATGATAGTTGGTCGCTCTAAAGATTTGTTGGGACCTTATGTAGATGAAGAAGGTAAAGCGATGAACCGGGGCGGTGGCAGTATTGTACTGGCAGGCGATAAAAATTGGTATGGCCTGGGGCATAATGCAGTGTGTGATTTTGACGGAAAAGACTACCTCATTTTTCATGGTTACGATGCCAATGATCGCGGGATCCCTAAACTGATTATAGAACAAATCACCTGGAAGAAAGACTGGCCGGTTGTAAATACCCCTCCGGCTTCAAAATAAATTATCACATGAAATTAAAATACTTAATACTGGGTTGCCTTAGTTTTTTAGCGATCGAAAAATCTTTCGCTTCGGGCGCAGATACGTTGATCCATACCACAGGCAATCCGCTTTTTAAACATGAATTTACCGCCGACCCAGCGGCTATGGTTTACAAGGGAAAAGTGTACCTGTATACCGGCCATGACGAAGCGCCTGCAGGTAAAAATGGCTACGTAATGCATGACTGGCGCTGTTTTTCCTCAACAGACATGATAAACTGGACGGAACACAATGCGCCCCTAAGAGTTACCGATTTTGCCTGGGCTAAGGCTGATGCATGGGCTTCGCAGGTGATTGAGCGTAATGGCAAGTTTTACTGGTACGTAGCGGTTGAACATGGTACTATCCCGGGTAAAGCAATCGGGGTGGCAGTATCTGATAGCCCGACCGGCCCATTTAAAGATGCCCGCGGTTCGGCATTGGTTACCAATGATATGACCAAAGCAGCTACGCACTCATGGGATGATATTGACCCCACAGTGATGATTGATGATGACGGGCAGGCTTATTTGTTTTGGGGCAATGGTATATGTTATTACGCCAAACTTAAGGCAAACATGATAGAGCTTGATGGGGCGATCCAATCTATCAAATTACCCAACTATACCGAAGCCCCCTGGGTTCATAAGCGCAGCGGCTGGTACTATTTATCGTATGCTTCCGACTTCCCCGAGAAGA
>CAHJXH010000024.1 GCA_903644075.1 Sphingobacteriaceae bacterium | reverse complement strand
ATGGTTACCATGGTAGTAATGGCAGACCAGGTGCCGATAGCCTTGCCCCGCTCCTTTTCATTGATGGAAGCAGAGATGAGCGACAAGCTTCCCGGTATCATCAGCGCGCCGCCAACACCCTGAATGATACGGAATAAAATTAAAAGTGTAACGCTACCCGCCACACCGCATGCCCCAGAACCGGCTATGAAAATAAATATGCCGATCATAAACACTTTCTTCCGGCCCAACTGGTCGCCCAGTGAGCCGCCGATGAGTATCAGCGCAGCCAGCATCAACAGGTAGGCATTGAGTATCCAGAACAGATCGGCACCGCTGGCACCGAGGCTTTGCTGCAAGGACGGCAGCACAACATTCAAAGCCGTGCCATCAATAAATGCCATAGCCGAAGCCAGTATGGCCGAACCCATAATCCACTTGCCCTCAGAACTGCGAAGCGCCACTGTTGCCATAAATAGAACTGGTTAACCGGTATGTTTAAAGATACCTATTAATACTTATGACAGGCAAAGCTTTTATTGCCCAAAAATCAAAACCAAAATAACAATAGGAATCAATGTAACAACAGTCCCAATCAAACCAACTGCAAGCACACGCCACCAATTATATGCCTGACCTCCGGCACCGAGATGTGCATCTATTTGTGACCCCTGATATTTTTGTACGAGATAATAGGCGATCCAGGAATATACAAGTGGGATTATATATTTGGGCACATTGACTGAATCTGGAATTAAAAATACAGCACCAAATATTACAACCGTTGCGAGAATTGCGAAAAGCCATGCTTTTTTCGCTTTTTCATGTTCATTAAATGCTTTAAAATTTCCGGCAATAAAATACCCCGCAACCAAAGGGCCACCAAGAAAAGTGCCGCCTCTTATAGCCTGAATTTTATAAATTTTCTGTACCGGTACTTCTTCTGTACCTTCTTTTAATGTGGTCATTAAGAATTGTTGATTATGGTTAAGATGGTTGTAAATTAAGAGAAAAAAACCAATCCAGCCAATGGTATATTTAGCCTCCTGATACCGCCAATGCTAATGCAGCATCTGCATGTAAAATAGTGGTATCAAATACGGGTATGGTACAATCGGGCTGGTTAATTAATAGCGGAATTTCGGTACAGCCCAGTATTATTCCTTCTGCTCCTTTAGTTATCAAATCATTAATAACGGCAATGTATTGTTGTTTCGATTCATTGGTTATGATACCACGAACTAATTCTTTTTGAATGATCTGGTGAACAATCTCTTGATGCTCCGCATTGGGCACTATGCAATCAATACCGTTTTCGATCAATTCGTCTTTATAAAAAGCCTCCGCCATAGTAAAGCGGGTACCTAACAGGCCTATATTTTTTACACCTTCTGCTTTTATTGATTTAATGGTGGGTTCTAAAATATGGAGTAAAGGCAAGGTGGTATTAGCCTGTACATCTGCAAATACTTTGTGCATGGTATTAGTGGCGATCAAGCCAAAATCAGCACCGGCTTCGCGAAGCTTTTCTGCAACTGAAGTCAGATCATCGGCTATTAAATCCCAGCGGTTTTGCTCGCGCCAGGTGTGGTAGTTCTCGAGATTAACACTATAGATCAGTATTTCGGGGTAACTGCAATCGCCATACAGCTCAACATATTTACGGGTAATGTGCAGGTAATAAGTAACGGTTGACTCGGGACTGAGGCCGCCGATGATGCCAATTTTCTTATGCATAGCGATATTATTAACGGCACGAATATATTAAAAACGAGAAACGCCTTCATTATTTAAAACGAAGGCGCTTCTTTATTATACACACAATTAAAACTATACTTTATGCTTTGGCAACCGGCACTACCAGGTCAATGTCTACGTCATCAGGTGTGCCACTTCTGTCGATACCAAATTCTTTAGGGTGTATTTTAAACTGGCCTTTAAACACACCTTCGCTGCCTTTATCTTCAAATGTAAAATGGATAACGGCCGGCTTAGTTGCCCCTTTTAGGGTAAGGCTACCTTTAGCTGCATAGCCTGCACCATCTTTGCTCACCGAGGTAGATACGAATTTAATGGTCGCATACTTATCGGCCCCTATCGCATCTTTAGCATGGCTTGTTTTGATAAAGAAGTTTGTTTTAAGGCTGGTGGCATCAATAGTGGCCGAAATTTTAGCTTGCTCGGGCTGAGCTTTATCAAATTGGATCTCGGCTTTTAAACCGGTAAATACGCCATCGGCTTTGCTGCTGGTAAACTTTACTGAGGCTGACTCACTTTTTACTTTCCAATCGCTCACGAAATAAGCAAATGCCGACAGGCTAATAACAACTGCAATAAGTGCAGGATAAATCATTTTTTTCATACAATTCTTTTTAGTTTTTCATAGATAGCCCTCGCTATAAGAGGTATTTATATAAAATACGCTTACCATTACAAAGAGGTTGCCAACGGGTAATTTTTATTAACCAGAAAGATATTACCAAAAGAGCCACGTTATCAAATGGCTCTTTTGTATGATGTTGTATAATGTTATTCAATTACTTTGGTGCGCTTCAATATCGTCACCAGGTCTTCGAGGCGCATAGGTTTAGAGAGGTAGTCGTCCATACCGGCTTGCATACATATTTCACGGTCTTCGGCCATAGCGTTGGCAGTCATAGCTACAATGTATGGCTGGGTGCCCGGTAAGGTTCGGATAATTCCGGTTGTTTCCAGTCCATCCATTTCGGGCATCTGGATATCCATTAGTATAATATCGTAAGTGTGTTGCTTCAGTTTATCAAGTACCTCAATACCGTTTTGTACAATATCCGGCTTAAAGCCAAGCTTGTTCAGCACACGCTCTATCAGTTTCTGGTTAATGGTATTGTCCTCGGCTACTAAAATGCGCAGCGGGTGTTCAGTAGCAAAATCAGCCGAAAGCACATTATTGCTCACGGTAGTACTAACATCAGCCTGTTGCTTATTAAACGCCGCACTAATGCCCTGGCATAAATGGTGCAGCTTAACAGGTTTAACCAGGATAGACGAAAATATGCCGGGGAACTTGCTCTTGGTTTCGTCCCCTATCGAGCTTAGCATAATAATCGGTAAGTCAGGATACTTTTGCTTCACCTCTTTAGCCAAACCAACACCATCCATCAAAGGCATTTCCATATCGGTAATGAGCAGTTTAAAGTTACTGTCGTTTTCCAAAATATGAAGCGCATTGATAGCCGATACCGCAGTAACCGGGGCAAGTTTCCAATGCTCGAGCTGGGTTTTAAGGATAAACAGATTGGTGTTATTATCATCCACAATTAATACCCGCAACCCTCTAAGCATAGTTAAATCGCAGATAAGTGGTGTGCTTACCGGATTTTTACTTCTGATGGTTTTGAAAGAGAAACTAAATTCAGAACCTTGCCCAAACTGGCTTTTTGCCCAAATTTCGCCACCCATCAATTGTACCAGTCGCTCGCAAATAGCCAAACCTAAACCGGTACCGCCATATTTACGGGTGGTTGACGAATCAACCTGCGAGAAAGCCTTAAACAGCTTCGATAGCTTTTCCTGAGGGATACCGATACCGGTATCTTTTACATTAAAGCCAATTTGCACCTCTTCGCCAACTTGTTTAAATATAAATACCTTGATAAATATTTCGCCCTTTGAAGTAAACTTCATGGCGTTATTAATAAGATTGATCAGCACCTGTTTAACACGCAGACTATCGCCTACAATGTGTACAGGCACATCTTCATCCAAATGGTAAATCAAATCTATTCTTTGCTCGGCAGCCTTTGGAGCGAAGATGTCCATCACTTCTTCCACAGTGCTGCGCAGGTCAAAATCCTCGTGCTCAATATCCATTTTGCCTGATTCTATCTTCGAGAAATCGAGAATATCGTTAATCACATTCAGCAAGCCCTCACCACTATTGATAATGGTATCCGTATATTCCCGCTGCTCCTGGTTCAGCTCGGTTTCTGCAAGTAAAGAAGCCATCCCGATAACACCGTTCATAGGCGTTCTAATCTCGTGGCTCATCGTTGCTAAGAAGATACTTTTAGCCTGGTTTGCTTTTTCGGCTTCTTCGCGGGCTTCCTGTTCCTGTTTACGCTGCACGTTTAATTCGTTATTCAGCACGTGCAAATGCTCGGCCTGCGACATCAGTTCTTCGGATTGAGACAATAACTCTTCCGATTGTACCTGCAATTCCTCATTGGCTGCCTGCAACTCGTCGGACTTGATCTCCAATTCCTGTGCTTTTTGCACAACCTCGTGCGTGCGCGCTTCTACCTGTTTCTCCAGCTCGGCCTTCTGCTTTTTAATGGCGTTAATCCGGTACGAGTAAATGCTGTAAACGATAGCTATGATAAGCAGTATAACCAGCAGCCTAAACCACCAGGTATCCCAAAATGGCGGCGCAATAATAATGGTGATTGATGCCCCCTGCTCGTTCCAAACCCCATCGTTATTAGAAGCCCTTACCTTGAAGGTATAAGTCCCCGGGTCGAGATTGGTGTAACTGGCCTTACGTTCCATACCGGCCCTGGTCCATTCGTGGTCGAGGCCATCAAGCTTGTAATCGTACAGATTATTATGGCTGATGATATAGCTTAAGCCAATAAAGTTGAAGGAGAAAGATGCCTGGTTGTAATTAAGCCTGATAGTTTTAGCATAACTAACATCGGTTTTCAAGATTGAATCCTCATCTCCCGGAACCACGCTTTTATTGTGGTCCTGAAAATCGGTAATATACACCGGCGGTATAAACTTGTTGGTAACAATTTCATTAGGATAAAACCGGTTGAAACCTTTAATGCCACCAAAGTACATTTCGCCATCACGGGTTTTCAAATACGAATTGGCCTCAAACTCCATACCCTGCAAGCCATCGTAGGTATTAAATTGTTTCAGGTTGCCTGTTTCCGGGTTGAGCCGCGTAATACCATTTGATGTTGAAACCCACAGGTTATGGCGATCATCTTCTGTAATACCTTTAATAAAATCGGTCCCTAAGCCTGCTTTATGTGTAAATATTTTAAAGGTATTATGCGGCTTATCAAACAGGTATAAGCCTGCCATGCCTATCCAAACCTGGCCCTTACTATCGGTAAATATTACGCGCGAATCTGTCCGTTTGGCTTCTTTATCAAAATAATGAGAGAACTGCTGCGTGTTTAAATTATAACAGTTTAAACCGCCATCATCCGTACCAAACCAAACGTTACCGGCTTTATCCTCATTAACAGATACTACGTTATTGCCTGTAAAACTCGTTTTACCATCGGGGCTTTTAGTAATCCGTTTAAATTGGTGAGTCTTGGTATCGAGCAAATTAATGCCTCCATAATAAGTAGCCACCCAGAAATTGCCTTTACTATCCAGCAGCATGCTCTGCATAAAGTCTGAGCTTAGGGAGCTTGGATCTGATTTATTAGGCCTGAAACGGATGAACTTTCCAGTCGACCGATCCATCAGGTTTAGGCCTGCACCCCAGGTACCTACCCATAAATTGCCCGATGCATCTTCGGCTATATCCTGTATGGCATCGCCAGATAAGCTCGACTTATCTCCCGGTATATTTTTGTAGTGTTTGAACAGGTTGGTTTTACGATCGAACAGATTGAGGCCGCCGCCATCGGTGCCAATCCATAAATTACCTTTGAGATCTTCGAAAAAACATTTTACATCATTAAAGCTTAAGCTCCTATCATCAAGGCTCTGCTTGTAGAGCTTAAATTTGTCAGATTCTGCCGTATAAAGGTTAATGCCTCCGCGATGCGTACCAACCCAAAGGTCGCCCTGGTTATCTTCATAGATTGCCGAAACCGTCATATTCGACAGGCTCCCGGTATTATCAGGCCTTGGGTGATATTTAAAGAAACTGTTGTTAGCCGGGTTAAACAGGTTCATACCCTGGTTAATGGTGCCTATCCAGACATTATCTTTTTTATCAACCAATATTTGCAGTATCAAATTACCAGAGATGCTACCCGGGTCGTGCTCGTTATGGCTAAGTAATTTGAGCTTTTTGCTTTGCAGGTTATATACCCCGGCGCCAATGCCGCTAACGCCTAACCATAAATTATTTTTATGATCGGCTGCAATGCTTACGATGCTGCAGTTATTAATGCTATCTATTAAATAAGGGTTAAAGCTTAAGTTATGAGAATCTAAAATACTTACACCCTTTTGCGTGCCCACCCAAAGATTTTTCTGTGCGTCTTCGAAAAAACAGTTAACACTGTCTGAACTTAGCGAGGCATTGTTTCCGGCATGATGAATAAAGTGCCTTACATTGTTAGTGCGGGTATCCAGCAGGTCTACACCTCCGCCCAAGGTACCCATCCAAATATGATTACGATCGTACCCACTCAAAGCAGTTATGCTATCATTAACATGGATATTTATTTTGGTGAACGAATTGGTAAGCGGGTTAAACTTATTCAGGCTAAAAGGTGTACCAATCCAGAGCTGATGGTCGCTATCTTCATAAATGCAGTTAATAAAATTATCGCTGACGCTATTTTTGTTTTTGGGATCGTTTTTGTAGATCACCACCTTAACACCATCGTACTTGTTTAACCCATCGCGCGTGCCGAACCACATAAACCCGCGGCTATCCTGAAAAATGCAGGTTATGGTACTGTTTGATAGCCCCTGCTCATTACTGATATGCCTGAACCTGACATCGGATATTTGTGCCGAAGAAAATAGCGGGATAAAAAAGAGCAATAAAAGGAAATACCTTTTAACAAAAGATGGGCTACAGAAACAATATTGCGCCGAACTGTGATAAGTCATTTAATATATGCAGGGGGTATATAGCAAATTATAAAAATAAATAAATTATATACATAATTGGCTATTACAGTGCTCCAATCGCACGTAACTACGTTATTAATACAGTAAACAGATTGGGAATATTTATATATATTTTCAAGCTTTCGTTTAATGCACTTAATTAACTTTTACGCAAAAAAGTAGTAAAAGTTGAGTTAATTGATTTTTATTTCAACATAAAACATATTCATAAAAAAGCGGCCCCAGATATTATAATCTGAGGCCGCTTTAAAAATTATTACAATTTATTTAATTGTTACCCTGATTATCTTGCTGATATCCGGCAGCGTAGTAAACGGATTAGGGTTTGGCACAACCGCAATAGGCTGGCTTGTTTTAAGCGGTGTACCTGCCAAATTAAACTGGGTGATGCCTGCACCCGGGAATTGGTTAATGGCAGTGCCATCATCAAATAATTTAATGGTGGTTGATATATCTCCTTTGGTAGTAGCATCAACGCCATTATCGGCCGAAGCGAAAAACCAGTCGTTAGAGAAACCGTACATGGTGGCAATGGCTAACCTGTCGCCGCTCGAAACGGTAATATCCTGCGAAACAATACCGCCTGCCTGCGCGCCAAATACCGGCAACAATACTTTGGTGGTTGGGGCAGGTAATACGTAAACTGCTTTTATACCGGGTTTTCCTTTTAAATAGGCTGCCAATGTATCGGCGTTACCTTGTTGTGCCAAAGGTTTTAAACCCTGGCCGCGGTCGTTCTCGCCAACTTTATAAATTGGGTTATCAACACCGTTATAAACCACCACTAATATGGGCGATAGTGGCGTGAAGATTCCGGTTATGCTTTTTACATAAGCGCTCAATTGGGTATTATCGCCCATTTCGGCAATACCGGTGAGCCCGTTAGCGGTAACTTGTCCGCTGGTATATAACGGAGTTGCATTTTGTAAAGTACCGCCAACAATGTATGATACCGACCATACGCCGGGGCTTAATGGCGTAGGGTTTGCCGTACCGCCCGAAGTATTCTCCAGCGTTAAGGTAAATACAGAATTACCATTGTACTTTAAAGTTGCTTTAACTAATGACGATGCAGGCAGATAGTTATTGCCTTGTGCATCGGTTCCTTTTACTTCTGTGATGGCTTTGCTATCGGCCACACCAGGGTGGTTAACATTAGCGCCGGGTGCCTGGTTAATGCGGGTACCGTTATCCCAAAGCTTTACCTGGGCAGAAACATCACCTTCGATAGGATTACCATTGGCATCATAAACCTGGATGCCGGGATTTGCCGGTGCAAAGAATAAATCGTTGGACCAGCCATACATCGTGGCAAAAGAAATGGCTTCGCCTTTGGCGGCAGAGAATTGAATAGTGATTGATTGCCCCGGCTGAATTAAAGCAGGTGAACCGGTGCCCTGAAAGGTTCCCGATTCTACCAGTGGCTCTGAATTAAGCACGTTCTCTACCGTAATGGTTGATTTGGCAGACGGCACCGTGGAATTATTATTGTTATCTTTTTTGCAAGCTGCAAACGCTAATGCCAGCAGGGTGATTACTGCCAGATTTCTGTTGTTTTTCAAGTATTTCATTTTATATATTTTCCCGGTTTGTCGCAATGAATTTCCATTCCTTACAACATTTTTCGTTTAAATAAATAGTTAGTTCTACTTCAATGAATTACAGTTATAACTAAGGCATAAAAAAAGCGGATAACATGTGTTACCCGCTTTTAAATTATACAGTAAGATCTTTTATGTGATAGCAACTTCGGTTCGTTTTGCTTTAGCCTGCATAGCTACCAGCGATAATAGCAGCAGCAAACCGATCACAAAAAAGCAATCAAGCACCAATGCCGAATCGCGCATTTTATGGGTTACGGCTTCTACAAAACCGAAAGTAAATAAGCCCACAACAATCGACAGTTTTTCGGTTACATCATAAAAGCTGAAGTAAGAGGCCGTATCGGGGATATTCTGCGGAATAAATTTGGAATAGGTTGAACGTGACAGCGATTGCACACCTCCCATTACCAAACCTACTATCACCGCAGCGGCATAAAATTGCTGCGCATTGGCTACAAAGTAAACCGCAGCACATATCAGACACCAGATCCCCACAATAGTAGCCAGCACCGGTGTATTACCATATTTAGCCGACATTTTAGCTGTAATAGCAGCGCCAATAATAGCCACCACCTGGATGATGAGTATAATGGCGATGAGGTTTTCTTCGGGCATTTTCAATTCCTTAGCGCCAAAGTTGGCGGCCACCAGCAGGATCGTTTGCACACCTACCGAGTAGAAGAAAAATGCAGGCAAAAATCTTTTCAGTAAAGGCATCCCTTTCACCTTTTTCCAAACCTTGGCCAGTTCTTTAAAACCTCCGGTTAAAACACTGTCGGTATGTGAGCCGGCATTGGGTTGTCCCTTGGGTAAAAGGTAGAATGGAATGAGCGAAAAGCCGATCCACCATATACCTACAATAAGGAATGACAAACGTGCGGCAACATCATCTGTTATACCAAAAGTTGCAGGTGAAAGCACAAATACAAAGCATAATACCTGCACCACAATACTACCGGCGAAACCATAAATAAAACCTTTAGCACTCACGGCATCCTGCTGATCGAGCGTGGCAATCTGGGGCAGGTAAGAGTTGTAAAATACAAAGCCACCGCAATAACCTATTGATGCCAGTCCGAAGCAAATCATGCTAAACTCAAAAGTTTTCATGGTGAAAAAGAACAGTCCGGCGCAAGCCAGACTACCTAACCAGGTAAACAATTGCATATACAGTTTTTTGTGCCCTTTGTAGTCGGCAATAGAAGTTAGGATGGGGAGTAAAACTACAATGATGAGGTATGATAACCCCAGTATATAGTTAGATAACACCGTATTTACATACTGGTGCCCAAAGAAAGATACCATGTCGCCCGTTTGCTTATTGGCCGTAATAGCCACGTAATAAGCGGGGAATATAGTAGAGGTGATCACCATATTGTACGACTGGTTTGCCCAATCGAACATGGCCCAGGCCCAGATAGTCTTTTTATCGTTTTTAGCTTGCATGTTATGAGTGAGTAGTTGATTGGGTGAGTAGTTAAGTGGTTATTAATCTAAAAGCAACAACTCAATCAACCATTAACTAATTATTTTATCCCGTAATGATCGTTCATCAACTTCACAAATATCGAACCTGGTAGTATTGCTTTAAGCGTAGGTACAATAGTTTGGCCTAATGCACCCACCAGGTAATTATGCGCCGGTTTTGATTTGCTGATGATCTTAGAGATCTGCGCAGCTAATTTAGCCGGATCGGCACCGATGCTTTCATCTTTCTCCATGCTGGCAACTGCGGCTTCAAACTCAGCTTTCAGTTGCTCGTTAGGCAAGGTGAATGGCAGTTTTTCGCGGCTTGCAGTAAAATCGGTTTTAAAATCGCCGGGGTTAACTACAGATACTTTTACGCCTGTGTTCTGCAACTCCATACGTAAGCTTTGCGAGTAACCCTCGATAGCAAATTTAGATGCACTATATAAACCCTGATAAGGCAAACCGAACAAGCCTGCCAATGAACCGATGTTGATAATCAAACCTGATTTCTTCTCGATCATACCCGGCAGTACAGCACTGCTTACTCGTACTACACCAAAAAAGTTAACCTCGAATTGTTTCTTCGCAGCATCAACAGGCATAGCATAAAGCGGGCCTGTAATACCGTTACCTGCGTTGTTAACCAACACATCAATGCGGCCTTCTTTCTGGATAATTTTATCGATAGCTGCTTTTACAGAAGCATCATCGGTAACATCCATTTGCAGGCGATTAAAGTTTGCACCGCTTGCTTTATCAATGCTGCGGCTTGCACCGTAAACAATATGGCCTTCGCTGGTTAAACCATTGGCCGTAGCCAGCCCTAAACCAGACGATGCGCCGGTTACAAGAATTACTTTTTTCATATATATCGTTAATACAAGCTCATTTCACTAATTGACTGAGCCTTGCCAAGTTACATTGGTTACAGATTGAAATTAAGGCGAAAATTACTCAAAACTTTCTAATTACAAAGGTATCTTATTGAATCTATAGGTCAACAATTAATTAAAAATTGAGTAGTAATATCAGTTTGCCATAAAAAGCAAGAATGATTATGAGAGTGTAGAGGATACTTGCTTTTATTTGTAACATTATAACTTACTATTCAGTCTATTTTGAATGAAAGGCATAATTGTAATTTTAGCTGGACTTCTATTTGTAATTACAAATACAAATGGTCAGACTTTAAACTCAAACCCCAATAATGTTGAATTTATAACAAGCGATATTGGCCGGTTTTGGACAGCTTTTGATTCTTGCCAGGCCCATCCTCAACGAAGCGAGGAATTTTATGATACATTTTATTTCAAGCAGGGAACAGCAGGATTAAAAACATTCAAATCAATAAGCATAAAAAATACAGATAATTTAGTACAGGCTACGGCAAAGTACAAATTATTTTACAATTCAATTCGTACCACCACTATGCAGGTTGCCAAATTGAAACCCACGCTGCATACCGATTTAATTAAATTCAAACAGCTTTATCCTGCGGCGAAGTTTCCTGATGTATATTTCCTGATGGGTGATTTAAATGCTGGTGGCAAATCTGAAAAAGTCGGCCTTCTAATCGGTTGTGAAGTAAATTGTGCCGACTCTAATTCAAATTTCACCAATGTTTATCCGCCATTTGTGAAAGCATTAAAATCATTAACTATAAAAAATATACCTTCAGTTGTTGTTCATGAGCTTGTACATTATCAGCAATCGTATATCGATAGTAACACCAATGTGCTTGGATATGCAATAAAAGAAGGTAGTGCAGATTTTATTTGTAAATTGATAACTGGCAAAACAGCCAACGACTTTCTGTTTAAATACGGAGATAGTAATGAAAAGGAGATATGGCACGAATTTAAAAAAGATATGGCAGGATACGATATTAACACGTGGCTTTACAACAGCGGCACGGAAGAGCGTCCAGGTAATTTAGGATATTATATCGGATATAAAATAACTGAGTCATATTACTTGCATAGCGCAGATAAACAGGCAGCAATAAGTGAAATATTAAATATAAAGGACTTTAAATTATTTCTTAAAAAAAGCACTTACGAAGAGAAAGTTGATAGCCTTTAGATTTTACAATTGCCTATCAACATTTATTTTAAATAATCTTATTTTAGTATTCACATCAACTATCGCTATGAAAAATATCTTCGTTATATTTTTTTGTACAGCACTGTTAAGCTGTACAGCTTTCCACTTAAGTGCGCAGCAGATTGATACCACCAAAGAAAACCATGCCATCCGCCAACTGGTTAAAAACTATGAAGATGCCTGGAACCGCCACGACCCTAAAGCGCTTGCGGCCAATTACCGGGTTGATGCCACATGGGTAAACTGGTTCGGTGCCTATTACATCGGCAGGCAGGATATTGAAGATCATTACCGAACCACGCATAATACTTATTTTAAACCCAGCCATTATTACACCCGGGCTGTAGAAGATATACAATACCTGAAACCCGACGTTGCGGTTTTGCACGTTCGGACAGGCTTAACAGACGATGCCCGCTACCCCGGTGAAACATTTGAGTTTCGAAGGATGATTGTGCTGACCAAGATAGATGGCGTATGGCTTATCCAGGCTGGCCAGAATGCGAAACTCGAGAAAGGGATTAAATAATCTTCGGACTATTTTCTGCCAGAAACGCATTTATAATTTCACCGCACTCTTCGGGGCTTTCCAGCCAGTGCAGGTGACCTGCACCTTTAATTACATGAAGCTTGCAGTTGGGCATGGCAGCCGTTATGCTTTCGCCTACTGCTACCGAGGCAAAAGTATCTTTATCGCCCAATAGCAATTGCGACGGTTGCTTTACCTGGCTTAGTTGCTTTGCATCAATATTGGGAGCCTCGTTTTGCATCAGGCTGAGAAATGATATGACATAATGAGGCAGCATTCTGAAATAATAATAACTATCGCCCAATGCCTGCGGAAGACCGGCAAGCGTCTCCTTGCTATGGCCCATCATTTTTAGCGAATTGAGCGCCTTGCTTTTATCAGACGGCATCAACAACTTTAAAAATAATTTACTGAACGGCGACTTAATCAGTAACATCATCAGGAAAGGCGGTTTACCCTTCATCACATTACCAGGGTTACCCAGCAAACTTAAACTACGCACCAGTTTCGGGCGGTCTGTAGCCAGCCATAAACTCCAGTGGGCACCCATAGAGTGGGCTACCACATCTACATTCTCTAACTTAAAAGCATTGAATACCGTCTCCAACGTTTGTACCACAAAGCTGCGAATCTCAACTGTATTGTGGTCCATCCCCTCACTTAAACCACCACCGGGGCGATTAATGGCTATAATGCGCCTCCCCTTCAACTTGGCCAGCAGAGATGCTAACGGAAACACATCGCCAGTATTACCCGGCACAATTACCAACGGTTCGCCTTCGCCAATTTCCAGCACACGCACCCTGATACCTTGGTCGTGCAACAGCACATAATGCTCTTTAGCCTGTAAACCATAAAAGTTGAACAACTCCTTTTCAGCATTGCGCGCAGCAATTACTTTGGGATCATTATCGCTAAGGGTAAGTGGTTGTGCTGTCATTTTTACTAAAAATCGGATCTTTAATGAGTAATGTAATACTAAACCTTTCTTCTGAAATTTAAACACAAAATTAAAGCATTACACTATTGCTTATGCTGGCTTAACCTGGTTAATTGTTTTAGACAGGCGAAACGCGGTAAGCAGATAATAGAAAGCCCCAAATGCGGCGTATCCCGCCAAACTTGTAATTCCCTTGGTAGGATCATGAGCCAGGATGATGAAAGAAGTGCCACCTATCATAGATTGTGCACCGCTGATAATCATAGGCCACTGGCCGCCTAAGGTTTTCCTGCGTCGTAAGCCTAATATCAGCTGAATTAGTCCTGTTCCAATTGCCCAGGTCCCGAAAACTATTAACGCTTCGGGAACGCCTTTCTGTAAAGCGATGCCCACTGCTATTGTAGTAATGCTACTGATTACAGCATTTACATATTGTGGTGTTTTAGAAGAAGTACTGTTGCGATTGGCGCGGATATCAAGGAAAGTGCCTACTACATCCCATGCCGGGTAGATGATCAGCAAAATAGTGGCAAGCTCTGTAGATTTTTTAGCAAGAAGTGCCACCAGGATTACCCAGATTACCGAAAAAGTTGCACGGGTAAAATAAAGCTTGCGTAATGATTTGGCAGTTTCAACAGCTTGTGCGTCTGCTGCTGTATTAGAATAAGAAGTTGATGTCATGATTATATTTTTTTTATAGGTCAAAGGTCTTCCATATTGCCTTGTTCGTTTTTCACTTAAGTTAAAATGGGGTATAAGATTGCATTGCGATTGCAGTTCTATGCTATTAAAAATCTTAATTGTAATAAGAACTTCTGTTATTAACTTAAGTTAAAATTCGAAGCGGAAATAATACCGAACTTTACCAAGTTTGGATTGCTGCTTATAGCATGTGCAATAATTACTATACAAGTTAAATAATGATCAAATGACGAGCAGGCACGATATGATATTTCAGCATTTGAGGGATTTTGCCCCATTGACTGATAAAGACATTAGCGATAGCCAGCCATTTTGGAAAGCGCGAAAAATCAACAAAGGGGATTTTTTCAATATGCAAAGCATGGTATGTAATGACCTTGGGTTAATTGTTAAAGGCATATTCCGCATCTATTTTCATGATCCGGATACCAAAGAGGATAAGAATATTTTCTTTTTCTCAGAAAATCAATTTGTAGTTTCTTTCAGGAGCTTCGTATCACGCAATCCCTGTTGGTATTTTATCGAAGCGATGGAGGATTCGGAAATTTTCTTCATCTCGTACCAGGACCTTAACGGGCTTTATGAAACCCACTCCAACTGGGGGAAATTTGGAAGGCTGCTAGCCGAGTTGTTTTTCTCGGTCGCACAAACCCGTACCGAAGAGTTTATCTTTTTCTCACATGAGGAACGCTATCTCCGATTGTTAGCAGAGCATCCGGATATTATTGAACGGATCCCTGCTTATCATATCTCATCATACCTGGGTATCACCAACCCTTCATTAAGCCGGATTAGGAAACGCATTGAAAGGAAGAAAGCAGAATAAGTTGGCCTCCCAATTAAAAGAAACCGGCAAAGCTTAAACCGTCAACTTCAACAACTTATCTGCATTGCCATGAGCAATCTGTGCCACCTGATCCTCAGGCAAATCAATCGCGTTTAAAAATTCGATCCCCATTTCGTTTGTGCTAAAGGGATAGTCGACAGAGAACATAATATTATCAATGCCGAAAGTATCTAACGCAATTTTTAGGGGCGGCTGGGTAAAAAAGCCGCTGGTGGTAATATGAACCTGCTGATGAAATGTATCGGTAAGTGTACGCTGATTAGCGCCACCGTTTCCAGGTTTAAATGCCCTTTCCGATCTCACCATCATCATCGGTAGCATTTCGCCCATGTGGCCGATAATCAGGTTTAATTTAGGATACTGATCAAAAATCCCGGCAAAGAGCAAGCGTAAAACATGCAGTGCAGTTTCCGAATGCCATCCCCAGCCATAGCAAGCCAAAGCTTCCGACATGCCTGAATGATTGGGCAAACCGCTGTAATAAATATCAGCTACACCTTTGGGAGGTAATCCGGGGTGAAGGTAAATAGGCACGCCCAACCTTTCGGCCCGTTCAAATATCGGGGCAAATTTGGGATGATCTAAAAACTGGTCCTGCGTTAACCCGCGGATCATGGCGCCGCGAAAATTGTATTCTTTTACAGTGCGTTCCAGTTCATCGGCGGCAGCAAGGGGGGCAGTCATCGGTAAATGGGCAAAGGCTGTAAAACGGTTCTCGAAACCTGCAATCTTTTGTGCAATCAGATCATTGTATTCTATAGCGAAAGCCGGGCCTGCCTCCTGGCCTAACAGGTTAGCGCCTGAGCTATCTACAGAAAGCACCTGCATGGTAATGCCGTTATCATCCATAGATTTTAAGCGTTCGCCGGTAATATCTGCCAATTTGGGTGTAAGCTGCTGCATCCTTTCAGATTGGCCAAAACCGCCTAATGCTTCTTTCGGTATTTTATTGGCCATTTCCGGTAAGGAAAGATGTTCTTCAAGTGTTACTATTCGCATGTTGAGTTGATAAGTAAAATGTCGGTATGTATTTACAATCGCCCATAAATACATGCCGACAAATAAACATACTCAATTGCTAAGCCACAATGCATTATAAGCGGTAATGATGGGATTATTCATGGATTAATAATTAATGAATGATAGTAAATCGGCCTGTTTTATCACCAGCCGTATTTAAATAAGGTTAAGCCAGAATTAAGTTTTTGGTGATGGTGTAAATGTTACCTCATTAAATTGCAGCTTTACGGCCGAAATGGTTTAACCATTCAACTATCGATGCAAAAAACCGGACTGATAAAATATTTGTTTCTTACATTAAGTATTTCCTTACTTATTGTAAATCCTGTTTTGTCTGCATTTTCTGGCAATAGTCGACATCTCCATACAGCCAATACAGGGCATGCACATCATTTTGCACAGGCCAATGTCCACAATAGTTATTGGGGTCTTATTGCAAACCGTCAACTTTCAAGTCCGCCGCATATTCATAAAGTGGGCAATATGGTTAGCCTGATCTTTGCTGCAGGCTTCCTGTTTTTTCTGCTGAGTGTTAGTCTAGAAACCATAAAGGTTGTTCGGATTAATCAACTTTCCGTATCCGTACATGCTCCTCCCTTGTACCTGCTAACACGTACGCTCCTCATCTGATTTTAAACAATAAATACTTTAAATACCCCTAAGCGTATTATTTTATTGTTTAATCAATGCTGTATTGCTAACCGGCAATGTGGCTTTCTATTCATATATTAATGAATTTCGGAGAAGAATTCAGCCTGCAGGTTATGCTGGCTAATAAGTCGTACCATCAATATTTATATAAGTTTCTGGAGCAGGTAGATGTACAGCATCATTACCAGATTATACTGCTGCTAACACGGTTTAATGGAAAGGCTACGCAAAAAATGCTTTGCGAGCAGTTGAGCATCGAAAAATCGAACATGGCGGCAATTATAGATTCGCTGGAGGCCAAAGGCTATGTTACCCGCGAGATAAACTATAAAGACAGGCGCGGCAAACTGGTTGTGCTAACCGCAAAAGCAACCGAAGTTATAGAAGGACTGGAGGCAACCTTCGAACACTTTGAAACCAATATTACCCACGAAATTACCTGGCAGGAAATGTATAACTGCCTGCGGGTTTTAAAGCTGATCAACAATAACCTGCATACTGCAAACCGCCAGCCGGAACTGTTGAACAGGCTGATAGCAAATGCACCTGTTTTAACTGCAAGCCATGGCGACTAAAGATATGTGCACCTTTGGCGAGTTTATAAAACAGGGCCGCAAACGTAATTACCTTTCGCAAGCTGAGCTTGCAGAACAATTGGGGATAGAAAGGGCACACCTGAGCAGGATAGAATCGGGCAAGAAGAAATTTAAGGTTGATAATCTGGAGAGTTTGTCAATAGCTTTAAAAGTTGATCTGGCCGAATTGAAGAAAGAGTTT
Source organism: Sphingobacteriaceae bacterium (assembly GCA_903644075.1). Classification (GTDB taxonomy): domain Bacteria; phylum Bacteroidota; class Bacteroidia; order Sphingobacteriales; family Sphingobacteriaceae; genus Mucilaginibacter. The sequence goes on along the minus strand of CAHJXH010000024.1, from coordinate 13,656 downwards.
TACAGCGACTTTTTTGCCGAGCAGATCTACACGCATAACTGCCCCGAAGGTGTACTCGACATTACCCGGCAAAAGGTGGCCATGATCCGGTCTTTAAAAATGGTTATTTGAGTGAACCATTGCTAACTATAGGTTAAGAAACACTTGTTTTATTGGTAATGATAATTTATCGTTAATCGGTTTCGGGCGAAATAGTTTTGTGGCAAACTATTTAAGCGTGAAAAGATTAACCCACATTTTAGCATTTTTTTTAATTGTCATATCCAATATTAACAGTGTAAAAGCACAGTCAACCGGCAAAATAAGCGGTAAAATAACTGATAAAAAAACCGGCGAAACCCTAATTGGCGCAACCGTTTTAATACAGGGAAGTACCAAAGGCGCCGCAACTAATGTTAACGGTAATTATATATTAGCAGGCCTGGCACCGGGCACTTATACTTTACTGGTAAGGTATGTAGGCTACAATACCAAATCGATAAGCGAGGTTGAGGTTAAGGCTAACGAGGTAACATCGCTTAGCGTAGTATTGGAAGCGAGTGCCGGTAACTCGCTTAATGAAGTTACGGTAACGGCTACTTACAAACGTGAATCGGTAGCGGCACTTTACGCCCAGCAGAAAAGTAATGTGCAGATCAGCGATGGTATTTCGGCAGATGTAATCCGCCGTTCGCCCGACCGCACTACCGGTGATGTGCTGAAACGTGTGAGCGGTACAACAATACAGGATGGTAAATTTGTTGTAGTGCGTGGACTGGCCGACAGGTATAACAGCAACTTACTTAACAGCGCCACCCTGCCAAGTACCGAGCCCGATAAAAAAGCCTTTGCTTTCGATATTATCCCATCAACCTTTGTGGATAATATTGTGGTGTACAAAACGGCTACACCAAACTTACCCGGCGATTTTGCAGGTGGTGCAATCAACACCATTACCAAAGATTTGCCCGACAGCAAATTTTTTGATGCCACGCTTGGTATAGGGTATAACTCTAAAACTACATTTAAAAGCAACTTCATCGATCCACAGCCACACGGTGGGTTAGACTTTCTGGGTTACGACGATGGCTCGCGCAAACTGCCGGATGCTTACTCGAATGTAAAATCGAACTATACTTCGGGGCAAAGCAACGCGCAGAAAATTGCCATTGCGCAGCAGTTCCCTAATACATTCGGTTACCAAACAGGGCAGTTTAATTTGCCGAATATAGGCTTGCAGCTTTCGGCCGGTAATTCAAAAATCACCAAAAATAATAACCGCCTGGGGTATTTATTTGCGTTTAATTACCGTACCGCACACCAGGTAACAGATGGTAACCGTACGGAATACAATCCGTCTAACACAGGTCCTGCCAACAACCTCATTAATTATCAATATGACCGTGGCAATTTTATCAATACTAAAACCCTCGGAGCCATCCTGAACCTGGCTTATATCTACGGTAAAAACAAGATTGTTTGGCGCAACTTATACAATAACGACTTTACCATTAATTTTGAGCAAACCAGCAATGGCCGCAATTTCGAAGCCAGCAATGATGATCCGTTAAGATACCGCGGTTATTCGAACGAAACCACTCAGAATGGTTTATACTCATCTGTTGTAGAGGGTAAGCACACATTGGGCAGCAAGAGCAATCTGATTGTAGACTGGAATGCTTCTTACGGACTTTCTTACCGCAACCAGCCCGATCAACGCATTGTGACGGTTTATACGCCGCTTAACCAGCCCGAATACATTTCGTTATCGAGCGAAAACAGCCCGAAACCTAATGACCTGGGCCGTATCTACTCCAAATTGCACGAGAATATTTATGGCGCAGTTGCCAACATGACCTACCTGTTTAAATGGTTAAACCAGTCGCAGCAGTTTAAAGCAGGTGGTTTATTTAATTATCGCGACCGCTCCTTTTCGATAGATGCATTGGGTTATGTAGATCAGATAGGCTTTGGTAACAAAGCGATCCAGTTTACTAATGGTGTAAATATGGATAACGTATTTAGCCCAACCAGTGTTCAGCAAAACGGTATCGCCCTGGCCCGCCTTGATCTAAGCTCGACTGATTACACCGGCAAAGCCAACCTCGATGCCGGTTATTTGATGCTCGAAAATAACTTCAGCAATAAATTACACCTTAGCTGGGGAGCACGCCTCGAATACTATAATCAACAATTAAAAGCAGCCGGCAAGGCGCAGCAGGATTATGTAAATACGGATGTGCTGCCTTCGGGGAATCTGACTTATAACCTTACGGAGAAAACCAATTTGCGCCTATCGTACTATGGCTCGGTTAACCGCCCTGAATTCAGGGAGCTGGCCGATTATCAGTATTACGATTACCAAAATAACTTCAATATCAGAGGTAACCCGAACTTAACACGCAGCACCATATCAAATGCCGATTTCAGGATAGAGTATTATCCATCGGGCGGTGAAATTATTTCGGCATCGGTATTCTATAAAAAGTTCAACAACCCGATAGAGCAAATTAACCTGGGCAACGATAACCTGTCGTTCGCCAACGCCAACAGCTCGAGAGATTTTGGTGTGGAGGTGGAAATTCGGAAGAAATTGAATTTTATTAACGACAATAATTTCCTGCGGAATTTAACCCTGTATGTAAATGCATCATACATCAACGCATCGGTTAGTTTGCCAAATCGTAATGTATCTACGCCGCTTCAGGGGCAGTCGCCTTATATTATTAACGGCGGGTTGTTTTATCTCACTAATAGTGGCCTGTCTTTTAACGCCTTGTATAACCGTATCGGCCAGCGCCTGGCATTCAGAGGTCAGGGTGACGCGATTGATATTTATGAGAAGCCAAGAGACGTGATCGATTTCCAGATCGGCAAAACAATTATGCATAAACGCGCCGAACTAAAGTTAACCGTTTCTGATATACTGCACCAGGCAACATCATTGTACTATAACTACGGTTCGCTCGACAAAACGGCCTTTAAAGCAGGTGAGGACAAGATTATACAGAACCGTTACGCGGGTTTTGGTACGGCATTATCATTCAAATACAATTTTGGTTCAACCAGATAACCATTGATTACCATAACTATACAATAAGTAAAGTTAATAATAACTGCATGTTAAAACACGGTTAACAAGGTGCAGGCATCTTTGTATCAATCAAATTATCAGATTAGGAAAACATGAAAAAACAACTTTATTTTTTATTGGGACTTGCGGCTGTTACAGGCCTGGCATCATGCAGCAAGGACAATAACAATGGCACTGTTACGCCTCCAACAAACACCAATGTTGACATCAGGGGCAGCATAACCGGCAGCCAACACTGGACTAAAGACAAAACTTACCGCCTGAGAGGTTATGTTTATGTAGATGGTAACTCTACTTTAACTATCGACGCCGGGACTAAAATTGTGAGTAACAAAGACTCGGCGGGTGTATTGGTAATTTACAAAGGCAGCAAAATCCAGGCTATCGGTACTGCCGATAACCCAATCGTTTTCACATCTAACGAAACTGATAAAAAACCAGGCGATTTTGGTGGTGTAGTAATTGTTGGCCAGGCAATAGGTAACGGTAATCACGCTGTATTAGAAGGTGGTGTTGATGCTGCTCACCAGGCATTTGGTGGCACAAACGATGCTGATAACTCTGGTAATTTACAATATGTACGTATCGAGTACGGCGGTAAAGCTGTTAACCCGGGCGATGAGATCAACGGTTTAAGCATGTACGCTGTAGGTAGCGGTACTGTTGTAGATCATGTTGAAGTAGTACGTGGTTTAGATGACGCTTTCGAATTTTTCGGTGGTTCATTTAACGCTAAATATCTTATTGCTTATAACTGTGCTGATGACGACTTTGACCTGGATGATGGATACCATGGTAAAATCCAATTTGCGGTATCGCTAAAAGACCCTGCATTTACTGATAACAAAGGTACAAGCGGTGATATTTCAAACAACTTTGAGGTTGATAATACTACAGATGCTAATGGTTACTTACGTACACCTGTAACTTCACCTACTTTATCAAACTTTACAGCAATTGGCCCTAACAATGCAGCAGGTACATCTGCCGATTATGGTTACGGTATGCGCTGGAGAAGAGGTGCTAAGTTTATTTTAGCTAACGCCATTGTAATGGGTGGCCAGAAAGCCGGTTTAGATATTGATAACGATCCTACTGCTCAGTTTTACATTGATGGTATCAGCGGTTTCAGAAACAGTTTATTACATGCTGTAACTGCTACTTATAAAACTGATAAATTAAGTTCGGTAGTTTTTACCGATGTTACCTTAAAATCATTAGCCGAAGGCCGTGATGGTTCAAAATCATTCGCTTCTGCTACTGATATTGGCTTAACAGATCCGTTTAATAATGCAGCTCCAAACTTATTACCTAAGTCGGGTTCTGCAGCAGCTACAACGGTTGCTAAGTTTGACGGCACTGCTTTAGGCGATGCTTTCTTTACCAAAGTTACTTATGTTGGTGCAGTTGATCCGTCTGCTACAGACTGGACCAAAGCTGCATGGGTAGCTTGGGGTAAGTAATCAATTCCCGCGAAACCCCAAAAGGTTTATTAATATGTTTTTAGGGCCGGCTATTTATAGCCGGCTTTTTTGTTGATAGCATAGCAGATTTTTTTTATTGAACAAAAGCGGTAATTTTGACCCAGCATCAAAATATGACCTTTACTTCCCTCCAGTTTCTTCTTTTCTATATCATTGTAACTTTAGGGTACTATTTACTAAAACCTAAACAGCGCTGGATTTTGCTGTTGGTGGCGAGCTGCTATTTCTATATGGCATTTTTGCCTATTTACATGCTGGTATTGGGAGGCACAATTGTAATAGATTACTTCGCCGGTATTTACATAGAGAAAGCAAAAGACCTGGTTATCCGTAAACGATACCTCTTGCTCAGCATTATTGCCAACGTAGGGGTGTTGGTGGTGTTTAAATATTATAATTTCTTCGCTTCTAACGTTAACCAGCTTATCGGGTCGCCCGATAATCACTGGCAGCTTTTTTATCTGAAGATCTTACTGCCAATCGGTCTTTCGTTCCACACGTTTCAGGCGATGAGCTATACTATTGAAGTATACAGAGGCAACCAGCGTGCCGAAAGGCATTTTGGCATCTACGCCTTATACATCATGTTTTACCCCCAACTGGTTGCTGGCCCAATAGAAAGGCCGCAGAATGTATTGCACCAGTTTAAAGAAGAGCATCAGTTTGATTGGGAAAACTTTAAATCGGGCCTGCTGCAAATGGCTTTCGGCTTATTTAAAAAAGTAGTTATTGCCGATAGAATTGCAATGCTTGTAGATAACGTTTATGCCGATCCTGCTAATCATTCGGGTAAGGCGTTGTTAATTGCAACGTTTTTGTACAGCTTTCAAATTTACTGCGATTTCTCCGGCTACTCGGATATGGGTATCGGTGCAGCACGTACCATGGGTATTGATTTAATGACCAATTTCCGGTCGCCTTATTTAGCCCGGTCGGTTAACGAGTTCTGGACACGCTGGCACATCTCACTTTCAACCTGGTTTCGCGATTATGTTTACATCCCGCTGGGTGGTAATAGGGTGGGGATGCCCCGATGGTTTTTAAACCTGTTTATCGTGTTTCTGCTGAGCGGCCTTTGGCATGGCGCTAACTGGACCTTTATAGTTTGGGGTGCATTGCATGCTGCTTTTATGATCGTTGAGATCGTCAAGAATTTATGGCTAAAAAAAATGAATTACTCATTTAAGCCCAACTTGTTAAAAAGTGCGCTGCAAATTGTAACCACGTTTTGTTTGGTTTCGTTGGGCTGGGTGTTTTTCAGGGCCAGCGATGTACATACGGCCTGGTATATCGTGCAACGGATATTTTCAGGTGGATTTAACGGGCCGATTCATTTCGCAATTAATACTTTTGAAGTAGGTTTTGCTGTAGCGCTTATCGCAGTGATGATATTAAAAGAATATTTCTTCCCTGTCATCCGTTTAAAAAGTAACGTTCAGTTTTTCCTGCTCCTTTTCGTTCTGATCGTTGCCTCTTATGCGTTTGGGGTATTTAATAATAAACAGTTCATCTACTTTCAATTTTAAACCATGAAAAGGATTGTAGCCATAACCGTTGTTATACTGACGCTGATTATATTGATCATCTCATCCATCGATGATGTTACCACATCAATAGCCGGTCTTCGGTATGATTCCAAAAGCTGGTGGGGGTCTGAGAAGTATACCTATGGCGACCTTTTTGGATTATCGTATTTGCCTCATTTTAAAATGGAGGACCAAAAAGGGAAAAGAAATTTTATCACGTTTCAAGCACCGGGGCAATTCAAGAATATTGATTTATACGCCATGTGCGATAGTTATACCGGGGAGTTGTTTAACGAGCCGTCATTATTTTATCATGTTGATAAAACACAATTCGCTGTGTTAAGCAATAGGCAAACCGTCCCGGTAAAATTAGATCCTCACAAAAGAAATGTACTGGTATTAGAAGCCAGCGAACGCAATGTGAGGCCTGTATATAAAGACACGGCTTACCTAACCAGGTTTTTGGATTTTAATGCCGGCCAGGAAAATAATAATCAGGGCAATGCAGGTAAACCGGCAAAAAAGATCAAGTTTAAATTTAAGCTGAAAGAAATAGACCCCAATATTGAGTTTAATATTTGGGACTACCGCTTTTTAACGCCGATTAAAGAACTTAAAGCGCAACTGGCTTACAGCATGTTCAATAGGGTTAATCACGATGTGTATGTATCCGATGACCAAAAGTATCTGCTGTTTGCAAAAACTATTGACACGGTGAACTTCGAAAGTTCCTTTAAGCCAATTGGCAAAACCGAGTTAAACCAAATTATAAGTACAATGAACAAGGCTTATGATTATTACAAGGCTAAAGGTTTTGATGAGGTGTATATAGCTATTATCCCCAACCCGGTTACCATATTGTACCCTAATTACAAGGGCAACACTTATAACCGGTTGATCCCGCTTATCCAGAATAACAAAGCACTAAAGTGTAAAGTGATAGATACTTATACGCCGTTTAAATCTTCCAACGCGCATTTATACAGTTACTCTGACACACATTGGACTTTTGATGGAGAAAAGGTATGGCTATCCCTGATAAATAAAGAATTAAAAGCCGAAGAGCAGACTCGGAAATAGCCTGTATCTCAGTACTCATTGTTCGGGTATAACCCATCTAACCATCGCAATTGATTTTATATCGGCTTTATCTTCTAGATTTGTGTTGTGGAAGATATCTTGAGAAATCAAATAGAAAAGATTGTAAAGCTGACTGACGAGGAATTTCAATTTGTATTGTCGCACTTTTCTACCAAAACCTATAAAAAACACCAATACGTTTTACAAGCGGGTAACCCGGCCCCTAATGATCATTTTGTTGTAAAAGGACTGCTTAAGTCGTTTTATCTCGATGAAACCGGCAAAACCCATATCTTGCAATTTGCCATGGAAGACTGGTGGATCTCCGATCCGCAAGCTTACCATAATGCTCTTAACGCTACCCTAAATATTGATTGCCTCGAAGACACGCAGGTGTATATAATTTCTTTAGAGAACAGGGAAAAGCTCTGTGCCGATTCCCGGAAAATGGAGTACTTCTTCAGGAAAAAAACACAGGCCGGATACATAGCTTTGCAAAAACGCATCCAATCTCTAATGAGCCAAAGTGCCAAAGAACGTTACGATCAATTCATACAATTATATCCCCAGCTCACACAGCGCCTGCCCAAAGCACTTATTGCTTCTTATCTGGGTATATCGAGAGAAACTTTGAGCCGGATGGCTGATAACTAATGTGATCTACCGCACATTTATTTTGTGAGGTATGTCCTATGTTGCCGGTTAAGCGTTAGCGAATTTTGCACTGTAAATATTTCTAACGAATAATATCATGAACAAAATAGCATTAGTAGTTGGCGCAAGCGGTATAACCGGTAGTAACCTGGCCGAAAACCTAATCTCCAAAGGCTGGGTTACCTACGGCCTGGCCCGTAACCCTAACAATGAAATTAAAGACCTTCAACCAATAGCGGCAGATCTGTTAAGTGTTGACAGTCTGAAATCTGCCTTGGCAGATGTATCTCCAACACATGTATATATAACCAGTTGGATGCGTAATGAAACCGAGGCAGAAAATATCAGAGTAAATAGCCTGATGGTGCGTAACCTGCTGAACGTGTTATCTGAGAAAAAATCTGTTCAGCATGTTGCATTAGTTACCGGTTTAAAACATTACCTCGGCCCGTTTGAGGCATATGCCAAAGAAGGCTTTTTACCCGAAACTCCATTGCGTGAAGAGCACCCAAGACTGGATATCGAAAACTTTTATTACGCACAGGAAGATGAAGTGTATGCCGCTGCAGACCGCGATGGTTTTACATGGAGTATTCACAGGCCGCATACGGTTATTGGTAAGGCTGTGGGTAACATGATGAACCTGGGTACAACCTTGGCTGTCTATGCTACCATTTGTAAAGAAACTGGTCGCCCGTTCATCTGGCCGGGATCTGCAGCGCAATGGAATGGCCTTTCTGATGTTACTGATGCAAGGGTATTGGCAGAGCAATTGATTTGGGCATCAACTACCGATGTTGCCCGAAACGAAGCCTTTAATATCGTAAACGGCGATGTATTTCGCTGGAGTTGGTTGTGGAAGCAAATAGCATCTTACTTTGGAGTAGAAGTTAAAGGATTTGACGGTACTATACGCCCGCTTGAAAATGAAATAGCAAACGATGCCCCAGTTTGGAAACAAATTGCAGAAAAATATAATTTGAAAGAGCCCGATTTAAACAGACTGGCATCAGCATGGCATACCGATTTGGATTTAGGCAGGCCGATTGAAGTGATGACTGATATGTCGAAAAGCCGGAAACTTGGGTTTAATGTTTTCCAAAAAACAAATGAATCATTTTATGATTTGTTTGAGCAATTACGTGCCGAACAACTGATACCATAATACTGAATTACACCATCGTTATTTAATAGATACAGCCCTGCATTTGCGGGGCTTTTTATTTCTTTAAATAAATCCGGCGAGCCTCAATTAATATAGATACCCCTTGGATATTTAAATCCGCTAAATTCAAACCTATCTGACGGAACATATACCGAAGATGCTACAGATTAGTTGCGGTTTTGGTGTTGTTGAAAATGTAATGAGAGATTTTCCATTCCCTGCTATCATTATGCAGCACAAATATTTCCTTATTTTCTAAAAAAATTTGATCCCTGCTGGCTTTTACAACAGTAGTAACGTTTGAATTTGTGCGCACAAAAGCGTAATTACCGTTTAAAATAATTTCATCAATAACATACTGGATATTGATTTCGGCCATACTAAACAGAAACCCAAAAGCCTTGGTTAATTCTTTCTCGCCTTTGGCTGCGGGCGCGTTATTAGGCATGTTGATGCCATCGGGTGTAAATGATGTCACCGTTTTCGAAATATCTGCGGCATTAAAAGCATCGCTAAAAGAAAAGATTAATTTTTCTATAGCTAATCGTTCTTGCATGTTTTCCATTTTTCATTGTACACTTATTGTTAAGTGCAATGCAAAGGAAAGCCATGTTGAAAGAAACAGCCAATAAACAAGGTTAATAAATAGGCTTAACCTAAGTTAAGGATAATTTACTTTTTGGCGTTGATACGGCAAATTTTGCTCAAAAATTCGGGTGTGATGCCGATATAAGATGCTATTTGGGTATTGGGCAACCTGCTGGCAAGTTTGGGATACTGTTCCAGAAAACTCTGATACCGTTCATCAGCCGTAGAACTGATGTTTTGCAACACCCTGTTTTGAAGTTCTATAAATTTATTTTCGGCAATTACTCTAAATATCCTGTCGAACTTAGGATGGTTATGATAAAGATAAACCAGATTGGCAGGATCGATCTGTAATACCACCGATGGCTCTATAGCTTCAATATAAAGCCTGCTTGCTTTACCCGAATGAAAACTGCTTATATCTGCAATCCATTCATTTTCGGCCGCAAACTGGATGTTATGTTCGGCGCCATTATAATCAACCCCATACATTTTAAAACAGCCCGAAACAACAAAAGTGTAGTATTTGCAAACGTCGTTTTCCTGTAGAATAAATTGCCTGCGTTTAATCCTCTTCTCAACTAAGCGGTTTCTTAACTCATTCTTTTCAATATCCCTGAGCGGAATATACTGCGCAAAATATGCAATGAGTTGATCTATTGGCATGGTATTACTTTTCAATAAAGTACAAAGTAACCCTTTTGAATTAATCTATTATAAATCGTTTATAACAATCTGTAACTCCACTCGTGCCGTAGTAATAACACATTCACCAAAACAATAATCTTTTTATCAATTGACAATTACTTACCAAAACTGAATGAGCTTATTAGTTATCCCTACGTAACTATTAATCGGTTTTTACAGTAAAACAGATATATTAAAATTAAATAGTAAATTCCTCTGTTCATTTATAATTAACGTTAGGTTTACCCGGTAGGCCTCGCACTTGCTCAACCACGCCTTAAGAATGCAGTACCACCCATGATAATTACTTACGACCTTGCTTTTATAGGTAGCGGCATGGCTTGTGTTACCACGCTCATCAGTACGTTTAGAGATTTGCTTCAGTTGGATTTTCGCGTGCAAACACCACTTCAAATTGCCGTTGTTGAAAAACAGGACCAACTCTGGACAGGCTTGCCTTATGGCGAAAAATCGTCTGTAAATTGTTTAACCATTACGCCTTTGGCCGAGTTTCTGACGGATATCGCTGAACTGGAAGAATTTATCGGCTGGTTGTTAACACATAAAGATTGGGTTACAGAATACAAGCACTTAGGCGGCAGTATTGCTATTGAGTGGTGCAAGCGCAATGAACACCTGTTAAATTATGATGATTTGCGTACCACCCCGGTACCGCGCTACATTTATGGAAGGTTTAAACTAGACCAGCTTACCCGTTTACTTAAACAGGTAGAAGATAAAGGGCTGGTAACCTTAACCACCATTAAGGCACAGGCAACAACTTTAAAACAAGATAATAATGGGTACCAGGTTTTACTGAAAACCTGTGATGAGAAGCAAGAATGGCTATCTGCCCATAAGCTAATTATTGCTACCGGTAGTCTGCCCCATCGCAAACTTAATTTACTCCAAAATGTACCGGCCGATAGGTTGATAGAAACCGCTTACGAACCCGGTGTTGAACAGGCTTTAATTAAGGTACAACTATTACTCTCCCAAACTACAGATGTAGCTAACCGTAACCTATTGGTAATAGGCAGCAGCGCCGGTACCCTGGAACTATTGTACCTGCTATATTATCGGGACGAGTTAAGCCAATTGATAAACAAAGTTGTTGTGCTCTCACGCAGCGGCAGCTTACCCTTGCCAACCGTACCGGATGAGGTTGAAGCCACATTTCCATTTTTAGACCAGATGGTAAGCGCCGACCTGCCTGCACCAGAAGCGGTAGCCGAAGCAATGCTACGGGAATTTGAGACACAATTTACTACTGAGATATCGGTTGTTAAAGTTGCCAAACTGTTAGGGCGTACCAAACAACTGTTGCCACAATTAAGCCCGCGCGAATACACTTACTTTTTAATGCGGTATGAGTATACTTTTTCTAAAAGAATCCGCAGGGCTGGAAAAGATTATTTGAGCGGTTCGTATAATTTACAATCCGAAGGTAAGCTCGAAGTTTTACCAGGAAAATTGGAAAGCTTAGCGACCATAGATAGCGATGGGCTGATCTTGACTTATTTGAATAAGCAAGCAACATCAGCGGTTTATCCATTAACATTTCAGGCAGTATTATCATGCAGCGGTTTTGAGACTTTTGATGAGTGCACCAATCCACTTATTACCGATGCGCTGGCAAAGGGTTTCTGCCGCATCAATATTTCGGGCAAGGGGATCGACGTAAATAACCAGTTCGAAGCCTCACCTAATCTCTATGTAATTGGCCCATTGCTGGCAGGGAATGTGAACGACATTCTGCGTTACTGGCACCTCGAAAGCGTAGCCCGCTTATCAGAACTGGCACCGCTCTTAAGTCAGTCGCTGCTTAGAGGAGTGTTTAAGGAAGATCAGATTATTGATTAGTGAGGGCAATGATTAAGTAATGTAATCAAATTTTCAGGCAATAAAAAACCCCCACTTGCCGAAGTGGGGGTTAAACCGTTGGTTTTCAGTGCTCCTGAGGCTGGGCTCGAACCAGCGACCCTCTGATTAACAGTCTATGGGAGGCTCTTTTCGATGCTTTGTTTTTTTATTAAATACTTATATATCAATGTTTTATAAAAATCTCATTTTGTGCTATTTTGCTGTTTTTTGCCATTTTTTGCCCATTTGTGTGAGAAATGTGTGAGAGTAAAATAGGCGATTTTGTGGGAAATTTGCGTAATTTCGCATGTTCTAAAAAATTTGTGTGAGAGAAATAGGCATTTTACCTAATTTTAATGAAAATGGCAGTAAAAGTTAACTTATATTTAGATGAACGGAAGGTTGGAAGCGGTAAAAAAGCACCTGTAAAAATCAGGTTATATATCTCCCGTACCGATATCAGGCACTATAATACAGACATCCACCTGACGGCTCAACAATTCCAACAATCATACTTAACAGAAAAACCTAAAAAGGCTTTTCAGGAAGTGAAAATATCGTTAGGTGCGATAGAGGCTCGGGCGAATAAGATCATTACCAAAATGGACGGCATATTTATCCTTGATAAATTTGAGCGGGAAATGTTTCGGTCGCAAGCCAGCACCACAGATGTATGTGCCTACTATCACGATTACATAGATGAACTAACCAGATACGGTCGTGCCGGTACAGCTTCCAATTACCGTTTAAGCTTAAAGTCATTACTTGAATTTGCCGGCAAGGATAACCACCCCGCATCAAGCCTTTCATTCTCCCGCGTTACCGTAGATTTTTTAAACAGATATGAAAATTGGATGGTAGCCGCCGACAAATCCAAAACTACTGTAGGTATATACTTACGGCCATTACGGGCTATTTTCAATAAGGCTATGGAAGAAGGCAACATAGCGGCTGAACTTTATCCTTTCAAAAAATACAAGATCCCTACAGGCCAAAACATAAAGAAGGCATTAAGTAAAGACGAATTAAAAAAATTATATACTGCTCCAGTTGAGCCAGGCAGTCCGAAAGAAAAAGCAAGGGACTTTTGGTTTTTTAGTTACCAGTGTAATGGTATGAATTTCCGTGACATTGCAGAATTGAAGTATAAAAACATTAACAAAAAGTCTATTTCATTTTTGCGACATAAAACGCTTCATACCACTAAAGACAAGCCTAAGCCCATTATTATTCCTTTAACAGAAACGATTAAAGCAGTAATAGAACGCTATGGTACTCGTCCTTTTCTACCGGACAATTATGTATTTCCGATATTAACTAAAAAGATGGACGAGGCTGAGAAGCTAAGGGTAAATCAGAACTTTATTCGTTTTGTCAACCAGCATATTCAAAAACTGGCGAAGGATCTGGAATTGGATGCCGATATATCTACCTATTACGCGAGGCATTCTTTTACAACGGCTGCTATACGCAATGGCGCTAAAATGGAATTAATACAGGAAAGTCTAGGCCAACGCAGCTTGAATACGACTCAAA
>CAHJXH010000023.1 GCA_903644075.1 Sphingobacteriaceae bacterium | reverse complement strand
ATCTTTAACACAGTGGCTTCGCTTGGTAAATTGGCTTTCTCTTTATCCGGAGCCATGATAATAATATCACGATTTTGGTCGCTGATAAATTTGCCGGCCAGCGCATTAATTTCGCTCAGCTTAATTTTATCGATGTTGTTTTTGTAGAAGTTATACTCCCAGTCGATACCCGGTATTGGTTCGGCCTCGAGGAAGTTACGCTGATACTCACCCACAAAAGATGATGATTTGGTTTTGTCGCGTTCTTTCCAAGCGTTTTCCATACCTACCATGGTAGCTTCTTTAGCACGGGTAAATTCGCTTTCGGTAAAGCCAAATTTACGGGCACGGGAGGTTTCGTCAAGCACAGCATCAATAGCCAGTTTCAATTTATCGCCTGCTTTTGCTACGGCAAGTTCAGTCAATGCATCCTGGTTACCCAGGAAACCACCATAACTTACCTGACCAAATAAAAACGGTGGATCAGCCTTTTGGGTCAGTTCGCTTAACCGGTTATTCAGCATCTGGTTAAATATCTGGGTACGGATATCCTGTAAATAACCTGCTGTCGATTTATCATTATCTTTCGGATGTTTGATAAAGATTTGCGCCATCGTATAAGGGAACTCCTTATCGGTAGCAATTTTCACTTTAGTACCGGCTTCATAAGGCACCGTATACTTGGTACGGGCACGCTCGCCAGCCGGATTTTTCAGGGCTGAGAAATTGTCCTTAATTAATTGCTCAACACGTTTCGGGTCGAAATCACCCACCACAACTACCGCCTGCAAATCGGGACGGTACCAATCGTGGTAAAAGCTTTTAATGGTTTCCGGCTTAAAATTATTGAGTATATCTACTTTACCAATAGGTAAACGTTGCGAGTAGCGCGAATTGTTTAATACAACAGGCAACCACTGCTGCTGTAAACGCTGTTGCGCGTTTTTACCGCGCAGGCGTTCTTCTTCTAAAACAACACCACGTTCACTATTAATCTGGTCGGTATCAAAACTTACATAACCAGCCCAGTTAGCCAAAATGGCGAAGCCTTTTTCGAACAGCTTAACGCTATCAGTTGGTAGTGGTAATTGATAAACGGTTTCATCAAAAGAGGTGTAGGCATTTAAATCGGCACCAAATTTAACACCCGATTTTTGCAGGTAATCAACCAGTTGATTTTTAGGAAAATCGCGGGTACCGTTAAAAGCCATGTGCTCGGTAAAGTGGGCAAGGCCTTGTTGCGGGTCATTCTCTAACACAGAACCTACCTTGTTTACCAGGTAAAGTTCGGCGCGGTTTTTAGGTTCCGTATTTTTGCGGATATAGTAAGTTAAACCATTGGATAAATGCCCAATAATTACAGCCTTATCAACCGGGATAGCTTCACCTTTTAATTGCTGTGCTGCCGATGCGGGTTTCTCTTTTGGAGAAACAGTGGGCTTGTGCTTAACCTGTGCGAAGGAGCTGTTGGCTGCCACAAACAGCACCATAGCTGCATATAAATATCTCTTGTTAAAATTCATAAGAATGATAGGGTTTTGTAGTGTGATTTTTATAGAACACCTAAACCCAAAAATATAATTAAATGAATAATAACGAAGCTTTATCGCAGTTTATTTAAACCTTAATAATTATCTTTTTAATATAAAGCGGGTACATCAGAAGCCATATCAGCAAAACAAATGCAAGGGCATCAACCAATGAGGCATTTACAGGCGAAAAATGGGGAGCAAAAAGCGTTTCATAGAAGTACTGCATCCCCTTCATCTCTTTACCGTTGTGGTTAAATTTCAGGAAGTTAATTAACCCCGGAACAATATCTGCCAGGATGTATGCGCTGATTGAGTTGGTGCCGAACACCAGGAAAGGCCAGAACATTTTTTTATGCCCCAGCACATCTATAAACCAATAGGCCAATGCTAAACTTACGGTAGAAATACCGCCTGCATATAATACGAAAGAGCTTGTCCACAAAGCCTTATTGATCGGGAAAAACAGATCCCACAGCATACCTACTACAATAGCTAAAATACCATACACAAACAGCCAAACTGCTTTAGTACTGCTATCGCGATCAGCGCGTTTTAACCATGCACCTACACGCATACCAAACAAGCCGGTTCCTATCGACGGTATAAGTCCCAGCAAGCCTTCCGGATCCCAGGTTTTTGAGGATGCCCAAAGGTGGTTGGAGGAAAACACGGTCCGATCTACCCAGGCACCGAAATTGGTTTCAGGATCGAGGTTCGCCGGATGACCGTCCGGCGTCGGAATAAACACCATAATGATGTAGTAGCCAATCAAACATGTAGCGAAAATCCAGTCGAGTGATTTCTGACTAACTTTTAAATACAGTGCAGTAGCAATAAAGTAAACCACAGCAATACGCTGCAATACACCAGGAAAACGCAGGTGACTTAAGCTTGGGTGATAAAATAACTGGATCAACAAGCTAATGATAATCAGCGTAACCATACGGCGAAAAGCGTGCAGCAGCAATTTGGTATGGCCGCTGGTGTCAGCCTTTTTGCTTTGCATGGCATATACAATGGATACACCCGCCATAAACAAAAAAGAAGGAAAAATAAGATCCGTAGGTGTACAACCATTCCATACCGAATGCTCCAGCGGCGGGTAAATATGCCCCCAATCGCCGGGATCATTAACCAATATCATAGCAGCCATGGTAAAGCCACGAAAAATATCAAGTGAAAGCAGCCTTGGCGGTTTGTTATCTGTCATATTTTTTAGGTTGTACGTTTTACGTTAGACGTTCTACGTTTTGGTTTAAATTATTAGGCATTACGTTAAACGTTCTACATTTAACGTCTTATCATCGTTAAAAAACTCCCAATATAATTACGTAAAACGTATAACGTTCTGCGTAAAACAAAAACTAAGCGTTCTTTCTTACTTTCTCAATCAGCCTTATACTCATTGCTCTTAACTTGTTAGCCTTCTCAGCCAAGTCAGTAAACTGATTTTCTGAAATGTAATTTAAGTCTTTTGCCAATAGAATCATATAATCTGTTTCATTTATTGACCCTAATGAAATTTGTAAAAAGTGAGCAAAATCTTTTGAAGAATGTCTTCCACACCCTTCTGCAATATTTGCTGCGATAGAAACAGTTGCCCTTCTTATTTGGGAGGTTAATCCAAATAATTCTTCTTTGGGGAACTTACCTGTTGCCGTGTAGATCTGGAGTGTAAATCCATGAGCTTCTTTCCACAGCACCAGTTCTTTAAAGTTTTGCATTAATATTCAGGTTGAGGACCAATTTAATAATAGTATTCCTATTATCAAACTGGCCCTACCTGAAGTGAGAGATCTTTTGACGTTTTTCTTTCTTTACGTAAAACGTCTAACGTAAAACGTAAAACCTCACCGCCTTTAAAGGAACTTATACCTTACAAAAGCCTCCATTGCGGCGTACTCGGCTAAGCCAAGTTCGTTATAGCAACGGGCGGTTTCTGCGTTGCGGTCTTCGGCACGTACCCAAAACTCGCGGGCATCGTCGCCAGGGAAAACCGGTCTGTCTTTTTGTGATTGGTGTTTGAAGATGGCGTTACGTTTGCGCAATACCTCCTGCGGAGAAAGTGGTACAGCCATTTCAATTTCGTAGGTTTCAAATTCAAACCATGCACCGCGGTATAACCACATCCAGCAATCTTTAACCCAGTCTTCTGTTTTAGCCAAACGTTGTAAGGCAGCCAGGATAATGTTAAAGCAAACCAGGTGAGTACCGTGCGGATCGGCAAAATCGCCTGCGGCAAACACCTGGTGAGGTTTTACTTTTTGCAGCAGCTCCATGGTTAAAAGGATATCTTCTTCACCTACCGAGTTCTTTTGGGTTTTGCCGGTTTCGTAGAAAGGCAATGCCATAAAGTGGATATTCTCATCGGGTACACCTGCATAGCGGGCACCAGAGATGGCCTCAGATTTACGGATGAAACCTTTAACGTTACGGATCTCCTGTGTATCAATCTGGTTCGGTTGTTTCGATTCCAGGAAGGTGCGCATGTTATCGTAAGTTTTTTTCAGCCCGGTACTGTCACCGCCGCGGCTATCTTCAAAGTCAATGGCAAATTCTACGTAGCGCAATACATCATCGTCCCAAACTGCGGTGTTACCAGATGTTTGGTAGGCTACGTGTACCTCATGCCCCTGGTCAACCAGGCGAATGAAGGTACCACCCATCGAGATCACGTCATCATCAGGGTGCGGAGAAAATACGATTGAACGTTTTTTGGCTGGGTTAGCTCTTTCCGGCCGTTGTGAATCATCCGCATTTGGCTTACCACCCGGCCAGCCGGTAATAGTATGCTGGATCTGGTTAAAAATATCGATGTTGATGTTATAAACCGGGCCTTGTTCTACCGCAAGCTGCGCCATGCCGTGGTTGTTATAATCATCTTCCGTTAATTTCAGGATTGGTTTTTTAACGGTTGTAGCCAGCCAGATCACCGCTTTCTTTTTCATGGTGTTGGTCCACACGCAATCTTTAACCAACCATGGGGTATCAAAGCGGGTTAGCTCAGATGCTGCGCCTTCGTCCAAAACAAACTCTACATGCTCAGAAAGCTGCAGGAAAGTAGCAGGTACATCGCCGGAAATTTCACCTTCAACCGCTTTTTTGATAATCGGCGCTTTCTTTTGGCTCCAGGCCATCAGGATAATTTCGCGGGCTTTAAAGATGGTACCCACACCCATGGTAATAGCTTTGGTTGGTACGTTTTGCTTACCACCAAAATCACGGGCAGCATCACTGCGGGTCAGGTCGTCCAGCGTTACTAAACGTGTACCAGAGTTTGGTGCCGAACCCGGCTCGTTAAACCCGATGTGGCCGGTACGACCGATACCCAGGATCTGCATATCCAGGCCGCCTAATTCTTCGATCTGTTTTTCGTAGTTCAGACAGAAAGCAGCAACCGTATCAGGTGCCAAAGTACCATCAGGGATGTGTACGTTAGCTTTATCAATGTCGATATGATCGAACAGGTTTTCGTTCATGAACGTTACATAGCTCTGTGCAGCGGTTGGCTGCATGGGGTAGTACTCGTCCAGGTTAAAGGTAATTACGTTTTTAAAGCTCAGGCCTTCTTCTTTATGCAAACGTATCAGTTCGGCATACACCCTGATTGGGGTAACACCTGTTGCCAAACCTAAAACGGTTTTTCCGCCGCTTACCTGGCGGCTTTTAATCAGGTCAGCAATACGTTTGGCTACCTGTACCGAAGCAATTTGCTGGTTAGGGTATACCGTTACCGGTAATTTTTCGTACCGGGTTTCTTCCAGAAGATTTAAACGTGCCATATTTAGCTTTTTAGTATTTGTATCTTAAAATTAACCGCATAAAAAACTCCGTTAAAACGGAGCCTATACTTTTTCTTTATTGTAATTTTCCATCACCAGTACGGCAGCGCCAACCAGTTCGGCATCAAAACCTAATTCGGATACCTTCAGCCTTGTATTACTCACCAAACGCGGGATGCAATATTTATTCATGGCCTGTTGTATTGGTGCTAATAAAATTTTGCCAACCCTTGCACCACGTCCGCTTAACACAATAGTTTGCGGGTTCATGATGTGGGTGAGGATTGCCAGCGCCTTACCGATCTTATATCCGGCGTCTGACAGCAGATCTATCGCAAAATGATCACCGTTATTGGCGGCATCCATAATGGCATCACCGGCCAGTTTATTAGGGTCTTCGATAATATGTTTCAGGCTCGAGATCTTGCCTTCTTTAATGCCCGCAATTGCTTTCTCGGCAACGGCCAGCATCGAAGCCTCTGCTTCTAAACAACCTTGTTTACCGCAGCTGCACAAAGCACCATCTTCAGATAGCGGGATATGGCTCAACTCACCCGCAAATCCATCGTGACCGCGGAAAAGTTTACCGTTGATGATCATCCCCAAACCTATACCCCAGCCCAGGTTAATTACCATTACTTCTTTCTGGGCTTTGGCAGCGCCAAAACGTTGTTCGGCAAGGGCAATTAAGCTCGAGTCGTTATCGATAAAAACGGGCAGGTCTGTAGCTTCGCCGATATACTCGCGCAGGTTTTGGCCACCCGCATCGAGGTAGGTATAGTTAATACCTTCACTTATGTTGATAAAACCCGGCATGCCGATGCCAATACCGGCAATTTTCTCTTTGGCAATGCCAGAGGCAGCAATGTATTTATTTATGTATTTGATGAGCATTTTAAGCGCTTCATCATTGTTCAATAACTTAAGCTCGAATGATTGAACATCAACAACCGGCTTATTCAACAGATCAAATAACCCGATGCGCACCGATAGCTGATCCATAGCCACGGCTACCAGGTACAGGGCGTCAGCTTTTATGCTGTACTTTAGAGGCCTGCGGCCACCACTCGATTGTGCGTAGCCTTGCTCAACCACAAAACCTTCAACCACCAACTCGGCAATTGATTTGGCTACCAGTGGAATGCTTTTGTCGAGATGCTCGCTTACCTCGGCGCATGAAAGTTCATCATTAAAATAGAAATGCTTCAAGACTTTATCAGTCAACCCACTTTGCCTATCAGTTTTTGTCTTGATTTCCATTTACACAAACTTAAATTAAATTTTTAATAACAACAAAATACTTTTTAAAAAAATTTAAAAAGTATCAATAAATTGAACTAACATAAAAAAACCCCGGCAAAACATTTGCCGGGGTTCATATTCACAACTAAGTGCTCTGATTTTTAAAGCTTGGTTGGGATACCATACTTATCGCTGAACTTTTTGTAAAGCTGTTTATGCTTATTGTTCAGGTCGATAGTGCGGCCCTGGATATACTCATTGGTAACATCTAAGCCCAACATATCCAATGCGTCGCCGTTTGAAACAAACAGGTTAGCATCTTTACCCACTTCTAAAGTTCCGGTAGTTTTGTCGATACCTAAAATTTTGGCGTTGTTGATGGTGATCATCGATAAAGCCTGCTCTTTAGTTAAACCGTAACCCACAGCTTCCCCAGCCTCGAAAGGCAGGTTGCGCTGGCGCCAGAAACCGATACCTGTTAAACCGTACAAAACACCGGCATCCTGTAAAAGGTGTGGTAATTTGTAAGGCAGGTAAACATCATCCTCGTCTTTATCAGGCAAAGACTGAGTTTCTTTGATGATAACCGGGATGTTGTTTTGCTTCAACAGATCAGTTACCAAATAAGATTCTTTACCGCCAACAATAACTGCCGACAGGTTGAATTTTTTAGCAAATGCCACCGCTTGTTCAATTTCTTTAGCACCGTCAGCATTAATAAATACTTTTTTGGTACCATTGAATACGCCAACCATGGCATCTAAACGCAAGTTGTGTACAGCAGGTTTACCACCGGCTGCATAACCTTGCGCCTGACCAAACAAGCTATAAATAGCATCGATTTGTTTTTGTGCACGCTCGGCAGGAGTTTCCTGACCAGGAGTTGGTGCACCACCTCTGCGGCCACGGGCTGCACGGGCAACCGGCCAGGTTAGGTGAATACCGATATCCTTTTTGTAAGCGGCATCTTCCCAGTTCCAGCCATCAAGCATCATTACAGATGATTGGCCAGAAACAGTACCACCCTCAGGTGTTGGCTGCGCCAACAAAACACCGTTTGAACGCACGGTAGGGATAACTTTAGAATCTGTATTGAAAGCGATTAATGAACGTACGTGCGGGTTTAATTCGCCTGTTTCTGTATCATCAACGGTACCGCGTGCACCTTCTTCAATCTCCACTAAACCTAAAGTGGTAATAGGGCAAATAAAGCCCGGGTATATTTGTTTACCGGCAGCATCAACTACGGTAGCGCCTGCGGTTGCAGGGGCAGCACCTTCGCCAATGGCGGTAATTTTTCCTTTGTCGAAAGCAACATAACCATTGTTAATTACCTTGCCGTTACCCACATGGATAGTTGCACCGGTAATTACAATAGGGCCGCTTTGCGCTTTGGCAGGCGATATGGTCTCCTGTCCGAATGCGAGGACCGTTGAGAGCAGCAATCCTCCAAAACCTAATAATATTTTCTTTTTCATGATTGAAACTGTCTTAAAGGATTACTTTTTATTTTGAGCTGATTGCTGGCCTGCAGTTTGATCTTGCGCCAAGTTGTTATACGAATCGGCAACCACGTAAGCTGCATCCTCAATATCATCGCAAGTATATAACTGGCGACGGCGTGGAGCACCTGCACGTTGGGTTGCAGAGCCTGCATTTTTAGCCTGCAGCATTTTTTGGATAATGCGGCCTTCTTCTGCCTTCATTTCTTTCTGGCGTGCTGCATCTTTTTCGTAATCCCAGTAAGCTACACCGTCAACATAAGTTTTTTCGGCTACAGCGTAGATAGAAAGCGGATCTGCTGACCATAATACTAAATCGGCATCTTTACCGGCTTTGATACTACCTACACGGCCATCAATGTGCAGCATTTTAGCCGGGTTAAGGGTAACCAGTTTCAATGCTTCTTCTTCGCTCATTTTACCATAAGTTACCGATTTACCGGCTTCCTGGTTTAAGCGGCGGGCCATCTCAGCATCATCAGAGTTGATGGCAACCGTTATACCTTCAGATGTCATGATGTTGGCATTGTAAGGGATAGCATCTTGTACCTCCATTTTGTAAGCCCACCAATCAGAGAAAGTAGAAGCAGCAATGCCGCGAGCTTTCATTTTATCAGCCACTTTGTAACCCTCTAAGATGTGGGTAAAGGTGTTAATCTTAAAGCCCAGGCTATCTGCCACGTGCATCAGCATGTTAATTTCTGATTGTACGTAAGAGTGACAGGTAATATGGCGGGTATCATCCAGAATCTCAGCCAAAGCCTCTAATTCTAAATCGCGACGCACGGTGTTACCTTTTACAGCACGTGCAGCTTTGTATTCTTTAGCACGGGTAAAGGCATCAACATAAACCTGCTCAACGCCCATACGGGTTTGCGGGAAACGCACGTTAGGGTTACCAAATTGTTGCTGAGAGTTACTTTGTTTTACGTTTTCGCCCAATGCAAATTTGATGAACTGCGGAGCGCCTTCAAATTTCATTTGCTCTGGCGTAACGCCCCAGCGGTGTTTGATGATATAGGTTTGACCACCGATTGGGTTAGCCGAACCGTGCAGGATGTGCGAGATAGTAACACCACCAGCTAACTGACGGTATAAGTTAACGTCGGTAGCATCTAACACGTCACCAATACGAACTTCTGAAGTTACCGCTTGTGTACCTTCGTTAATACCACCGGTTGCAGCTATGTGCGAGTGCTCATCGATAATACCCGGCGCCAGGTGTTTGCCGGTAGCATCAATAACTTTGGCTGTACCTGCAGGCAGGTTTTTACCAATAGCTTTAATTTTACCACCTTCAATTAACACGTCGGTATTTTTAAGGATGCCGTCTTTTTCGTTAGTCCAAACGGTAGCATTTTTAAACAAGGTTGCTTCTGCCTTAGGTACTTCAACATAACCATAAGCAGCAAAAGGATAAACAACAGGGCCAATTGGTGAAGGTGTTGCTGGCTGACGAGGGCCGCCAGGATTACCCTGACCACCACGTGCAAAAGCACCATTCGCATTACCTGCAGCCGGGGCCGGGCCGGTGTAAGCAGCAGTCCATTTAAATTCTGTACCATCTGGTGCAGTCCCTGTACCACTTAAAGTGATAGGTGATACCGATGAAATATATCCGCTTAAGCGAACAGTACCATTAGGCTGACGAGAGTTAAAATAGATACCAACCAGATCACCTGTACGGGTAATTGTACCTGGGGTACGTACGCTATCCGGGCCAAAAGCTACGCTGTAAGTACCAGGGGTACCGCTGATAGCCAGGCTGCCGTTTGATACATCGCTTTTGAAGGCATAAGTACCGCGCAGATCAGTCACATCCATTTTGCTTACCACAAACTGGCGGCCTTCTGACCAGGTTTCGTAGATCACGTTATCTGCCTTAAACAGGTTATCAGAAGTGATAATAAAGTTGGCCAGTTTACCTTTAGCAAGGCTACCAACTTTATCAGATACACCCAGCATTTCGGCAGGGGTTTCGGTTAAAGCGGCTAAAGCTTGTTTCTCTGTTAAGCCGTTGGTGATGGCAGAACGCAGGTTAGTCCAAAAATCTTTAGAGCTGGTTAAACCATAAGAAGTAATGGCGAATTTAATACCTGCTTTTTCTAAAGCTGCAGGGTTGGTTGGGGCCAGTTCCCAGTCTTTCAGTTGCTCGTAAGTTACGTTGCGGGCATCCAGAGGATCTTCCACATCATAAGGAGCAGCAAAGTTTAATGGAATGATAAAGCTGCTGCCGGTTGCTTTTACAGCGGCAATGTTCTGGTACTCTTTACCATCAGATTTAATGATGTATTGTTTACCAAACTCTTTGGCAATTTTATCGGCACGTAAAATGCTTTGCATATCAGTTACCTCAAAAACCTGAGGTAATGCCTGTGTGCGGTTAAACTCATTTAAAGAGATATTGTATTCTCCTTTTTGAGTTTTGTACCATGCAGCATCCAAATAAGTTTGGCGTATTAATGCGATAGTACCCATTAGTGAAGATGGGTAGTTGGTAGCAGCTGTACCCTTGCTGAAAGAGTAGTTAGCTGTTGCCTGGTCGTTAATGAAAACCAGGTTATCGCGCTCGTCGCTTAGGGCAACTACGGCCGATGTACCGCGTGCAATACCATCACGGATTAAGGCGTTAGCCGCAGCAAAGCCATTACGCTTTAATTCTTCGGCAGCGGTAGCATTAACATGGAAAATAGTTTTAGCGTTTACATCAGGGCGGATAGCTTCGTTCCAACCGTAAGCACCCGGTTTGGTAGATACCGGAACCGATACACGCGGGCCGCCAAAGTTAAAGGCAGCAGTTTGGCGCGGGGCTTCGGGCATACCATAAGATGTATAAGCATCAACCAGTCCCGGGTAAATGAATTTGCCTTTAAGGTCAACAGTTACATAGCCTTTAGGTACGGCTACACCTGCACCAACGGCCTCAATCACCCTGTCTTTTACCAGCAAGGTGGCGTTGGTTAATGTCTGCTCTCCACTAACCACAATAGTGGCATTAGTGAAAGCGTATTGCCCTGGCCTAACATCCCATGCGCCATTAACCGGGAAGGTTTCTTGTGCGCGGGTAAATTGTGCGACTAACAGGGCAAAACAGAAAAGTAAAATTTTTTTCATTTGCGTTTAGTTGAGTTTAATCGCTCTAAATTATTTAACATTTTGTTGAAACTATCATAATATTACCTTGATAATACATTTGTTACACGCTAATTTTAGATTTTAGGCCTCTTATTTTATTGTATCTTCGCAAAAACTAATTTAAAAAGCATGAACGCGTATACTATTTTCAAGTATATCCACTCTGGGTTAAGGTTTATCGTCGTAATCCTGTTATTATGGGCCATTATACAGTCGCTTGCAGGCTGGTTTGGTAAAAAAAGTTACACAGAAGGCAACCGCAAGGTTAATTTATTTGCCATGATCTCGGCACACACCCAATTGTTGTTCGGTATAGTGCTTTATTTCTTAAGCCCGTTTGTGCAATTCGGTGCCAACACCATGAAAGATGCCACCACCCGTTACTGGACGGTTGAGCACATAAGTATGATGATAATCGCATTAGTGCTGATTACCATTGGCCATGCTAAATCTAAACGTGCTAACACCCCTGAGGCTAAGCACAAAGCGATTGCAATTTTTTATATTATAGCAGTTATTATTGTTGTAGTGGCACTTTCGGCAGGGCATGTACCTTTGTTAGGAATGACGGCGTAAAGAATTTAACATTATTTTAACAAAATAATTTGCGTATTCAAATAAATATGTAATATTTGTTCCCCAACATGATCAAAATCAACTTCATAACCAAAACCTGGTGGCACCGTCAAATAACGGCAGCCGGAGGAGATTATTGATTAGACTTTACTAAACAATTGTAAACCTGATATTAGCCCGGCAGCAACCTCTGCCGGGCTTTTTTTATTTCAAAATATTACGAAAAACATAAAATGAACAAGCACACCATACACACAACTTACAAAAAGCTACTGGCTGACACTACCACGCCGGTAAGCATCTTTTTAAGATTGCGCGATGTTTTCCCCAACTCGTTACTGCTGGAAAGTTCTGATTACCACAGCCGCGAGAACAGCATGAGCTATGTATGCTGCGAACCCATTGCAGGCCTCGTTTTAACCGACGGCCAGCTTAAAAAGAAATATCCAAACGGAACCCACATTAACCTCGAAACCGGGCAATTTGACCTAGTAACCGAAGTTGATCAGTTTCTGAAAGATTTTGAAGTGAACGATCCGGGATTGAAGATCATCTCGAACGGCTTATTTGGCTACTTTACCCATGAAGTGGTAGAGCATTTCGAAACCATCAAATTAAAAAAAGATGCGGACGACTATCGCAAGATACCGACCATGCAGTATCATATCTATAAGTACATTATCGCGATAGATCACTTTAAGAATGAGCTATATATCTTCAATAACCAGACTGCTGATGACACGGCTACCGATGGTTTAGAGAAACTGGAATACCTGATCAAGAATAAAAACTTCCCGGAATACCATTTCCAGCTGAACGGCGAAGAAGAATCAAATCTAACCGACCAGCAGTTTATGGATACGGTTGATAAGATGAAGCAGCATATCTTCCGTGGCGATGTATTCCAGATCGTTCCTTCACGTGCATTCTCACGTAAGTTTTTGGGCGATGAGTTTAATGTGTACCGCGCATTACGCTCTATTAACCCATCACCGTATTTGTTCTATTTCGACTATGGCGATTTCCGCATTTTCGGTTCATCGCCGGAGGCGCAGATCACCATTAAAAATCGCGTAGCGAGCATCTATCCTATCGCCGGAACCTTTAAGCGTACAGGCGACGACGAGAAAGATGCAGCCCTGGCACGTAACCTCGAGAACGACCCTAAAGAATCGGCCGAGCACGTAATGCTGGTTGATCTGGCCCGTAACGATTTAAGCCGCCATTGTACGCAGGTTTCTGTTAAAGCGTTTAAAGAGGTGCAATATTACTCGCATGTAATTCACCTGGTATCGCATGTTACCGGCAGGATACATGATGGCGTTTCGTCCTTCAAAATTGTGGCCGATACTTTCCCGGCAGGCACGCTGAGCGGCGCGCCAAAATTCCGTGCGATGGAAATTATTGATGCTAACGAGAATATTAAACGCAGCTTTTACAGCGGCGCTATCGGCTTCATCGGCTTTAACGGCGACTTTAACCATGCCATCATGATCCGCTCGTTCTTAAGCAAAAATAATACGCTGCATTACCAGGCAGGTGCGGGTATAGTAGCAGATTCGGTACCGCAAATGGAGCTGAATGAAGTAGGTAACAAAATTGCCGCACTGCATAAAGCGTTATTGCTGGCAGAAGAACTGTAACCTCACCCTAACCCTCTCCTAAAGGAGAGGGGACTAAAAAGAAATTTAAAATGGAAAATAAAGATATAAACAAAAGCAACTCTTCCTCCCCCTTCAGGGGGTCGGGGGGTAAAATCCTCATAATAGATAACTACGATTCTTTCACCTATAACCTGGTGCATTTGGTTAACGAGCTTGGCATGGAGTGCGAGGTTTGGAGAAACGACCAGTTTAAGCTGGAAGATGTAGCACAGTTTGATAAGATTATCCTATCACCTGGGCCGGGCATTCCTTCAGAGGCCGGTTTACTACTGGATGTGATTAAAGAATACGCACCGAAGAAAAGTATCTTTGGTGTGTGTTTAGGCCAGCAGGCCATTGCAGAAGCTTTTGGTGGTACCTTGCACAACCTAAGCCGCCCGATGCATGGCATCGCCACACCAATTAAAGTGATTGATGCTGGCGAACAATTGTTCATCGACCTGCCCGAGCATATCAACGTTGGCCGTTACCACTCGTGGGTAGTAACACCTGCAGACTTGCCTTCGGACTTAGTTGTGACTGCCATCGACGAAAAGGATCAATCTATCATGGCCCTGCGCCATAAAGATTACGATGTTCGCGGTGTACAGTTTCACCCTGAGTCGGTGTTGACCGAGTACGGGAAAGAGATGATGCAGAACTGGTTACGCCCCCTCTAAATCTCCCCTGAAAGGGGAGACTTTTGGAACAGGGTTGAGATAACAAACGAGTAATTAACATTAAACAAAATTCCCCCTTTAGGGGGTTAGGGGGTATGACCATACTTGATAAAATAGTCGCTCATAAAAAAACAGAAGTAGAAGCTGCAAAGGCACTACGCTCTTATAAAGAACTGGAAGAATCGTCGCTTTTTACGCGCCAACCTTATTCGCTGAACCAATTTTTGCTCGACCCTATGCGGACGGGTATTATTGCTGAGTTTAAACGTAAATCGCCATCAAAGGGGATTATTAACGATAAGGTAAAGGTAGAAGATGTAACCACCGGCTATAACGCCGCGGGTGCATCTGCCCTATCAATCCTAACCGACCATAATTTCTTTATGGGCCACGAGGACGATCTGCTGGCCGCACGCCAGGTAAACAGTATCCCGCTGCTACGCAAGGATTTTATGATCGATGAATACCAGATCATTGAAGCTAAAGCCATCGGCGCAGATATTATCCTGCTGATTGCCGCGATATTAACGCCCGTGCAGATTAAACAATATGCCGAATTAGCCAAAAGCCTGGGCTTAAGCGTGTTATTAGAGGTGCACAACCTCGAAGAACTGCAACGCAGCATTGACCCTAACCTGAGCGCCATCGGTGTAAACAACCGTAACCTGGCCGATTTTACGGTTTCGGTAGAAACCTCATTTAAACTGGCCGAGCATATCCCGGCAGAGTTCACCAAGGTATCTGAAAGCGCTATCAGCAACACACAGGTAATTAAAGAATTAAAGCAAGCCGGCTATAACGGTTTTTTAATTGGTGAGAATTTCATGAAGCAAGAAGATCCCGGCGAGGCAATGGCGGAGTTTGTGAAGGGGCTATAGCCCCCCAGCCCCCTAAAGGGGGAGCAAAGCATGACAAAGTTACTGACTTGTTGGTTTTTATTCCCCCTTTAGGGGGTTAGGGGGCTACTTGGCATTGGTATTGTTATATTTATATTAATGAAGCAAAAATTTTATGATACTGCTGTGAAGCAGGAAAAAGCTGTGTTGGTGGGTGTAGTTACACCCAATGTAACCGACGAGCAGCAAAAAGAATACTTAGAAGAGTTGCAATTTTTGGTGGAAACCGCCGGTGGAGAAACCGTGAAGTGGTTTACCCAGAAACTGCAAAGGCCAGAACGTGCCACATTTGTGGGTACGGGTAAACTGGAAGAAATAAAAGAATACGTTGTTGCCGAAGAAATTGATATGGTGGTTTTTGATGACGAGCTTTCGCCATCGCAGCTGCGTAATATTGAGCGCGAACTCGGTGTTAAAATACTCGACCGTAATAACTTAATCCTCGACATATTTGCCGGCCGCGCACAAACGGCGCAGGCAAAATCGCAGGTGGAACTGGCCCAATTGCAATATTTGTTGCCACGATTAACCCGCTTATGGACCCACTTGGAGCGCCAAAAGGGTGGTATTGGTATGCGCGGACCGGGTGAGTCGCAAATTGAGACGGATAGACGTTTGATCCTGAACAAAATCTCTCTGTTGAAAGACAAATTGAAACTGATAGATCGCCAGAACGAAACACAGCGTAAAAATCGTAGTCAGATGGTGCGTGTGGCATTGGTGGGTTATACCAACGTTGGTAAATCAACCATCATGAATATGATCTCAAAATCTGATGTATTTGCAGAGAACAAACTGTTCGCCACGCTGGATACCACGGTTCGTAAAGTGGTGATCGAAAATATGCCCTTCTTGTTATCAGACACGGTTGGGTTTATCCGCAAGCTGCCTCACCATTTGGTAGAATGTTTTAAATCGACCCTGGACGAAGTTCGCGAGGCAGATATCCTGGTACACGTAGTGGATGTTTCGCATCCCAACTTTGAAGACCAGATCCGCACCGTAAACGAAACTTTGAAAGAGCTTGGCGCGATAGATAAACAGATGATTACCGTTTTCAACAAGATCGACGCTTACCAACCCATACAAGTGCACCCCGAAGATGACGCCCACGTGCTGACTTTAGAAGAGTTTAAAAACAGCTGGATGGCTAACAATAACAGCCCGGCGATATTTATCTCGGCCTTAAAAAAAGAGAATGTAGATGAGTTCAGGAAGCTATTGTACGATCATATTTTGGCCATACATAGCGTGAGGTATCCTTATGACCACCTGCTGTACTAAGAGAGTCAAGAATCGGGAATCAAGAATCGAGACATACAACAAGAAAGGCGATTGCGCTGCAATCGCCTTACTTGTTTAAAACCCTGTCATTGAGTGATAGCGAGGCAACCTCGTCGCATGTCTACAATTTAAAGTCAATTAGATATTCCATCAACAAAAAACGCAGCACCGAAAAAAATCGATACTGCGTCAAAAAATAAATCACAATTATCTTCTACAAGCGTGGGCCGGGCGGGTGAGGCGGCGGCGGTGGCAAGTGTATTCTTAATGTACTATGGTGCCTTGTACGGTAATGATGCCTTGCATAACGGCGATGGAAACGAGGGAGCGGTGGCCTTGGCGGCGGTGGCGGCAACTGAAAAGTTGCTGTGGTACTTCCTGCCGATACCTCTTTCACAGAAGCAGCCTCCGCAAAGCTAATACTCATGGCGGTTAAGGCGGCGGCAATAAATATTTTATGGAATTTCATTATCTGTAATAAGTGTATTTCAGTACTATAACGCAATTTCGAAGTTTTGGTTTTGCTGCGCAGACAAAAAGATGAAGGACGGAAGGAGAAAAGACATTTTGGTGTTCAGAAAAATGAAAGATGGGGTCATGCTGAGGCACTCGAAGCATGTGGGTTGGGAATCGTCGACTATGCATTGATGTTAAAATATGGTGTAGAAGGCCTTTGCGCACATGCTTCGAGTGCCTCGGCATGACCCCTGGCTTAATATTTTGAAAGAAAACTCATCTTCCGAACACCTATGCAGTTTCCGTCCAAAAACTTAGTTGTTTTTTTTCTTGGCTGGCTTGGGGTCCGTGCCTTGCCACATGGTGCGGTAATCTAACGATGTGGTGTCGGTAATACTAGCCGGTGTAGCGGCCGTTTTAGGTTTGGGAGTAGCAACTGCCGGCTCTTTTTTCTTTTTGGATGTTTTCGTTTCGTATGGTGCCCCTATCGTGCGATAATCTAAAGTAGTGCCTGTTTTAGCTTTTTCTTCAAATAACTGCGCATACAAAAAATCAGCCGCAAATTGGCTGGCCTGTGTCCAGCGCTCCTGTGTTTCTTTATCCACCGAGAAAATTGGGTTAAAGTGCTTCTGCAACTCGTGCGAGTATCCTTCGAATGATTTGATGGCGTTCGGGATTTTCTGCTCATCTGACTTTCGCTTAATCGCTATCGAGCCGTACATCGGCGTGCCTTTATGATCAGGGTCAATAATACCATCGTTGCTGCCATACACACTTACAATAGGCGTTTTAGCATTTTCCAGCCAGTGAATATCAAATATTGCTCCCCAGAAATTAACTACAGCAGCCACTTTGGTAAACTCGGTTGAGTGCAAGTCTGCGTCACTTTTAGAGAGGCCAACCTGTTCGCCCAGCTGCACATTATTGGTAAAGGCAGTTTGCAAAGCCATAATAGCCCCTGCCGAGTTTCCGGCTAAAATTATTTTCGAAGTATCAATCCGGTATTTATCGGCATTAAGTTTAAAATAAGCAATGGCTTCCTTTAAATCCTGCACGGCGTAGTATGCACTTTTTTGTAATTCACTGGCGCTGATGCCGAAGATGATAGTCCGCTTGCTCAACGTATAATTAATGGCTGCACATACATAGCCACGTTTAGCAAATTCGTTACTCCACAATTTAATACCCTTATCATCTTTAGACCCGGCCCTGAAACCACCGCCGTGCATCCAAATAATGAGCGGGCGTTTCTTCGCATTATCGTCATGCGGTTGGTAAATATCAAACAGGTGCGCTTTTTTATCAGAGCTGTTAGCGTAGTTAATATTTTCGTCGATGGTTACGTTACCAAACAGCATGTCTTTATACCTGTGCTGTGTTGTTTGGGCATAGGTACTCATGGAAAGTAGAAATGCAGCACCGGTTAAAAGTTTTTTGATCAACATAATTATTGTAAAAAATATAGAATATATACGTTACAAAATTGCTTTGTGGTTGTTGCAACATGGCCAATAAATACAGCTTTTGGCTTTTTTGCTACATTTGAATTTTGAAGATGCAAGATAATAAAAAATGATTGCAGGATTAGGGACAGATTTGGTAGAAGTGGAGCGGATTGCTGCAGCTGTGGAAAAGCAGGCAGGTTTTCGTGAAATGATATTCTCGGCCACCGAAATTGCTTATTGCGAATCAAAAACAAACAAATACGAACATTATGCTGCCCGCTTCGCCGCCAAAGAAGCTTTTTTTAAAGCACTGAGTACAGGCTGGCTTACCGGAACGGTATTTAATGAGGTTGAAATAATTAATAATGAAGACGGGAAACCCGAAATATTTATCTCGGGAGAAACGGCCGACACCCTTGCCCCCATGCGCATTACCAATATTTTGGTATCGCTTACGCACGTAAAGGCAATGGCATCGGCAGTAGTAATTATAGAAAAATAAGGATGATAGGACAGCAGGCCGAAGAAGCCACCCTGGTACAGGAACAAAAATTACGCGAGCTATTAGTTTACCTTTCGCAGCACTCGCCATTTTATAAAGATCTGTTTGTCAAAAACGGGATCGATATTAACGATATAAAAACCGTTGCCGATCTTACCCGCATACCCACCACCACCAAAGAAGACCTGCAACAGCGCAACCTCGACTTTTTATGTGTCCCTGCCGAAAAGGTGATCGAGTATACATCAACTTCGGGTACATTGGGCGGCCCGGTTACCGTTGCCTTAACAGATAAAGATCTTGATCGACTTGCATTGAACGAATACAACTCATTTTTAAGTGCCGGGGCTACTAAAGATGATTTGTTTCAACTGATGCTTACGCTCGACAGGCAGTTTATGGCGGGCATGGCCTATTATTTAGGTTTACGGAAACTGGGCGCTGGAGCTATCCGTTTAGGCCCGGGTGTACCTTCATTACAGTGGGAAACTATTAAGCGCTTAAAGCCAACAGCCATAGTAGCCGTGCCATCTTTTATTTTAAAGCTGATCAAATACGCCAACGAGAATAACATCGATGTAAATGCATCCTCTGTTAAAAAGGCGATTTGTATAGGCGAGAACATCCGCAATACAGATTCTTCGCTAAATATTTTAGGGAAGAAGATCACCGATTCCTGGAACATCGAGCTGTATTCGACTTATGCATCAACCGAAATGCAAACGGCATTTACAGAATGCAGTGAAGGCCACGGCGGGCATTACCAGTCCGACTTAATGATTGCCGAAATTTTGGATGACGACGAAAAACCAGTCGGCCCATATACTGCCGGCGAATTAACCATCACCACGCTCGGCGTAGAAGGCATGCCGCTCCTCCGCTACAAAACCGGCGACATCTGCATGTACTTTGATGAACCCTGTGCCTGCGGACGCTCGAGCTGGCGGTTATCGCCTATACTTGGTCGCAAAAAACAGATGATCAAGTTTAAAGGCACCACACTTTACCCTCCCGCCCTGTTCGATCTATTGAACGAGCGTGAAGAGATTTTAGATTATGTGGTAGAAGTTTACCCAAATGAAGTTGGCCTCGACGAGGTACTGCTGCACATTGTACCATCTGTAATCAGCGAAGAATGCGACCACCAAATCCGCGCTTATTTGCAAGCCCGGTTAAGGGTTAGTCCGCATATTAAATATGTTACAGCTGAAGAAATTCAAAAAATGCAGTTTCCGGAGACTGTGAGGAAAGCGGTTAAGTTTATAGATAGAAGGGTATAAGAGAGGCCGGAGGTCGGAAAGACAGGAAGGCCGGAAGAAGAACTGATTGCTGTCGTAAGTTTAGCGCAGCGTAACTTGTGACCCGCACACTGTTGTAAGCTTTCAGCTTACGTAAGGTGAAACCTTACATCAGTTTTACCGCAAGTTAAAAACTTGTGGTAGTTTTTAAAAATTTGTCATTGCAGCGATAGCGCGGCAACCTCATCGCCAATGCTTATTCGATCTGTATAGCTACGATATTGCCACGTCGTTCCTCCTCGCAATGACAAACTATATAATTTACATTCTCAAAGTCTTGTTTCTTGGTTCTTGTTTCTCACTTCTCTTTTCCCCACCTTCGCTTCATGTCTAAAACATACATCATTAGCGGTGCGGGCACTGGTATTGGCCGTGCTATTGCTCAAAATATAGCTTCGGCGGGTAACAGGTGTGTATTGCTTGGCCGCAGCCTCGATAAATTATTGCAGACCTTAACCATGCTAGAAGGCACCAACCATCAGATTTTGGTGGCTGACATTCGTGATAAAGAAAGTTTGGCCAAAGCGGCTGAGCAGTTAGGCGATGTTGTAGTTAACGGGCTGATTGCCAATTCAGGCATCGGCGGTGAGAATTACTGGGGCGAGAATGACCGCTGGGATGCTATTATTGATACAAACCTTACCGGCACTTATAACTTTGTGAATACCTTTTTGCCTAATCTGCGAAAAGCGGATGCAGAGAAATATATTGTAATCACCTCATCGGTACTGGCGCGTTTAGGCGTTCCTGATTATTCTGCTTACTGTGCTTCTAAAGCAGGTTTGTTGGGACTGATGCGGGTGTGGGCATCGCAATTTGCTAAGGAAATTATTTTGGTTAACGCCATTTGCCCGGGTTGGGTTGATACCGATATGGCCCAAAGCGGACTGCAAAGCATTGCCGACAGCATTGGCATTACCAAGCAGGAGTTTTATGATGTAGCCATGCAAAGCGTACCCCTACGCCGCATGAGCGACCCCGAAGAAGTGGCAGACCTGGTAAACTACCTCATTAACCAACGCTCGGTAACCGGGCAGGCTTTTGATATTAACGGTGGCGCTGTAATGAATAGCTAAAGCAGCGGCACCGTTAGGCTAAATGGTTCGGAGTGTTCGCTCTCATTCTTCATTTTATCGATGGCCGTGACTACGTAGATATATTTTTTACCTTTTTCTGCAGTGTTATCTAACAGTGCAGGGTCGGTATTATACTTAATCAGCAGAATGTGTGACGGATCGTCGATGTCAATTTTCTCATCGCCATTAAAACGGTAAACCACATAACCGAATGTAGGCTCCAGATCTTTAGCAGGGGCTGGTGCCAGCCAGGTTAAGAATACACCTTTCGGCCCGCTGGTTGCTGTTAGTTGCTGCGGTGTATTTGGAGCGATAGAATCACGCCATAACATTACAGGCGGCAAGGCCGGAAATTTATAAAAATTTTGACGGAGCGAATCTGTAAAGCCTAACAGGTTACTGGTCATTGAATTTGAGCTGAAATACACACTTCCCTGCACACGCGGGTTACCACGCACATACCTTACCTGATTAGGCAGCTCGCGCGGGTTTTTAAAGGCGGGCGAATGCGCTTCGGCCATACGGTATGGGGCCTGGCCTATGTATACATGGCGGCCATTGGCATTGCTGCCCCACCAGTCAACCAGTTTATCAAAAGCAGCGGCACGGTTACCAATTTGCCAGTATATCTGTGGGTTAATATAATCAATCCAACCCTCACGTATCCATTTACGGGTATCAGCATAGTTTTCTGAGTATGACGGGCCACCGTGGGTGTCAGAACCTTCTACATCCTCATCTTTATTGCGCCAAACACCTCGCGGGCTAATGCCCCATTTTAAGTTGGGTTTGTATTTGTGGATACTGTCGCCAACCATTTTAATCAGCTTATCCACATTATCCCGTCGCCAGGCACGGATGTCGGTAAAATCAGATCCGTATTGCTTATAGGCATCAGCATCGTGGATGGTTTGGCCGGCTATAAGGTATGGATAAAAGTAGTCGTCCATGTGTATGCCGTCAACATCATAATTCTTTACAATATCTAATATCACCTGCACAATATATTCGCGCACTTCAGGCAACCCGGGGTTAAATAATTTTTGTCCACCGTAAATAAAGAACCACTCGGGATGCGTTTTGGTAGGGTGATTAGCTGCTATGTTGCTATAGTTTGCATCGGCAGTTGCACGGTATGGGTTAACCCAGGCATGCAGTTCCATGCCGCGTTTATGGGCTTCGGTAATGGCAAATTCTAAGGGATCATAAAACGGATTAGGTGCCTGCCCCTGCCTACCCGTTAACCAGCGCGACCATGGTTCGCGGCTTTTAGCGTAAAAAGCATCGGCAGCGGGGCGCACCTGGAACATCACCGCATTCATATTACTCTGCTGGTGAAAATCGAGAATGCGGATCAACTGTTCTTTCTGTTTATCGCTGGTAAGGGTTACACTGCTGGGCCAGTCAATGTTCATTACAGTGGCAACCCATACGCCTCTAAATTCGCGCTTGGGTGCTTTTTGTCTCACCTTCGCCGTATCTACCTGTGCTTGCGCCTGGGTAAAAAGTACCGTTGTAAGTAGTATAAAAATCAACTGTTTGCCTGTAACCATTAGCATATTTTTTTAAGAGCTGCAAAGATATAGAAACTTTATACAATGGGGTTTTAGTATTAAATGCAATAATTTGATGTATTTTGTGTTTTATGATATAGTATTTATTTTTAAACTAAATACGGCAAATGAGGTTTCTGTTATAGTTAACAAGGCTTCAGTTAATATAATTTTTGTATTATCGCAAAAACGTTGATGCGCAGTTTGCGATGCTGATAAACCAATTTTATAAACGGCATTAACACATTTATCACTTAAAGAGATACTTATGGAGAACCAATCGGGACAAAATTCTAATTCCAGAAAAAACTCAAACGTTATTTACTTTTTAATTGTGGTTGTAGTGGCTCTACTCGGCACAGATGTATACCTCTATTATCAAAAAAGAGGTACCGACGAAAAAGTTGTATACCAAAACGATGAGAAAACTCGCTTACAAACTGAGCTTGACAGCCTTGAAGCACAAATACAACAGGTAAACTCAAGCAAAACTAAAATGAATGCAGAGATGATCGCTAAAAACGATTCGCTGCAAACCAAAATTAAATACCTGCGCGTACAATTAGCAAAAGGCAAGCTAACTGCTGCCGAGTTATCAAAAGCACAGGAAGATGTAAAACAACTCCGTTATTTCGTAACCAAATACACTGCGGACCTGGAGGAGCTGAAAAAACAAAATGCCAGCCTGGCCTCAGAAAGGGATACGCTTAAAACCAACCTGGCCACTGTAAGTACAAAAGCTACTAACCTCGAAACAGAGAACAAAGACCTGAGTACAAAAGTGCAGGTAGGCTCTGCTTTAAAAACCTCGAGCTTAACCGCGGTATCATACAAGGTGAAGGATAATGGCAAAGAATCAACCAATGAAAAAGCCAAAAACGTTAAAAAACTGAAGCTTACTTTTACGGTTGTTAATAACACTATTGCAACGCAAGGCATGCACGATATTTATGTGCGTGTAATTGACCCGGCCGGCAATTTAATAACACAAGATGATTCGGGCACATTTAGCTCAGACGGTCAGGATTTGCAGTTTACCTACAAAACTTCTATCGAGTACAAAAATGATGATACCAGTTATACTATCGACTGGGTAAACCCAACTCCTTTCCAAAAAGGAGCTTATACCGTAATTCTATATGCTGATGGCTTTACCATGGGTAAAACCACAGTTACGTTGAAATAAAACATACACAATAAACAAAAAGCCCTGCTGTAAAAACAGCAGGGCTTTTTGTTTAAACTTAAATTTATTAAAGCCTGGCACTTAATATTTGCCTCGACTCCTGCGCCGTGACGTGTGAGTTTTTTTTAAAGGTTAAGCGGCTATTCGCCGCAGCATCGGGCAAGTGCCGATGAATTAAAACGGAGAGCCCCGTTAACGCAGCAAATACGTAAACGAGCACAATTAATTGCTTATTCATTAGTTTATAATTAGGTAACACAATGTAATGAAAAAAATACATTGGCAAAAAATATTGTAAAAATTATTTACTCCTAATTAATCTATAATACCTTTTAAATGTGCCGGTTAATTGTGCTGTATAGAGAAGACAAGCTAGATTATGGTAAAAAGAAATTAGAAAGGCAGTGATATTTTAACCTTGCATATCCTTCTATCTTAAATTCCAGATTCCTTTCCCTGCGCCTGTGGTAAGTTTAAATGAAATACTGTACCATGATCAATAACCGTTTCAAACCATACCTTGCCTCCTGCATTTTCGATAGAGTTTTTCACGAATGCTAACCCCAAACCCGTACCCGAACTTTTTGTGGTGAAATTGGGTTCGAAAATTTTAGTACGCAGGCTTTCAGGGATACCGTTGCCATTGTC
Organism: Sphingobacteriaceae bacterium; assembly: GCA_903644075.1. Taxonomy (GTDB): domain Bacteria; phylum Bacteroidota; class Bacteroidia; order Sphingobacteriales; family Sphingobacteriaceae; genus Mucilaginibacter. Next base: position 6,722 of record CAHJXH010000023.1, on the reverse strand, counting down.
GCGCACGTTGATCAAGATCGATCTTCCTTCTATGCTGTAATCAATATCTATTATCCCCGGGCGGCCCGGTGGCATGGCCTCAATAGCATTCTTCAATAAATTATTAAAGCAACGCAAAAGCTGGTCGCGGTCGGCAACAATCAGGAAAGGCTGCTCAGGTGCATTAAAGTTAATGGTCACATTATCCATCTGTTTAAAAATGGTAACAGCCTGGCTAAGCAGTTCAATGATGTCCAGCTTTTCCATGCGTGTATCGGGCATTTTAGCAAAAGCCGAAAACTCGGAGGCGATAGATGATAAGCTTTCGATCTGCTCAACAAATGATTTACTGAAACGCTCGAACTTGGCATCGAACTTAGGATCTTTATCCTTCCATGATTTTTCGAGCAGCTGCAAGCCCAGTTTAAGCGGCGTAAGCGGGTTCTTAATTTCGTGCGCTACCTGTTTGGCCATTTCACGCCAGGCACTTTCCCGTTCAGACTGTGCCAGTCGGCTGGCGCTATACTCGAGCGCGGCAATCATGTTGTTATATTCTTTTACCAGCGAGCCTATCTCATCGTTACGTCGCCAAACAATAGGTTCATTTTTACGGCCGTAAATGGTTTTGCTTAAGCTATGCTGTATAAAACTAAGCGGGTTGGTAATTTGCCTTGCAACCAATATGGCAAACAAGCCAATGGCAATAAATATCAATGCATAGATATTGATCATGGCATTAAGCAATGAGCCAATGCGCTCGGTCAGCTCGGCTTCGTTTGAGAAAAATGGCAGCTGTAAAAAGGCAATAGTTTCATTTTGTGCATTGCGGATGGGCGCATAACCTGCCGCATAATCCAGCCCGCCTATCTTTTCCTTATTCACCAGTTCAGACTTTTGCAACTTGCTGAGGTATACAAATGCCCGGCCATTCATACGTGGCTGCAGCAGGCCCAGGTTGTATATTTTGGGCTGCGTGGTATAAAGTAGCACACCATCCTTATCATACAGCGTAAGGTCGGTAGAATAAGCGTCAGCAAAGGCATTAAAGCTTACCTGCGTTTCGAGGTTAAACGGCGATGCCTGGTTATCGATATGGTTTTCAAAGGCTGATGCTATGCGGGTAATACGGTCGGTAATAGAGTTTACCTGCTGCTCGTGGTATTGGGCAATAATGGAAAAACAAGTAATAATCCCCACCAGCATAAGCGTAACCACTACGGCAAATATCATCGAAAACTGAATACGGGTTTTATAAAGTATCCTATCAAAGTTAACGTGAAAATCCCAGAGGATCTCGTTATTCTCTATCCTCACAAGCCGCACACGCCGCCACATCCAGCGGGCCCCCATTACCATAGAATTGAAAATAAGCATCAGCACAAAAAAGAAAGTAAGCGAAGTAATACCATATAAAACCGGATATTCCAGCTTACTGATGATAATCATTTTGCGCACGCTCGGCTTATAAATAAGGTGATTGTAATTAGTAAACGCCTTGTACCAGGGTTGCCCGCTCGATGATGTATTTTTAAATGCGTACTGATTGGGCTGTGCGCTAAACTCGTTGTTTAAAAGCGAATAGGTATACTGCCCGCTTTGGCTTAACAGGTGATTATCACTATAAAATGCATATGAGTAGCCTTTAAACTCATTGGTAAGTTTCAATTGCTCATCTACCAGCAGCTCGGGGAATGAATTGGTGTACTGCAGCGGTTTTGATTTTAAGGCAATTACAAAAGTGCCCAGGCTTTTATTGTTTACCTGTACCGGCAACAGGGCAAAGTAACTTTGGAAACCGAACGAGTCATTTTCTCGATAAAAGTAATTGGATACTTTAAAGGCGCTAAAAACAACCATATCCTTAAAGTTATCCAGGATGTAGCTTTTGTCGGTTGAGATTGATCTGCCTTCGTTATCAAACTCATAAATTTTGAAATCGTATTTAGACAGGTATCCATCGAAATAAGTTTTCTGGAAATGCGTACGCAGGTAATTGCTGTTGTGCGAGGTATCGTTAAAATAACTAATGAGAAACTTATCATTAATCATCTGCTTTTCAATATGCTTAAAAATATAGTCGGCGCTTTTATCGTCGGCAGCCTCAAGCTTTTTAATCAGTAATTTGCGGATCTCGTGTTCGCGCTGGTTTTGGAAAGCGTTTAATTTAACCGAGGCAATCAGGGCGCTCAATATCAGCACGCATAAAAATGAGGAAGCAGTAAGCTGCCCGTTTTTATACCAAACAATATAAGCCCGTATGGCAACAACCAGCCCCGCAAGAATGTAAAACAAGGTGAACGACGCGGTAATGCTATTAATTACAGTTGCGATAAGCACACCGGAGAAAAATATCAGCGCTTTATGTATAACCGGTAGTTTAACCCGCATTACAATCACCAGCAGTATTTCATCAATAAGGTTAAAAATAAGGAAGCAGAAACAAACCATGATGATGCCCACCAGGCTGTAGGCCGACAGGTTGAGCACGTTACTTACATCAAAGTTTATCTTCGATGTAATAATCATATGGTAAAACAGGTTTACAAACACCCCAAGCCCTAACAGCATAAAAATGGTACAGCCTGCAATAATGTTATAACCGATATACTTATTTCTAATAGGCTTAAGCAGGTTAAACCTGTACTTATAAATAAAGCTTGCCAGCCAGAACACCATGAGCAGGTTAACACAAAAATCGCCCATGGAGGGAAACAGCGGCCCATCCGAATAATACACAGGGTCGAACAAACTAAATTGTGATACATATCCCGGCCAATGCAATACCTGGTTTACAGTTCTGAGCAGTATGATAAAAGCAGCCAGTGTTATAAAAGAAAGCAGCAAATGCCCTTTTTGCGCTATGTAATTGCACAAAATGTGGATCAGCATACACAGCGTGGCAAAGCTGAGGATCCATAAAACAGTTACAAACAGGTAAAAATTATGGTTGGTATGGTTGGGTTTAATTTTTACCGAGAAAAGGTACTGATTATCGATACTGTGTACGTAGTAAACCTCCTTATCTGTAATGTCGGCCAGTGCTAAACTGGTATCGCTGTTTAGGCCTTCGTCAAAGGTGTTTTGCAGGTATTTATTCTGCAGGCTATAGCTCCATTTAACCGGGATATAAAATATAGCCGAAAAATTGCCAGATGTTTTGCGGATGGCTTCATAATAGCCATTTGCCATTTTTATAAATGATCGCCCCTCTTTAACCGGCCGTGAAGGATCGGGCAAAATCTTAACCCCCGACCAAAACGTTAACCTGTTGTTCACCATTGTAGCTAACCATACCCTTTTTTGAGTGGTTACCTCCTCAATAAAATTGAGTGCTGCAGTTTCATTATTAGGCAGTGTGCGTAAACTATCAAAATTGGCCTTGTTGTTTATGATGCTGTTTACATACGCTTCCTTGTCATGTAAGGAATGCTCAAGGGCAAGGGCTGGCTGTTCGAGGTTGTTTTTGGGGGTATACGTTTTCTGTACAACTATAGCTGTAAGTAAAAGGCTGGCGCAAATAAGGGCCAGCAACAAACGTATTTTGGCAATGGCGGTCAAAAAAAGGTAGTGTTGATTGGTAAATTTAGTATAAAAAATAAAAGCCACTTTAGTTTGTGGCTTTTAAATTTTTATTGTGCTATAGTTGCACTGCTGGTTGGTATAGCGCGGTCTACTTTTTTCACCAGGCCTTGCAGTACATTACCCGGGCCAACTTCGGTAAACGAGGTGGCGCCATCCTCTAACATGTGTTTTACAATTTGTGTCCACCTTACGGCACCAGTCAATTGCAAAATAAGGTTACGCTTAATATGCTCAGGATCGGTGTATGGTTTGGCATCGATATTTTGATAGATCGGGCATACCGGTGCTTTAATTTCGGTAGCTACGATAGCCGCCTCCAATTCTACACGCGCCGACTCCATTAAAGGCGAGTGAAATGCACCGCCTACATTTAGTTTCAATGCTCTTTTAGCACCAGCTTCTAATAAAAGTTCGCAAGCTTTATCTACACCAGCTACAGTACCCGATATTACCAACTGACCCGGGCAGTTATAGTTTGCCGGAACAACAATATCGCTAACACGATGGCAAATATCTTCAACCGTAAAATCATCCAGGCCTAAAACAGCAGCCATAGTTGATGGCTGAATTTCGCAGGCTTTTTGCATAGCGTTGGCACGGGCGGCTACCAAACGTAAACCATCTTCGAAAGATAAAGCTCCTGCAGATACTAATGCAGAAAACTCACCTAAAGAGTGGCCGGCTACCATTTCCGGTTTAAACTCCTCGCCTAAAACGGTGGCTAAAATTACCGAGTGTAAAAATATAGCCGGCTGGGTAACGCTGGTTTGTTTTAACTCTTCATCGGTACCGCTGAACATGATGTCGGTGATACGGAAACCTAAAATTTCATTTGCCTGTTCAAATAATGAACGTGCTTGTTCAGACTGATCGTAAAGGTCTTTTCCCATCCCAATAAACTGGGCACCCTGACCGGGGAATATGTATGCTTTCAATTTAGTTGTGAATTTTGAGTTAGTGATTGAGTGAATTACTATATACACGTCATTGCGAGGAACGAAGCAATCGCGAACTGTACAGAGCGGCTCTGTATATCGGGGATTGCTTCGTACCTCGCAATGACGGTGTTGTTTAAGATAATTTCGACGAAATTAGATTTAAAAACTCCGTCCGTGTTTTATCCATTAAAAACGCACCGGTAAATGCCGATGTGGTGGTTACCGAGTTTTGCTTTTGTACACCGCGCATGCTCATGCACAGGTGGCGGCATTCTATTACCACACCTACCCCAATTGGGTTAAGTGTATCCTGGATACAATCGCGAATTTCGTTGGTCAGGCGTTCTTGTACCTGCAGGCGGCGGGCGAAAACATCAACAATGCGTGGTATTTTGCTTAAACCTACAACATGCCCGTTAGGGATATAGGCTACGTGTGCTTTACCGAAGAAGGGCAGCATATGGTGCTCGCACATCGAGTACACCTCAATGTCTTTTACCACCACCATCTGGCTGTACTCCTCTTTAAACATAGCCGATTTCAGGATCTCCTGTGCATTAAGATCATAACCATGTGTAAGATACATTAGCGCTTTGGCTACGCGCTCGGGGGTTTTTAGTAAACCTTCACGCTCGGGGTTTTCGCCTATCTGTTTTAAAACCTCATGATAATGCCCGCTCAGGCTTTCAATCAATTCTGGGTTGTAACGGTCTATTTTCTGGTATCCTTCAATGCCCGCGTCGCGGTCCGGAAGGTTGTCATCGTCGTCGTGCTGGTGCATAGGTATAGTTAATCGCCAAAGTATTCGGCAGAGTTATTTTCGGTTTCAAATAATCTAACAGAGTGTAAAAACACACCTGAATAAGCTTCGATAGGGCCTTTAAGCTGGTTAAAAATCTCGATAGTCAATAATTCTGTCGAAGCCATTTTGCCCTTCATAAAAGGCACATCCAGGTTAATATTTTTATGATCCAGCTTTTCAATCACATGTTCGTTGATAATCTCTTTCAATTCTTTAAGATCCATCAAATAGCCGGTAGCATGAGTTATTTCGCCTTTTACAGTTACAAACAGGTTGTAATTATGCCCGTGCCAGTTAGGGTTGGCACATTTGCCAAACATTTCCTGATTTTTCTCGGCGCTCCACTCCTCGCGGTACATGCGGTGGGCGGCATTAAAATGCTCTTTGCGCGTTATATGTATCATCATAACTAATAATTGGTGCAAATATACAAAACAAAAACAGGCAGGTTGTTTTATCTTAGCATAACAAAAAAGCCAAGCCATGCACATATTAATAGTAGCCGCCACAGAAGCAGAAATCAGCTTGTTAAGAGAGAGCCACCTGAAAGAGAGTCAAGAATCGAGAATCAAGAATCAAGACAAAGCAGGCTCAGGCAGCCGACAACTGACAACCGACAACCGGAAACTGGATTTCTTAATAACAGGCGTTGGCATGGTAGCCACTGCATTTGCATTAGGTGTTCATTTGGCAGCAAACAAGTACGATCTGGTAATTAACCTGGGCATAGCCGGTAGTTTTGACCGTAATATTGCTTTGGGCGATGTGGTTGAAATAATTGAAGATACCTTCTCTGAATTAGGCGCTGAAGATGATGACTGCTTTTTATCCTTAACAACCCTTGGCTTTGGCGAAATTACTTACAAACCCAACGGGCATCCTTTTTTAAATATTAAACAGGTTAAAGCCATTACAGTAAATAAGGTGCATGGTAACGAGGCTTCGATAGATAAAATAGTGGAACGCCTTAACCCACAACTGGAAAGCATGGAAGGCGCTGCGGTATTTTATGCCTGCCGCCAGGTGGGTGTAGCTTGTGTGCAAATCAGGGCTGTGTCAAATTATGTAGAAAAACGTAACCGCGATGCCTGGAAGATAGGTTTAGCCGTTAAAAATCTAAATACATTTGCGGGAGAATTGTTAGACGTTTTACGTAGTACGTGAGACGTTAACAGCTCACTAATTTTCAAACGTATAACGTAAAACGTCCAACGTATAACATGACTAAACTAACACTCGGCTTTTCGCCATGCCCTAACGATACTTTTATTTTTGATGCCCTTATTCACCATAAAATTGATACTGAAGGATTAGAATTCGAAGTATTTTATGATGACGTGGAAACCTTGAACCAAAAAGCCTTCCGCGGCGAACTGGATATTACCAAGCTAAGCTACCATGCCTTTGCTTACATGGTTGAC
>CAHJXH010000022.1 GCA_903644075.1 Sphingobacteriaceae bacterium | reverse complement strand
GATCTCAAAAAGTATGGTTTGTAACAGGTGCGTCTAAAGGTTTAGGCTTGGTACTGGTACAAAAACTATTAAAAAATGGCTATAAAGTAGCTGCAACATCGCGAAACGTAACAGACCTGATAAAAGAAGTTGGTGTTGAAAGTGAAGACTTCCTGCCGCTATCTGTTGACCTGAAAAGCGAAACCAGCGTAAAACAGGCTATCGATAAAACAATAAGCACATTTGGCCAAATTGATGTATTGGTTAACAATGCAGGCTATGGTTTTTTGGGTGGATTAGAAGAAACTACCGACCAGGAAGCACGCGATAACTTCGAGGTAAATGTATTCGGCTCGCTAAACATTATTCGTAACGCACTGCCTCATATGCGTGAAAAACAAAGCGGGCATATCTTAAATATTTCATCTATTGGTGGCTTTACCGGCGCATTCCCGGGCTTTGGCATCTATTGCGCCACTAAGTTTGCTGTAAATGGCTTTTCTGAGTCATTGGCTGCAGAAGTAGCGCCTTTTGGTATAAAAGTAACTATTGTGCAGCCGGGGTATTTCCGTACCAATTTCCTTGATTCTGGTTCACTGGTTACCCCTAAACACACCATTGATGCTTACCAGAATATCCGCGAATCGCAAAATGCTCATCAAAACCAGATCAATAACCAACAACCTGGTGATCCTGCAAAAGCAGCCGATGTAATGATTGAAATTACAACTAAAGAAAATCCACCACTTAATTTATTCCTGGGTGAGGATGCGTACAATGCCGCGCTGGCAAAAATTGCTTATGTGCAGAATGAAATGGAGACCTGGAAAGAATTGACCGTTTCGACCTCGTTTCAAGACTAAACAACCGCTCTATTATATAATAAAAGCGCCTTGATTATTATTAAGGCGCTTTTTGTATTATATCGCTGTCAATTTAATCAACATCAACCACCAGTTTGCCAATTGCCGTACGGTTCTCTAAAGCTGTGTATGCATCTAATACATTGTCGAATGTAAAGTGCCTGTCGTTTAATAATGGTTTTAATTTACCGGCTTCGGCTAATTTTGTGGCTTCGGCAAGTATTTCACCATGATGCTTTCGGTATTTGCCGCTTAGCATAGGCAATAGAGTAAACACACCCGAGTAAGTTGCACCGCGAAATGAAAGCGGGGCGAGGCTGTGGGTGCTCCAACCCAATGCGGTAGCTACGTAACCGGTATAATATTTTACCGCTTTAAATGCATTATCAATGCCCACCCCACCTACGGTATCAAATATAATGTCAAAGCCTTCTGGTGCATAGTCAGCCATGTATTGTTCAACAGATTGTGTAGTATAATCGATACCCGTTGCACCTAAAGATTTAATATAATCAAGGTCTTTGGTTGATGCCGTGGCGTACACATCGGCACCAAACGCTTTGGCAATTTGCACAGCAAGATGCCCAACGCCGCCAGCGCCGCCTTGTATAAGCACCTGCTGACCCTCGTGCACATGGGCGCGGTCTACTAAACCTTCCCAGGCTGTAATAAAACCAAGCGGGAGTGCAGCGGCTTCGCGCATGCTTATATTATTAGGTTTAATGGCCAGTAGGTCGGCATCAACAGCAGCGTATTGGGCTAATGAACCTTGCAGGCCGCCCACGCCGCCAGTCATGCCGTAAACATCGTCGCCAGGCTTAAAATTATTAACTCCTTCGCCAACGGCAATCACTACACCTGCCATATCAATGCCTAATATGGCGGGCAAGGGCTGCCTGGCATGGGCCGCTTGTCCTGCCCTAATTTTAGTGTCGAGCGGGTTAACCGCGCTTGCTTTTATCTGCACCAATACCTGGCCTGCAGCAGGCACAGGGCGTTCTATTTCTTTTAATGTAAATGGCTTATTGTATGCTTCTAAAATAAGTGCTTTCATGGTGTTATTTATATTGGTCGACATAATATCCTGGTTTTATATAAGTAATTGATATTTAATTGTTATTGCTGCTTGTATAATACAAAGGTGGCAAGTATTTACAGGTAATTTACTGTACTAATTTTCGTAAATGTTGTAAGTTTAGCTCATGGTAAAGGATAATTTATTTGAGCCTTTTGAAGTTGTGCTTAAAGAACCGCTTGAAGTATGCCCCCGGTCAGAGCATTCGCACAGCTTTTTTGAAATGATCTATATTATATCGGGCAGCGGCAAGCAGCGTGTTAATAAAAGCAGCTTTAGCTATAAACAAGGGAACCTGTTTTTACTCACTCCGGAAGATTCTCATTTTTTTGAAATTGAAAGTACCACGCAATTCCTTTTTATCCGTTTTAACGAGGTCTATATTAAATCTGGCAAAATGCATAAAGAAACCCGCAGGCAGTTGGAGTATTTGCTCAGAAACGCCACGCACCAACCCGGCTGTGTAATTCGCAAGGAAAGCGATAGGACCGTGATTAAACCTTTAATGGAGGCCATAATACGCGAGCAGGGCAACCACGATGTGTATAGCAAACAGCTTACCGGCCATTTCCTCGATACCATTATTGCATTGGTTGCCCGTAATATCGCTATGACGTTACCTGATAGCGTTAATGATAATACGGAAGGCAAGGCACTTAATATTCTACAATATATTCAAAGTAATATCTATCACCCCGAATTATTGAGGGCGAGCCGTATCAGTAATCATTTCGGAATATCGGAGAGTTACCTGGGGCGTTATTTTAAAAAGCACTCTAACGAAACTATGCAGCAATACATTACCAACTATAAACTGAAACTGATTGAGAACAGGTTATTGCATAGCAATATGCGTGTTATAGAAATAGCCAATGAACTTGGTTTTACAGACGAAAGCCACCTGATTCGCACCTTTAAAAAATATAAGGGAGTAAACCCAACACAGTTTAAAAAGGCGCAATTGATTTAACCTTTTCAATTTCTGTTTCGATAATAAAAATAACCGCTCTGTCGCATACAAAAGCACTTTCTGTATTACAGAAGGCGCTTTTTGTAGGTAATAATTTGCCAATATTAGGCTGTGGTGGTATTTAGGTTTCTAATATTGTATTTTGGCATCTTCAAATACATCAAAACCAATATGAGATTATTATCAAAACTGTTTGTCATAAGCATTGCAGTATCCAGCATTAGCTTTGCCGCAAATGCCAAACCCATAAAAGTTACGATAGTTAAAAAAGGAAATGGCTACGTGTTATTGCGTGGCGGCAAACCCTATTTTATAAAAGGGGCAGGAGGAAGCAGTTATTTAAATAAACTGGTTGAATGTGGCGGGAATTCAACCCGTACCTGGAACAGTAATATAGGGACTTTAAACCTCAAAGAAGCCTATCAGCGCGGCTTAACCGTAACGATGGGCTTAAGCGTAGGTATAGAACGACATGGCTTCAATTATGACGATACTGCGGCTGTACATGCGCAATTAGAAACATTGCGTAAAGAAGTAAGAAAATATCGCGACAGCTCGGCTTTATTGATCTGGGATATTGGCAATGAACTCAATTTGAACTATAAAAACCCTAAGGTTTGGGATGCTGTAAATGGCATCGCTAAAATGATCCATGAGGAAGATCCCAATCACCCGGCTACAACCAGCCTGGCTGGTGTTAACCCTAAAGTGGTTGCCGAGATTATAGCCCGTTGCCCCGATCTGGATCTGCTGGCTGTACAAGTTTATGGTGGTTTGGCAGCAGTACCCAAGCAAATCCGCGAAGCCAAGTGGACTAAGGCTTATATTGTAACCGAATGGGGACCTACCGGGCACTGGGAAGGACCGCAAACCCTGTGGAATGCTTCGATAGAAGAAACCAGCAGTGAAAAGGCTACAGTGTACAAAAGTAGATACGAAGCCTCCATTAAAGTAGACAAAAATTGTTTAGGCTCTTACGTTTTTCTGTGGGGACAAAAACAAGAACGCACACCAACCTGGTATGGCTTATTTACCGAAAATGGAGAGAGCAGTGAGGTGGTTGATGTAATGCAATACCTATGGACAGGCAGTTAGCCGAAGAATCGTGCAGCGCATTTGGACTCACTTTTATTGGAGAATAAACGCGGTCTGAGTTCTATTTATCTACAAGCCGGTAAAGCTTACCAGGCTGAGGCCTTTGTGCATGATCCTGACAATGATAAACTTACAGCAAGGTGGGAAGTGCTGCCCGAAAGTACCGACCTTAAAACAGGTGGCGATCACGAATCGAGACCGGATGCGATAACTGGTTTAATAGGCGATGCCAATACTAATCATGTAATCATAAAAGCCCCTGAAAAGGAGGGTGCATACCGTCTGTTTCTGTATATAATGGATGGACATAATCACGTTGCTACCGCGAATATCCCTTTTTATGTAAAACCTTAGCGATTTGGTGTAAAATAATATCGTATTTTATTGTAAATGAATAATTTGTGTGTAACTTGTATTGCCTGCGAAATTATAAACATCAGCTATTTTTACCGATTTAATAATTTTAATGTCAGATTTTGGGATTGATTACTGATTCCGCAAAAATCGATACACAATTTGTCGGCATAGTTGTTGTAAATAATAGAACACAGCAGTTAATACTGCCTTAATAATTACCAATTATCATCAGCAATATGAAAGAGCAACATCATGTAAAAGGGAATGCCGCAGTGCAGGGAGGATCAACATCAGACCGCAACTTCAGCGATTTGAAAGAGGCCAAACAACAGAGTGGCATTAGTAACGGTGGTGGCCAAAGTGCTAACCAAACCTGGAACCGTGACAGCGTACACAAGCCCAAACGCAGAATGTTATAGGACAAAGAAAGCCTCCCGAAAAAACCGAGAGGCTTTTTTTGTGGGCTATTATTTTTATTTGCCTACTGTCAACATAACTCCATATCCATCCGGATCAAGATACAGTGTTCCGTTTGTTCTCCAATATGGATTTTTAGCTTCAACTTCTGGAATATTATTGTTTTTGAAGACATGTTTAAGCGATTCGTATTCTTCAATTGTTTTTAGATAGAAAACCATTAAATCATCTTCATGTGGTTGATGTTTAGGTGTTTCATATGAAACAGTAAATTCGAGATGCCAATTCGCATCTTTAAGCCCGATAAAAACGCCATCATAGCCATCATGCTCTTTAAACTCGCCAAGTATCGTCAACCCTAATAAATCTTTGTAGAAATAAATTATAGGAGCGAGCGTATTGGTGTGACGAGCTATTCTGAACTTCATTTATAAAACTGTAACATTGGTAAATCTAAACAATCATGCAACAGATTAAAATTAAAAACATATAAGATAGGAGCAAAAAAAGCCTCCCGAAAAAACCGAGAGGCTTTTTTTGTGGATAGCCTCCGCCGCCTTATCGTCATTGCGAGGTACGAAGCATCCCCGACTGTGCAGTTCTAATCTACAGAACGACTCTGTAAGTAGGGGATTGCTTCGTACCTTGCAATGACGTGGATGTTTCATCAATTATACTTCTTCCCCAGCTCTTCACTCACTTTATTAGCATTATCAATAATACTTTCAGGATAGCCGATTGCTTTGAGTACGGCTATTGCATTTTTATGCTTCAGTATGCCCGGTTTTATTTTGTAGTCGAAGATCAGGCGCTCATCAGCGGCCATTTCTTCGAAGGAGTAAACTGCATATTCATTACCTAATAGTTCGGCCAGTTCCAAGTCGTGGGTTGATACAAATACGAAGTTCTTGTTGGCAGATAGATAGGAGAGTATCGCCCTTGCCGCTGCTACACGCTCAATGGTATTCGTTCCGCGGAAAATCTCATCGATGATGATGAGGCAATTACCATCGTTAGCTTTTACATGGTTCAGGATGTTGTAGATAGATAATGCTTCGGCTTGGAAATAGCTTTTTGATTCATCCAGGCTATCAGTCATGTTAATACTGCTGCAAATATCCAATAGCGGGGCTTTGTAGCTATTCGAGGTTGATGTATTTAAGGTTTGCGATAACAAGGTATTTACCGCTATAGACCGTATGAATGTTGTTTTGCCCGACATGTTAGAGCCTGTGATCAACACGCCTTGATTATATTTTGCGGTTAGCGAATTCGGTACACAGTTTTCAATCAACGGGTGATATAGTTCTGTAATTTCCAGGGTTTCGCTGCCGCTGATAAAATCAGGCTTGCAATAATAGGGCAGGCCTGCACGTAATGATTGTACGCTGATGGCTGCATCTATTTCGGCCACATAATTAAATAGTAATTCGATATCCTGCTGATGATTGTTTACCTCATCAATTACTGTTATAAAGCTGTGGGGTTCTAACAGAAACAGGATCTTGATGAGTTCCCAAATACCGGAACCTAAATCAGTAGGATCGGCGCTAACGCCGCCATCAAGGCTTACTATAGTTAGCTTGCGGTTAAGCGTTTTGAGTTTTTCGATACATGCCTGAGCCTCCTTATAACCAGCGGTTTGGATAATATTGCTGATCTTACCCGCTACACCGATCATGGTTTTTAGCTGTGGGAGTGAATGTACAAAGGCAAAGATTTTATCCTTATTGGTAAAATGCAGATAGAAATTATAGAGGGTAAGCCCTAGTGTTAAGAAGAATAAGAATTGGTTATGAAGCACAATAGTTAATGCCAATGCCACAATCCATAAAATACCTGCAAAACGAATGTAAAGCTTCTCTGCAAAAGTATAATCAATCGAAGCTTTGCTATGAAATAATTGATGCACATAATAAGCATCGCTTTTGTTTAAGCGAAGTAATTCCATACAGATGGCTTCACGCTTAGCATCATCAGCACCAACCTGCTCAATCAGTTGGTCGAAATCGAGTAGTTTGTGGCGCTCGCGTTCTGGCTTACGTAACTTGGCGTACAGGTATTGCTGGCCGGGTTTTGAGTTTGTGCGATCGACATAAGTGAAAAGCTTCTCGAGATCTATATCATTAGCCAACGCTTCACTCAGCGGGTTTTGATGCAGCTTGTCACTATACCTGCCAATCAGCCTAAAGTTACGGATGCTATCTACTGGCTGTCCCCAATTTTCGCGAAGTTCAAGAAGCAACTTTTTCCTTTTTTGGATGCGTTGGAAATTACTGTAAGTGAAAATTGCAATAAGGATAATGGCAATAAAAGGCAGCACGATCATAGCATGAAGATACGATTTGCGTGGATATTACCGTACTACCATCTGCGCGGTATTACGGCTTAACTGCTCAAGCAATACTTTTCTGTCGCCAACTAAAGCTTTTAAATCTTCTTGCTTGTAATGTCTTACTGTAATGATAGTGAGGTTATTATTGTATTTTATATTAAACTCTTGTTTAAGTGATTCTAACAATTTCTCGAAGCGTTCGGCACGATAATCAAAACATACCGTAAAGCTTAAAGCTGATACCTGCATCATATTGATCTTCACATGTTTTGATGCGAAAAGACTGAATACCGCGCTTAAATGATCTTCGGTAATAAAGGTGTAGTCTTTAGCTGAAACAGATACCAACACCTGCTCTTGCTTCAAGATAATCACCGGCTTTTCATAATGCTGTAGGCCAATTTCAGAAATCACAGTCCCCAAAGCATCCGGGTCGGTAAATGGTTTTACAAGCAGCGGGATTTTGGCGTTTTGTAAAGGCTTAATAGTTTTAGGATGAATTACACCTGCGCCATAATAAGTCATCTCGATGGCTTCGGTGTACGATAGCTCATCAAACTTCACCGTATCTGCAAAATATTTCGGGTCGGCGTTTAAAATACCGGGTACATCTTTCCAGGTAGTAACAGATTTCGCATTTAAACAGGCTGCAAAAATAGCCGCTGTATAATCAGAACCTTCACGACCAAGGGTAGTGGTAAAGTTCTCAGACGTGCCGCCTAAAAAGCCTTGTGTTACTACAATGCTATTGCCGAGCATAGCCGGAATATCCTGCTGAATATGTTCGCAGGTTTTAGGCCAGTCTACAATACCTTCGCGGTAAGTATTATCGGTATGGATATATCCGCGTACATCCAGCCATTTGCTTTTAAGTTCGATGTGGTTCAAATAAGCCGTAACGATGCGGGTTGATACCAGTTCGCCGATAGAAACGATTTGATCGTAAATAAAGTCGTAATCATCATGCGGTTCATCTTCAATCATCCAGTCAATCTCGACAAATGTATTTGCAACCTCATCTAAGATGGGGCTTGAAGGCCCGAAAAGTTCATCTATAATATTGTAGTGATATTCTTTTATCTCGTTATAGATCTGATGCATATCATCAGTCTGATTAAAGTAAGCATTAGTTAGCTTCTCGAGCGCATTAGTGGTTTTACCCATGGCCGAAACCACAATAAGTAATTGCTGACCGGTATATTTTTGAACTACTTTACCCAGGTTAATGATACCCGGAGCATCTTTAACAGAAGCCCCGCCGAATTTGAAAACAAGCATTTATTTAATGTATTGTGCTACAACCGTATTTGGCCGTATTAATTTTTTAATTTGTGTATAAGGAACAATCAGGTCTGTTTTACCGGCTGCATAAGGCTTAATTTCGTACTGGTTGTAAACAAAGCGTAAACCCAGAGGCGAGATCAGGAAGTTTTGATTTAGGCTGAACTTGGCATCCTTAAAAAAGTAATCGTTCTTAAGGGATGAGGTATCGCTCAGGTTTTCCTGCTTGCGGAATATTTTTTCGGCAATGGCATTTAACTGTGGCTCGTAGCCATCAACCAAAATATCTTTCAGTTCTAAATTTTTATGCGTTTTGGTTTGCCAGTTAATAAAGCCGGTGAACGAAGCGCCATGTGCACCACCCAGGTAAGCATAACCATCAATTTGTAAGGTAGTTAATGCAGAATCCTGACGGACGATAGTAGCCTTATTATCCAGCGTGTAAAACATGGTTGGGCGGCTGGTTGTCTTCAAATCCTCTTTGTATGAGTTCATAAAGTGTGTTACCAGCGGATCGAAATCGGTATTGTATTTTCCATCTACCATAAACATGTTAGTCAGTTTTCTTTTAATGGTATCATTTAAAGTTGCCTGATTAGTAAAAGCAGGATATACGATCTTTAGTACTGTACAGCCACTATCCGGTTTATTCCCACAATTATCAGCGCGCTGCTTATAGGTTTTATATTGGTAGGCGAGTGTATCTTTTGATATGCCGGCCTTTACATCCGGGTTTCTGGCGGTGCCGCCACAACTTGCTAAAAGAACTGCCAATGCAGGGAAAACTAAAAACTTCATACTCCGTAAGCTAAAATTTGTTCTTTACTTAACGCTGCATTTAACCAACCTGTTTCAATATTAGCTTCGTATTTCTTATAAAATTTAATTGCAGGCTCGTTCCAATCCAACACCTGCCAGGTCATGCCATTAAAGCCAAGCTCTTGCGCTTCCTGCATCAGTCGGTCAAACAATAATTTGCCGATTCCCTGGCCGCGGAAAGCTTCGGTAATGATCAGATCCTCCAAATATAAACGCTGGCCCTTCCAGGTAGAATAACGGATGTAATACAGGGCGAAACCAACAATCAAACCATCCATACTGGCCACATAGGCTTTCCAAACAGGTTTAGTACCAAATCCGGCCTCTTCAAATTCCTGTAAAGACACGGTAACTTCTTCCGGGGCTCTTTCAAACAGTGCAAGTTCATGTACCAGATCGAGCAAACGTGCGCAATCTTCCTTTTTAGCAACCCTTATCTTTACATCCATATCTTCTATGATTACACTGATTTAGTATTGATTTCACCGATTTAATGAGCGACCTGTCTCGATTCTTGATTCCCGATTCCCGATTCCTGACTCTCTTAAACTAGTTATTCTTAAAGTGCTTTATCACACGCTGGCCGAATACGGTACTGCCTAAGCGTACCATGGTAGCCCCGTTTTCAATCGCAATTTTATAGTCGGACGACATGCCCATAGATAGCTCATCAAAACTATCTTCCTTACGGAAATAGCTTTGTTTTATACCATCAAAAAAGGTATCCAACTCGTAAAACTCGTCCTTGATCTGTTTTTCGCTGTCGGTATTAGTGGCAATGCCCATCAAGCCGCGGATGCGAACATTTTTCAATTCGGCATACTCTTCAGAACGGAGCAATTCAATTACCTCATCAAAGCCTAAACCAAATTTGGTTTCTTCGTCGGCAATGTAAACCTGCAACAGGCAATCAATCACACGCTTATTTTTGATAGCCTGCTTGTTAATCTCCTGCAGCAATTTAATACTGTCGACAGATTCAATCAGGGTAATAAACGGCGCAATGTATTTTACCTTGTTGGTTTGTAAGTGGCCAATAAGATGCCATTCTATGTCTTTAGGCAGTTGTTCGTGCTTCTCAACCAATTCCTGAACCTGGTTTTCGCCAAACACACGCTGGCCGGCGTCGTACGCCTGTAATATGTCTTCTACGGGTTTGGTTTTAGATACGGCAACTAATTTTACCTGTATAGTTTCCAACTCGTTTTTTAAGCTTTTGATATTCTCTGCAATGCTCATTAAATGCGTAATTTTGCTAATAGTAACCGCCGCTAATTTACAGAATGCGTATTTATAATAACTTGTTTTTTTTAGGATTGCTTTTTATTGCCGCTTGCAGTAGTAATAAAGTCCCCGATGGCATCATTCCACCAAAAAAGATGACCAGCCTTTTAACTGAGGTGCATATTATTGATGGTAGTCTTTACACCGTTTCACAAGCGCCCGATACCTTGTATAAACATGGCATGGCCCGATACCTCGAACTTTTTAAGAGATATGATACAGACAGCCTGCAATTCAAAAAAAGCATGCAGTACTATACCGCCGACCCGGATAAAATGGAAGCCATGTATACGCAGATACTGGAAACCATGACGGCAAAAACAGATTCGCTAAATAAGGTGAGGACGAAGATTGATGCCGCAAAAACAGATTCGATACAAAAAGTGAAGAAGAAAGAGCTGGCACACAAAACCGACTCGCTGAATAAAATTAAAAAGGAAATTAAGAAATGATATACCCGGAAAATAGTGTTGATAAGCTGGGATTTACCGAGGTTAAAGAACTAATAAAAGCACATTGCCTAAGCATAATGGGTCAGCAGATGGTTGACCGCATACAGGTGATGAGCAATTTTGAGCAGATCCGTAAGTTTTTACACCAGGCTCACGAATTTAAAAATATACTGCAAAGCGATACCGTACTACCAATAAATCACTTTTACGACCTCAAAACACTGGCCGCCAAGATTAGGATTGAGGGCACATTTTTAAGTGAGGAAGAGTTTTTCCAGGCGCAGGTATCGTTATCTACTGTGTTTGCCGTAATTGGCTATTTTAATGAGCGCACAGGTTTGTATCCTAACCTCGAAGCGCTGTTTGAGCACTTACCCATCGAGAAAACCATTATCAAAAAAATAGACATGGTTATCGATGCCAAAGGTAAAATACGGCCCAATGCATCGCGCGAGCTGATGGATATTACAGCAGGCATAACCCGCGCTGAGCAAGAAGCCCGTAAAAAAATAGACCAGATATTTAAAAGCGCTACCGCAAGCGGCTGGACGGCTGATGGCTCGCTAACCATTCGCGATGGCCGTTTGTGTATCCCGATTTTGGCCGAGAATAAACGTAAGGTTAAGGGTTTTATTCATGATGAATCAGCCTCTGGACAAACCGTTTACCTTGAGCCTGAAGAAGTTTTTACGCTGAACAACCAGGTACGCGACTTGGAATTTGAGCGTCGCCGCGAGATCATTAAGATACTAACCGCACTCACAGATGAACTAAGGCCATATGTGCCTTTATTATTATCGTACCATAGTCTGCTCACCAAGCTGGATTTTGTGCGTGCCAAAGCTTTATTCGCTATCGATATTGAGGCCGAAATGCCGATTGTAAGTAACGAAGGCAGCACCAGGTTAATTAATGCGCGCCACCCGCTGCTTACGCTTAGCTTTAAAAAGGAGAAGAAGACAGTGGTGCCGTTAAATGTTACTATTGATGATGGTACCCGCATCGTAGTAGTATCTGGCCCTAATGCCGGTGGTAAATCTGTTTGTATGAAAACAGTTGGTTTATTACAGATGATGGTACAGGCTGGCTTACTGATACCGGCAGATGAAAATAGCAATGTTGGGACGTTTAAACAGATTTTTGCTGATATAGGTGACGACCAATCTATCGAAAGCGATTTGAGTACCTACAGTGCCCATCTCTCTAAAATGAAATATTTTGTAGAGAACGCCAATGGTAAAACGCTGATATTGATTGATGAGTTTGGTACCGGTACCGATCCGCAATTTGGCGGCCCCATTGCCGAGGCCGTGCTCGAATCACTGAACCATAAAAAAGTGAGGGGTATGGTTACCACGCACTACTCTAATTTAAAAGTATTCGCCAGCAATGCAGAGGGGTTGGAGAATGCCTCTATGCTGTTTGATAACGTGCAGATGAAACCGCTCTATATTCTGGAAGTAGGCAAACCCGGCAGTTCTTATGCGTTTGAGATAGCGCAGAAAATAGGCCTGCCACAAAATGTGATTAACCTTGCTAAAAATAAAGTAGGCTTTATACAAAAGAAGGTTGATACCTTATTGGTTGATCTGGAGAGGGAGAAAAAAGAGATCTTCGACACCAAAACTTCGTTGGATAAACAACAACGCAAGGTAAACCAATTGCTTGCCGAAAATGAAGAACTGAAAGGTTACTTGGAAGAGAACAAACGTGCTTTAATCCGCGAAGCCAAACAGGAGGCGCAGAGCATCATTTTAAATGCTAATAAGTTAGTAGAAAATACGATTTCGGGCATTAAGAGCAGTCAGGCTGATAAGGAAACTACCCGTAAGCTGCGCGAAAACCTGAACGAGGAACTAAAAAAGCACACTGTAAAACCTACAGTGCCCAAACCTGCAGCCAATACCGAAAGCGATGAACTTAAACCGGGCGACTGGGTGAAATTAATTGATTCGGAAACTACCGGGCAGGTTATAGAAATAGCGAAGGACAATGTGATCATAGCCATTGGTAATTTGCGTACTGTTGCCAAAAAGAAACGGGTACAAAAAGTTTCTACCAAAGAGGTTCCAAAGGATATTCGCAAAATTTACAGTTCGCACACCAGTGATGTAGCCAGCTTTAGCCCCGAAATTGATGTACGTGGTATGCGTGGCGAAGATGCCGTACATGCTATTGAGAAACTATTCGACCGTGCATTGATGATGGGTGTAGGTTCATTAAAGATACTGCACGGCAAAGGTGATGGTATTCTGCGTAAACTAATTCGTGATTACCTGAAAAAATACGACCAGGTTGGCCGTATGGAAGATGAGCATGCAGATAGGGGCGGCAGTGGTATTACTTATGTTTATTTGAAATAAATTGTATAACAATCCCAATTTGTCATTGCGAGGTACGAAGCAATCTCGTCGTATGCTTGGTCTGTATAGCTACGAGATTGCTTCGTACTCGCAATTGACAACCTTTATAAAACGTATGAGAAAATACTTTATAATCTTATTTGTAGCTTTTATTAGTCTGCAAGCTTGTGCTCAAAGCAACATCATTAAAAACAATGATCCTCATATCCATTATATGGGGAGGGTAAATATTACAGATTCTGCAACCGTGTTGAGCTGGGCAGGAAACTCGGCAACTATAAATTTTAACGGGACTGGTGTAAAAGCCCTGTTAAAAGACAAGCATGGCGACAACTATATGAAGGTAATTGTTGATGGCAAAGTACTGCCCGATATTAAATTGGATAGCACTAAGCATTTATACACCCTGGCAGATAATTTACCGGCAGGCCTTCATAATTTACAACTATATAAACGCGGCGAATGGGCTTTCGGTAAAACCTGGTTTTATCAGTTTGAATTGAACAGCAACAGTACAATTGCAAAGGTTCCTGCTACCAAAAAACACAAGATTGAATTTTTTGGAAACTCTATTACCTGCGGCTATGCTGATTTAGATACTGAAGGTAAAGACCGTGGCAACAGCCCGTTTGAAGATAACTACCTTAGCTATGCAGCTATTACCGCACGCCACTTTGATGCCGAGTACAGCTGCATTGCTAAAAGTGGTATCGGTGTATTGGTGAGCTGGTTCCCGCTGATTATGCCGGAGATGTACGATCGTTTGGATGCCACTGACCCTAATAGCAAATGGGATTTTACAAAGTACACGCCAGATGTGGTGGTAATTAACCTGTTCCAAAATGATTCATGGATAGTTTTAAAACCCGAGAACCCTGAGTTTAAACATCGTTTCGGTACTACGCCGCCAACGTCAGAACAAATCATCAGTGCTTATTACGATATGGTGAAAAATATTCGTGCTAAGTACCCTAAAGCTCAAATTGTTTGTGCGTTAGGTAGTATGGATGCCACCAAAGACGGATCGCCATGGCCTGGATATATATTACTTCGGCGGTTAATCAACTGAACGACAAAAACATCAAAACACATTTCTTCCCTTATAAAAACACCAACGGGCATCCAAGCAAAGCAGAACAGCAAGCTATGGCCGATGACCTGATTAGTTATATAGAAAAGAATATTAAATGGTAACAAAAATGCCCCGGTAATAGGGGCATTTTTGCTAGGTTTCTATATGGTCCCGTTCTTCGGGACTGTTGCTTCCATAATCCGGTCCGCGATCATAATCCTTGTTCCAGTTAGCTTCGCCGGGTGTGTTTTGATTGCCACCATCGCCAACTTTATTTTGGTTGGGGTTGGCATTGACCGGTTCATTGCGTTGTGTACCACCATCGTAATCTGCAGTACCTTCCTGGTATTTCTGAGCCGGGTTGGTATAGCCTTCACCATGTTTTATAGGTTCGCCCTGCTGTTCGTCTGGTTTGAAATTATTGAATTCAGGATGCTCTTCAGATGGCTCGGTACGTTTAAAGTAATCGTTACCATAACCTGCATAACGTGACGGATTAGCAGAATCATCGCCCGAGGTGGTTACATTGCTTTTGCCGAAATTTTCGCCACCGCTTGTTTCTCCTTCATGTCCCGGGCTATCCGGATCGGCCATTTGGGCTTCTCCGAAAAGATAGTGGCGTTTCAAATCCTTTTCTTCAAGGTTATGGTCATCTTCAACCTTGTAGCCTCTTGCTTCATTGTTGGAGTTGTCTGGATTATTATATTCTTCTGTGCTCATGACTGTATTGATTAGTATAATTATAAGCTGATGAATCTTAAAATTGTTTCATAATAGTTAAATATTAATCATTTGGCATTGGTCAATGGTCATTAAATATCTTTTACACCAATAAAACGTCCAACCTATTTACTACTTTAGCAGGCAACCAATTATAATATTTCATGAACAAAGTTGTCAGTGGTGCCGAAGAGGCCATTGCGGGAATAACGGATGGGATGACACTCATGCTCGGTGGTTTCGGCTTATGCGGCTTGCCCGAAAATTGCATAGCTGCCCTGGTTAAAAGTAATATTAAGGAGCTTACCTGTATCTCTAACAATGCCGGTGTAGATGATTTCGGTATCGGCCTGATGCTGAAGCAACGCCAGGTTAAAAAGATGATCGCATCGTACGTTGGTGAAAACGCTGAGTTTGAACGCCAGCTATTAAGCGGCGAACTGGAGGTAGAACTAATCCCTCAAGGAACTTTAGCTACCCGTTGTATGGCAACAGGTTATGGTATGCCTGCTATATTTACACCAGCCGGTATCGGTACAGAGATAGCGATAGGCAAGGAAGTCCGCAACTTTAACGGTAAGGATTACCTGATGGAAATGGCTTTTGATGCCGATTTCGCCATTGTAAAAGCCTGGAAAGGAGATACAGCGGGTAACCTCATCTATAAATCAACAGCTCGTAACTTTAACCCCGTAATGGCTATGGCCGGTAAAATTACCATTGCCGAGGTAGAGGAATTGGTTGAGCCGGGAGAGTTAGATCCTGACCATATCCATACACCGGGTATTTATGTACACAGAATTTTTAAGGGCGAGGATTACGAAAAAAGGATTGAAAAACGTACAGTAAGATAAAAATGTAAACCCATTTGTCATTGCGAGCGATAGCGTGGCAATCACGTCGTAAGTATATTCGATCTGTATAGCTACGAGATTGCTTCGTACCTCGCAATGACAAATTATATAGTAATAAGATGTGGAACAAGGAGCAAATTGCTGAAAGAATAGCACTCGAAATAAAAGACGGTTACTACGTAAATTTGGGCATCGGTATACCAACCCTGGTAGCTAATTATATCCCTGATACGATGGACGTGGTGCTCCAGTCAGAAAACGGCTTGCTGGGCATGGGGCCATTTCCATTTGCCGGCGAAGAAGACGCTGATACCATTAACGCCGGTAAGCAAACCATTACCATGCTACCAGGCTCGGCTGTGTTTGATTCGGCAATGAGTTTTGGGATGATCAGGGCTAAGAAAGTTAACCTGACTATTCTCGGCGCGATGGAAGTATCCGAGAACGGCGACATAGCCAACTGGAAAATTCCCGGCAAAATGGTAAAAGGCATGGGTGGAGCGATGGACCTGGTGGCATCTGCCGATAACATCATTGTGGCTATGCAGCACGTAAACAAAGAAGGCGAATCCAAACTATTGCCTCAATGTACATTGCCGTTAACGGGAGTAAACTGCGTTAAAAAAATAGTAACCGAATTAGGCGTATTTGATGTATTGCCCGAAGGAGGTTTTAAAGTGGTAGAGTGTGCGCCGGGGGTGACGTTGGAGGATATTAGAAAAGCAACGAAAGGTAAACTCGTAGACTAAAATTTTGTAATTCTAAACGTAGTAAAGAATCTTCTGCAACTTTACATGTCTGTCGAAGAAGATTCTTCGTTATCACTACCCATGACATGTTTATTAAGTGGCTTATTTTCAAACATGTCATTGAACCCTAAGAGGCCCCGGATTTATAACTCAGAATGACAAAACTATTTGAAGCAATTCTTAAACATCCTGTGCAAAAACCTTCTTATGCAATTCCTTAGAGATCTCCTCAGTAATCACAATAATATCTTCTGCTATATGGGTATTATTGGTAATAATCCTATCGCATTCATTTTTGTAAGGTAGCAGATACTCTTCGTAAGCGGGCTGTACGTGGTTATGCCATTTGTACATCACATCATCGTGCGAGTAGCCGCGCTCTAACAGGTCGCGTTTAAGGCGGCGTTCAAGGGCTACATGCTCTTCAGTATCAATAAAGATTTTCATATCCAGCAAATCTGCAATTGCTTTAAAATGCAGGATAAACAAGCCTTCAACAATAATAATGGGAGCTGGCTTTACCTCTAACGTTTTGGGTATGGCGTTGGGGTTATTAAAAGTATATTCCTGCTTGTAAACCGTTTCATAACGCATCAGGCTTTGAATATCAGCCAGGAAATGATCGTTATCAATTGTTGCCGGTAAATCAAAATTATAGAGCTTATTTTCTTCGGCCGTCATGGTATGCGCCACGGGGATGTAATAATCATCCTGTGAAACAAGGCATACTTCTTCAGGCTTAAAATGTTCTAAAAAGCATTTTAAAAAAAAGGTTTTGCCAGATCCGCTTCCGCCGGCAATACCAATTATATAGGGTTTATTCATTCGGAACGCCGTAACTGATATTTACATGAAAACGCTTATCAAGCGCACCTAACGATTCTGCAACACTCTTCGTCATCACTAATATAACATCTTTAGTCGACTCGTTGTCTGTAAACCGGCCAACTACTTTTGCAAAAGTAGTGCGATTGGTCATGGGGTTGGTAATTTTTATAACCGTACCGATAGGCGCTGTGCGGTGTAATATCAGTTTCTTATTTTGATCTAGGGTTGGGTCATCAAGTGTGGTAGCCACACCTTTTTCGTTTTTCTCGAAAAGTCCGTATTTAGATGGGGCTTTATGTTCAGCTAAGCTATCAGCCATCGTTGCCACATTGGTGGTATCACGTCTTGCTGGTGGCACGGTATCGTTTTTCTCTGGTTTTTCCTGTACCGAGAAAGTTTCAGCCGGATGTACAGGAGTAACAGGAGCAGTTGCACCTGTGGCCGCACCCTGTAAAATATTAAGCGTCATACCCGGACTAAGGCTGTTGCTTTTTAGGTTGTTACGTTGCTTAATATCTTCAACTGTGCTGTTAAAGCGTTTGGCTACACTGTACAGGTATTCGTGCTTGGTAACCTTGTATTGTACAATGGTGCCGTTTTCGCCGGTATTAGCAGGTGTAGTTTGCGCCTGTTGCTGAACCGGTGGTGTAGTTACCGGAGCTTGTTGTACAACTACAGGCTGAGATTGAACAGGAGCAGGGGCCGTTGCCCGAGTTGCCGGTTGCGCACCCGCACCCTGATGTATATTAATAACCTGGCCAGGCTTAAGGTTATCACTTTGCAGGTTGTTCAGCTTTTTAATATCCTCAACGGTGGTATTAAAACGGCGTGCTAAGCCATATAAATATTCGTGCTGGGCAACTTTATATTGGATGATAGTCCCGGCTGCAGCATTAGTAGCGGGTTGTGCCTGTGTTTGTACAGGGGCCGGTGCAGCAGGTTGTGCAAATGGCAGATCGGTAGGTACTTTAACAATATCGCCTTCGTGCAAAACGGCGTTGGTATTAAATTTTATAAGGGCCTGCGGCTTTACATTATAGCGGCGTGCAATGGCATAATAAGTTTCTTTTTGGGCTACTTTGTGCAGTATTACTTTTTTGCCGTTCTGGTTCTCTACGCCAACCGAGTCAATAACCGGTTTAGCAGAAAGCACAGCCGAAAGGGCAGAAAATGATACTACAAGTAATAATATTTTCAATCTCATAAAGGGGTTTATGCTGTATTTTACAGGTTTAAAACTTTTACTACAGATCGGTTTTTTAACCAGATCAAACTATTCTTATAAACTATAAACGCCTCGGGTTGCAATTTTTGTATAGCGTTGTTCATAATATCGTCAAATAACAATTCGCCGTTTATGTTAAACACATGCAAATGTTGTGTTAAATGGCTCCCATCAAGCGCGTGCAAAGATACAATTCTAAAGTTATTGTGTTGGAGATAATGCACCACATTTGCGTGTGGTTTTAAAAATAACAAATCAACGGGAAGATCATCAGCCTGTATCATATTTGGGAACAGGATATTGTTATGCAGGGCTTCAGTTTCCGGCCTATAAGCACCTGTTCTTTGGCCTGTTTGAGCATCAATAATATACAAGTTTTTAGGCTGAATCCGGGCATCATAAACTACTATGCCATCAGTGCTAAGTAGTTCGAAATTAACATTGTAGTCATTCCATAATATTTCGCCTGTGGTGCCATCAATGCCGGTTAATCCTTTGTGTACAGGCGCTGCTTCTGATTGATAGCCGTGCAAAATCAATACACCTTTATACGCGGTTTCTATTCCGCTTAACCAGCGTTCGGGCATCACGAGATCTTTAAAATTGAGGTTACCTGGGCTGAGATCTATAGCCGCAAAGCTTACTTGTTTATTTGTACTGTTGCGTAGTTCGAGGAAAATGGTGTCGGTAAATTCGTCAATTTCCATGCGCCAAACGGGCACATCAAAGTGTTGAATTATAGTCGGAGTCAATAGCATATCGATTTTACAAATATGGAAAAATACCTGTAATGAGTTAGCTTTGTTATAAACAATGACAGAATAATCGCTGTTAGTCAATCACACAAATAATTATTATGGATGCTAAAGAAATAGGCCTCGAAGAAGGCAAAGTAAGACCCGTTGTTGACCACCTGAACGATTACCTGGCCAACTATCATATTCACTATCAGAAACTAAGGGGCTGCCACTGGAACGTAAAAGGCAAAAGCTTTTTTACCCTGCACGTTAAGTTTGAAGAATTGTATACCGATGCTTTAACCACTATAGACGAATTGGCCGAAAGAATTTTAGCGTTGGGAAAACCGCCGGTAAGCACTTTTCAGGATTATATCAGCACTTCAAAAATTAAAGAAGTTAATACCATTGGAATGCTGGATACTGATATGGTTAAAGCTATTATTGATGACATGGCCACTTTGATTGATATAGAACGCGAACTATTAGCTATTACAGCCGACGCCGGCGACGATGGTACCAATGATATGGTGAACCGCTTTATGCAATTCAAAGAGAAAAATACCTGGATGCTACGTTCGTTTGTGAACGAAGATTAAACCCAGCACGTAGAGTCACAATATTTTGTGTCTCTCTTAATGTTTAAACAATGTATTGGAAGACACAAAATATTGTGTCTCTACAGTAA
Organism: Sphingobacteriaceae bacterium; assembly: GCA_903644075.1. GTDB lineage: Bacteria > Bacteroidota > Bacteroidia > Sphingobacteriales > Sphingobacteriaceae > Mucilaginibacter. Next base: position 11,205 of record CAHJXH010000022.1, on the reverse strand, counting down.
AAAATAAAAGAAGCCCGGTTGTTTTGCAACCGGGCTTCTTTTTATGAGTGAAATTATCTTAGAACCTCATTCCTAAAGTCAAGAACACGTTGTTATAAACGTTCTTGATATCTGCGCCATAGTTGGTTTCTGTGGCCAATTCATAAGGGAATTGGGTTGAGTTACCGCTAACGTGAGTATAAGTAGCATCAATAGAGTAAGAACCGAAGCGGTAGCCTAAACCACCACTTACAGTATTAATGTTGCCGCCATATTGTACTAAAGGATTCCCCTGTACACCGTAACCACCACGGATATAAAGCTGATCGGCTTTAATCTCGGCACCTACGTGTGCGTTCACTACAGATTTGTATAAGCGTTTAATATCACTGTTATCCCCGCCTGCACCGTCGTAATCAAGGTTCATGCTCGAGTAATCTTCATACTCCACATCGCCGGTAATAAAACCGATAGTGCCTAAGAATACAGATGCACCACCAGCCACTTTAAGCGGGGTACGCAGGTTATAACTAAACGGATAATTGTTTGCGCTCGCGCCATTTACTCCGCTGCTTAATTTAGTAGCAAGGGCTTCGTTATAATTATCGTCGATATTGTACCAGGTAGGGGTGGTAAAGGTTACACCCAGGCGCACAACTTCAACAGGTTTGTATATTAAACCAAAGCGTGCATTGAAACCATTGCCCCGTGTTTGCTGATCTTGCGAATAAACAGAGTTATAACCTCTGTTTACAGCTACGTTATTTTCTAAAACAGATGCGGTACCTGTTTCGGTAAATGCACTTGTGGTATTATAACGTAGATCAGTTATACCAATACCAAAACCCAGGTAAAGTTTGTTGCTATAGTTGGCACCCACCGAAAGATCTATCTCAGATTCGCCGCCTGATGTGTATGAGTTTTTAACCTGGTTTACACCTGCAAGTGCATTGCTTCTGTAAACACTATTAGCACCATACTTATCAATTAAGTTTTGATCATAAGCCCAGCTTTGCAGCGCACCCGGATCATCTATGCCGTAATTATTAGCCAGCTCTGCATAATAATTATTGATTGAATTATTAGGGTTACGGCCAGTGTAATAGGTGTTTTGATAATAATTATTGGTACGGTTATAACCTACACCAAAGTTTAAGCTTAACCAGCCTTTTGATTTATCGGCATTGTTATTATTTAACCTCGAGTAAAATACAACCGATGCATTATTAAGGTTAAGCTGATTTTGAGTAGCCTGGGTTGACTGCCCAAAGTACGTCGCATTTGTTTTGGATGCATTAAACTCAGGCGTAATACTCAGTTCGGAATGGGTAAAAAAGCCCAAACCTGCAGGGTTGTTACCGATAGAGCTTAAGTCGCCGCCTACGGCTGTGCCGGCATTACCCAAAGCTTTAATACGCGAGGTTGATCCCGGCTGAAAAGTAGAGAACCTTAACGCATCCTGCGCATATTGGGCGTAAGTTGTTTTGGTAATTGCTACTATAGCAATTACGCTTAATAAGTATTTGATCTTCATTGATGATGTGCTAATTGTAATTAAGGTCTAACTGGTCTTGAGCCACCGCCGCCGCCGCCACCACTGTTACCGCCGCCACCGCTGCTGCTTGGCATTGAGTTGGTAGTACGTGTTGGTTGATATGTTGGATAATCGGTTCTGGTAGGTCGTGTTTGGCGGCCTTGTTGCCCGTTATTATAATTACCATTGTTTCCGTAACCATTTGTAGTAATCCGGCGGCCGTTACTATTAACCGCTCGGCCCGGATAATAACCGGCATTTTGATAAGCACCATTATAACCTACGCCGCGTACAGAACGATTGGCATAAGCACCTCCCGGTACACCAGAGCCACGGTATGGGCGCGGGGTGCCTCTGTAGCCTCCGCCATAACCGTAACCACCACCGTAGTATCCGCCTCCCCAGTATCCTGGATAGCCGTAGCCGTAAGCAGAGTAGATGCCCCAGTATGGATAACCGCCACCCCAGCCAATGCCAAATGGTGAATAACCATAATAGCCGCCGAAGCCAAATCCTATACCTACACCCAAGCCATAACCGCCGTAAGCATATGAGTTGAGATCATAACCTGCATAACCACCGTAAGTAGGGGTCGAAGTATAATCGTAGTAATAATCATCATAATAATTAAACGGTGAGTTATAACTAAAGCGATTTATGCGCGATGCATAGCTATCATAATAGTAATAATCGTCATCACTATAGGTTCCAGAGTTATCCTGAGGGGTGGTATAAACATTTTGATTGTACGCAATTTGCATGGGTACTTGTTCGCCAGCCTTGGCTTTGGTGAAGTACACATCATCGTCAACGTGTTGATTAGATGCGACTTTCTGTGTTGAACATGAAGCCAATGCCACTATAGCTATAAGCATTGCTCCACTAATTATATTGCGATTCATGGTGCAGAAGTTAAATTTCAGTTCAAATAAAGTTTAAATTTATAATTTTGACAGCAATTATACATAATTCAATAGTCAAAATCCATTCCACAAAACATATTATGAGTAAAGGTATCATCAGTAAAGACGAAGATTATTCACAATGGTTTAACGACCTTGTAATAAAAGCAGATTTAGCCGAATATTCTCCGGTAAGGGGCTGTATGATCATTAAGCCGTACGGCTATTCGATCTGGGAAAAAATGCAGGCAGTGCTAGACAAAATGTTTAAAGACACCGGGCACAGTAACGCTTATTTTCCGCTGTTTATACCAAAATCGTTCTTCTCAAAAGAGGCAAGCCACGTAGAAGGCTTTGCCAAAGAATGTGCGGTTGTAACACACTATCGTTTAAAGAATGACGGAAACGGCAATATTATTGTTGATGAAGACGCCAAATTAGAGGAAGAACTGATTGTTAGGCCAACTTCGGAAACCATTATCTGGAACACCTATAAAGGCTGGATCCAATCGTACCGCGATTTGCCTTTGTTAATTAATCAGTGGGCTAACGTAGTGCGTTGGGAAATGCGTACCCGTTTATTTTTACGTACCAGCGAATTTTTATGGCAGGAAGGCCACACTGCGCACGCCACAGCTGCCGAAGCAATTGCTGAAGCAGAACAAATGCTGGAGGTTTATGCAGATTTTTCTGAAAACTGGCTGGCTGTACCGGTTATTAAAGGCCGTAAAACTCCTAACGAGCGTTTCGCAGGTGCTTTAGATACTTATTGCATCGAAGCCTTAATGCAGGATGGTAAAGCTTTACAGGCAGGTACATCACACTTTTTAGGTCAGAACTTTGCTAAGGCTTTTGATGTGAAATTTACCGATAAAGAGAACAAACTTGATTACGTTTGGGCTACTTCATGGGGCGTTTCAACCCGTTTAATGGGTGCGCTGATCATGTCGCACTCTGACGATGCAGGTTTGGTGATCCCGCCAATGCTGGCACCGATACAGGTTGTTGTTGTGCCGATTTATAAGCACGACGAAGAGCTGGAAAACATTACTGCTTATGTAAAAGGTTTAACTACTGAACTGAAAGCAAAAAACATTTCTATCAAATTTGATAACCGCGATACACAACGCCCGGGCTTTAAATTTGCAGAGTATGAACTGAAAGGTGTGCCTTTGCGCGTTGCCATCGGTAGCCGCGATATGCAGAATGCCACAGTTGAACTGGCCCGTCGTGATACACGTACCAAAGAAACCGTACCACAGGAAGGTTTAGCTAACCATATCGAAAACCTGTTAGAAGAAATTCAAAAGAACATCTTTAATAAAGCGGCCAACTTCAACAAAGAAAATACTACCGAGGTAGATACTTACGAAGAGTTTAAACGTTTATTAGATGAGAAACCAGGCTTCCTTTTAGCGCACTGGGATGGTACGCCAGAAACAGAGCAACAGATAAAAGATGAGACTAAGGCTACAATCCGTTGCATACCTTTGAACAATAAACAAGAAGAAGGTAAATGTATTTTAACCGGCAAACCATCAACACAAAGGGTGGTATTTGCAAGGGCGTATTAAGGGTTAGTGAGTGGTTGATTGAGTGAGTAGTGAATGGTTTAAAATCGGATAACTAAGCTAATCGAAGAACTTAATTAACCATTTACTATATGGCATCATTTACAGATTTAGATGTTTGGAAAAAGGTAAGAGAGATAAGAGTTTATATTTCTGCAATGGTTAAAACGTTTCCAAAAGAAGAAACATTGAGATTATCTGACCAAATAATATGTTCAAGCAGGTCAATAGGTAATAATCTTGCCGAAGGACATGGTAGATACAATTATCAGGATAATATACGTTTTTGTGTAATGGCCAGAGGTTCATTATCAGAAACTTTAGATCATATGCTAATTGGCGTCGATGAAAAAATTATTAATGATGAGGTCTTACAATCGTTTCAAATCGAACATGATACTTGCCTCAAATTGATAAACGGTTATATTCAATATTTTAAAAAAGAAGAAGAGTGAAATGGGAGGTTAAAACTACTCACCACTCACTTAATCAACTATTCACTACAGATGAAATTCGGAACAAAAGCAATACATGCAGGGCAGGAGCCCGATCCATCAACCGGCGCGGTTATGACGCCGATATATCAAACATCAACCTACGCGCAAAAAGCGCCGGGCGATAATCAGGGTTATGAGTATTCTCGCGGTACAAACCCAACTCGCAGCGCATTGGAAGGTTGTTTAGCAGCATTAGAGAATGCAAAATTTGCTTTAGCTTTCTCGAGCGGAATGGGCGCAACTGATGCGGTAATGAAGTTGTTGCAGCCAGGTGATGAGGTAATTACAGGGAACGACTTGTACGGCGGTTCATACCGTATCTTCACCAAAATATTTGCCAATTACGGTATCAAATTCCATTTCCTGGATTTATCTGATCCCGAAATTGTTGCACAGTACACCAACGAAAACACCAAACTGGTTTGGGTAGAAACCCCAACTAACCCAACCATGCAAATTGTAGATATTGAGGCTATCGGTAAAATTACCAGAGCTAACAATCTGACTTTTGTGGTTGATAATACCTTTGCTTCGCCATACCTGCAAAACCCGATTGATTTGGGTGCAGACATTGTGATGCATTCGGTAACCAAATACATTGGCGGCCATTCAGATTTAGTAATGGGGGCCCTGATGTTAAACGATGAGGAGCTATACAAACGCTTGTGGTTCATTTATAATGCTTGCGGCGCTACTCCGGGTCCAATGGATAGCTTCCTGGCCTTACGTGGCATTAAAACACTGCACCTGCGTATGAAAGCACATTGCGAAAATGGCAAACAGGTTGCGGAATTTTTGAAGACCCACCCAAAGGTTGATAAAATTTACTGGCCGGGCTTTACAGATCATCCAAACCACGAAGTTGCCAAAAAGCAGATGCGCGGCTTCGGCGGTATGATCTCGATCACACTTAAGGATGCCGATCTGGCAGAAACCTTCCGTATTGCATCAAATTTTAAAGTATTTACCCTGGCCGAATCATTGGGTGGTGTAGAATCATTGTTAAACCATCCTGCTACCATGACCCACGGTTCCATACCTAAAGAGGTACGCGAAAAAGTAGGAGTGGTTGATAGCCTGCTGCGCTTAAGTGTAGGGGTAGAGGATATTGAAGATTTATTGGAAGACTTGAAGAACGCGTTAGCGTAGAATCGAGAATCAGGAATCAAGACAAACTCATCCATATAACGTCATTGCGAGGTACGAAGCAATCGCGAACTATACAGAGCAACTCTGTAGGTCGGGGATTGCCACGCTACCGCTCGCAATGGCGTTTATATTTATAATCTATTTAAACCCAATCAATGGTTACCGATATCAAAGCCTTTCTAGATGCTAAAGTTGCCCAGTATAACCGCCCGGATTTTATAACCAACGACCCGATAGTTATACCGCATAGCTTTAAGCTGAAACAGGACATTGAGATCATGGGCTTCTGGGCATCTATATTAGCCTGGGGGCAGCGTGTAACCATCATCAATAAATGCCGTCAGCTAATTGAATTAATGGATGGTGCTCCTTACGATTTTATTATGAATCATCAGGAACCAGATCTTAAAAAGCTATTAAGTTTTAAGCACCGTACGTTTAATGATGTTGATACTTTATACTTCATCAGTTTCTTTAGATGGCATTACGAGCAGTTTGATAGCCTGGAGAATGCATTTCTACCCAAATCAAAACTTGTCATTCAGAGCGATTGCGAAGAATCTTCTTTGAGCAACAAATTGAGCGTAGAAACAGCCCTCAACCATTTCCGTTCCTATTTCTTTTCCCTGCCCGATTACCCGCATCGCACCAAGAAGCATATCTCATCGCCCTCGCAAAAATCAACCTGCAAACGGCTGAACATGTTTCTGCGCTGGATGGTGCGTAAAGATGATTGTGGTGTAGATTTTGGCATCTGGAATAAGATAAAATCAGCCGATCTCATTATACCCTGCGACCTCCACGTAGACCGCGTTGCCCGCAACCTCAAGCTCATTACCCGCAAGCAAACCGACTGGCAAACCGCCGTAGAATTAACTGAGCATCTCCGCAGCTTCGATCCGCTCGATCCGGTGAAATATGATTTTGCTTTGTTTGGATTGGGAATAGAGGAGAAGTTTGGCTTTGGATTGTAATCTCTACTTTGTCATTCAGAGCGATAGCGAGAATCTTCTTCGATCAACAAAGTACCATTTACAAGCCGAATTTACATATTGTAGAAGATTTTCGCTATCGCGCTGAATGACATGGTAATATAAAACATGATTTTGTATAGACTTTGCAATACGCAAATTATACCGAACTTTGCAGCATTATCATGAACTATACTACCGACGATACTATAGTGGCCCTGGCCACACCAAACGGAACCGGGGCAATTGGCATTATCCGCCTTTCGGGGCCTGATGCTGTAGCTATTACGCAAAAAGTTTTTAAAGGGAAAGACCTGAGCAAGCAGGCTTCACATACTATACATTTCGGCCATATTGTTGATGGCCAAGTTGTACTGGATGAAGTTTTGGTATCGTTGTTTATCGCGCCAAAATCATATACCCGTGAGAATGTGGTGGAGATCTCTTGCCACGGTTCTGCTTACATTATTGAATCGGTTATAAAACTGCTGATCAGGAGCGGGGCAAGGCCTGCACAGCCTGGCGAATTTACTTTAAGAGCTTTCTTAAATGGACAGCTTGATCTTTCTCAGGCAGAGGCAGTTGCAGATTTAATTGCTTCTAACTCTAAAGCTTCACAACAAGCAGCTATGAGCCAGCTCCGGGGTGGTTTTAGCAACCAGTTAAAAGGCCTACGCGAACAATTGGTAAATTTTGCTTCGCTGATTGAACTCGAACTTGATTTTTCTGAAGAAGATGTAGAATTTGCCAACCGCGATCAGCTTAAACAGCTGATCGTCAATATTCTGATGATACTAAGTAAATTGATCCAATCGTTTGAGTTGGGCAATGCCATAAAACAAGGTATCAATACAGTTATTGCCGGCAGGCCAAACGCCGGAAAATCGACCTTGTTAAATGCTTTATTAAACGAAGAACGTGCTATTGTAAGTGATATTGCCGGTACAACCCGCGATACCATTGAGGAGATATTGAACATCAATGGTGTAAACTTCCGCCTGACAGATACCGCCGGAATTCGCGAAGCTACAGATACCATAGAGGCCATCGGTGTACAAAAGGCTTATGAAAAGATTAATCAGTCGGCCATATTGATTTATGTATTTGACCCTCTGGAAATTAGCCTGGCTGATTTAAATACTGATTTAGAAAACTTACAGCGCCCAGGCTTCCCAATGCTGGTAGTAGCCAATAAAATAGACTTGCTAACCTCTCTGCAAATCGCCGAATTACCGCAAACAGAAAGCATGATGCATGTTTCAGCCAAAGAGAAACAACATATCGACGAGCTGAAACATAAAATTTACCACACAGCCATTAAAGGTCAACTTAGCGGCGACGAAACCCTGGTAACCAATATCCGCCACCTGCAGGCACTTCAAAAAACTGAAGAATCACTGAGCCGTGTATTAGATGGTATAGACAACCCAATTACTTCCGAGTTTTTAGCCATAGATATTAAACAAGCGCTCCATTATTTAGGCGAAATCACAGGCAGTGTTACTACGGATGATCTGTTAGAGAATATATTTTCCAAGTTTTGTATCGGCAAATAACCCCGCCAAATACCGCAAAAATATGACAACGTATGACAAGTAAATTGCTCATTGTTAATAAGTTATGTTAATTTCTCTTGTCCGTATTCTTGGATAATTAGCCCTGTTTTTCCGACTTTTGTTACTCAGATGTTACTCAAAAAGAAAATTTTTGAAAGTCATCTGCGGAAGGAGGAATGATGTGGCTTCTGTCGCTCCATTCCTCTTAACGACGCTTAATAACCCTTGCAGGAGACTTAACGGGTTACTTCTTTGCCAAAATGTAGAAACATTGGCAACGAAATAATATCTGTAGTCATCTCGCCCGTCATCTCTATCTGGCTAATATACAGATAATTATTGTCGGTTTATGGTTGTGGATTTTGGTTTATAATAATGAGAAACAAAAAGTAAGAGGATAATCGTAATGAGTTCAAATTTCACGGTCAAAAAAGTATGTGAGCAATGCGGAGGAATTTTTGTTGCGAAAACGACGGTCAGCCGTTTTTGCAGCAAAGCCTGTAATTCGAAGAATTACAAACTAAGGTTGCGAAACGATAAGATCACTGCCACGCAAAAAGTTGTCAGGGAAGTTATAGGGCATCAAATGGAAGAGTTGTCTACTCTTGAATTTCTAAGCGTAAAGGCAGCTGCGAAGTTATTGGGAGTATCGGACAAGATCGTTTATTCCATGATTAAGTTAGGCAGATTGAAAGCAACCAATTTATCGGTCAGAAAAACAATAATTAATCGTGCTGATCTTGACCGCCTGTTTGAGTTACCGGAAGTTATTGACGTAAAAACACCAAATAGCTCCAACCTGTCTGATTGCTGCCATATGGGTGAGGCACAAAAGATCTACAATATTTCCGAAAAGGCATTAGTTGAAATTCTGAAAAGGAACAGCATTCCCAAATACCAGGTCGGCAAATATACCTACGTGCTAAAATCCCATCTTGATAAAATCTTTAATCCGGGAGGGATATATGCCTAAGGTACATGTCAGAACAAAGCCGATCAGCAAAGGCCGGATGTCGGTATACCTCGACTTTTCGCCGCCTTTGCGTAATCCCAAGAACGGAAAACCACAGCGTTTTGAATTTCTTGAGCTGTTCATTTATAACAAACCGGCTACTGTTTGGGAACGTAAACATAACGCCGAAACGAAAGCGCTGGTGGAAAGCATCAGGGCGACAAGGCAGCTAGACATTCAAAACAGAAAATTCGGATTTATTTCTGACCGGGAAAGAGACTCCAGCTTTATTGAATATTTCAGGGACTACACCAATTCAAAAGCGCAATCATCATCAGATAATAATGCGATGGCATTTCGCTACTTTGCTGAATTCAGTGGTCATGATCTCATCTTTAGTGACCTTGACGAGTTTCTTTGTGAAGATTATAAGAATTTTCTGTTGAGCGGTCCTGGCATTAGCCGAAGAGGAACGCCGATCGCGAGAAATACCGCTGTAAGTTATTTTGCAAAGTTTCGCACGCTCCTTCGCCGTGCCTATAAACAGAGCTTGCTTAATGTAGATCTGTACGTTCAGGTAAATCCTATAACGCCTAAGGAAACACATAGGGAGCAGTTGGAAATAGAGGAATTTCAACAACTGGTTGATACGCCTGCGAAGTCTGATCTCATCAAACGCGCAGCAATTTTTGCGGGCTTGACCGGCCTCCGTTTTTCAGACGTCAAAACTTTATATTGGTCTGAAGTCAGGGGCACTGAGGGCAAATACAATTTGCAGTTTACCCAGGAAAAAACAGAGGGCGCTGAAATTCTGCCGGTTTCGGATCAGGCGGTTGAGATACTTGGCGAAAGAGGGTTACCAAATGAACGGGTCTTTCCCAATCTTGCCTACTCAAGTCTGAAGCCATGCTTTAAAGATTGGCTGAAAAAAGCGGGCATCGCGAAGAATATCACCTTTCATAGCTTTAGGCATACCTATGCAACTTTACAGTTAGAGTTCGGAACTGAATTACTGACTGTATCCAAATTGCTTGGGCATAAAAGCGTTAAGACAACTTTGATCTATACCAAAGTTAAGGATAAGAAAAAGATTGAGGCTGCTGGACGAATCAAATTAAAATTCTAAGCGTTTTGAAAGGAGCGTTTAAACATATTTTTTGGGCTTAGTCATTCGTAATTCGGTTTCCCTGCGGATATCATTTAAGGTCTTTCTTTTACCTGCGCTAATCCACTCTTTTAATTCATTTTTATTAAAATATAATCGCTTTCCTGGTTTATTTACAGGTACCTCTTTTCTGCTAACCTTAGTATATAGAGCTGCGGGGGTGATTTTTAGAAACTCTGCTGCTTCATGGATCGTTAATAAGTCATTTTCATCCTCTTTAGCTGGCTGTAAATTCAGGAGCATTTCTTCCAGATGCTCCACTTTTTCAAAGAGCTGACGGACAACCTCGGGAAGTTCATTAAAATTAAAAGACTCCATATTATAAGGCTCCATAGTTAAGATGAGAATTCGTAATACAATTGGCCGGCATGTCGGAATGGTAATTGTTAATTGAAAGTTTCATATTGAGATGAGAATTATCTTTTAGAAATTTTTCATTCGGCATAGCGACCGGTTGATCGTTTGATAATTGACTGGTCATTTATAGCGTTAGTTTATCTGAGAGACAAATCTCCTGCATTTGGGGATTGAAGAATGGTGCCCGTTTGGGTCGGACCTAAAGAATAAAAAGCAAGTTTGAGAGATATAGCTAAAGCTCCTTAGTTAACTGGATATGTTTACTTATTAAACATGGATGTAAACGGGGTGCTTATCCTGTCGCTGGATGTGTAAAAATAAATCAGCAAGAACAGCGTGTCAAAGGCAGTGCGTGCGTACACTGATAGTCTGTACCAGCATGTTACAGTAAGAGAGAATCAAGGCTGCCTGACTATCCTGTGTTACAGACAACCTTGATAAATGCAGTTGGTATACAGCGTATCGAATAAGTGTCTAAAGGCACGATTCAATGCATACAGCAAAACTGAATTCATAGTCTTAAACAAGTAGATTTTTATATTTTTAACGAAGCATCAGAAGTCTTCGCAATT